>NZ_JAAIUZ010000031.1:0-94449 GCF_010894375.1 Stenotrophomonas sp. B1-1 | reverse complement strand
TCGCCCACGCCGGGCTCTCGGCACCCAAGGTGCCAGATCGGCAAGAGATAAGATCCACGCCATGCGTGGATTGGCCGCCTCAGCGTCCGCCCGGCGCGAAGCGCGCCACCAGGTCCCAGGCATCGCCCAGGAATACCTGGCGCACCCGGGTGATCGGCTGATCGCCGCGCCAGGTCAGGCGCTCGATCACCAGACAGGCCGTGCCCGGCGCCACCTGCAGCAGCTTGGCCGCGGCGGCGTCGGCGCCCCAGGCACTGATGCGGTGCTGGGCGCGGGTCCAGGACACGTTCTGCAGCAGCCAGCTGCCGGGCGCGGTGGTGCTGAAATCCACCCCCAGCACTTCGGGCACGCCCACCGGGCTGATCAGGCGATGTTCCAGCGCCAGCGGCCGGTCATCGGCCAGATGCAGGCAGCGCATCGCCAACAGCGAGCCCGCACCGGCCAGCTCTTCTTCGCCGGCATTACCCGCGCTGGCCCCGCGCAGTTCACGCTGCAGCAGGCGGTAGCTGTATTGATGGCCGCGCGAGCCGACTTCCATCGCGATATCGGGAATTTCCAGCGCCACCTGTTCCAGGTGCGGCGGCTGCCGGGCCACGAACGAACCGGCGCGGCGCCGGCGCTCGATCATGCCGCTCTCGGCCAGCGCGGTCAGCACCTTGTTCACCGTCATCCGCGAGCAGCCGTACTGCTCCATCAGCTCGTGTTCGTACGGAATGCGGAAACCCGGCGCCCACTCTCCACTGAGGATGCGGCTTTCCAGATCGCTGCGGATACGCTGGTTGAGCGTGGCGGACTTGCGGGCCTTCACGGGGGTGGGGATCTCGATGAGGATCTCGAAAAGCAGGGAGGCGGTCAGCCCAGCACGCCACGCAACGCTGCAGCAAAGGCGGTGGTGATGGCCTCGCGCTGCAGGTGGCGGCCGTCGGCCACGACCTGGCGGCCATGGCGCCAGACCGAACGCAGCGCGCCATTACGTGCAGCGAAGACCCAGCTGTCAAGCCATGCGTCATTCTGTCGCGCCTGCAGCGCCGGGTGCGCGGCGTCCAGTTCCAGCAGATCGGCACTGGCGCCAACCTGCAGGCCGGCGGCCACGCCCAGCGCCTGCGCACCGCCGTGCAGGGCGCCTTCGAACAGGAAGCGGCCACTGCTGCGGCGGGCGTCCGGGGCCAGCACGTTGCGGCCGCGCAGGCTCAGACGCTGGCCATATTCCAGCAGGCGCAGCTCTTCGGCCGCATCGATCAGCACGTTCGAATCGGAGCCGACGCCGAAGCGCCCGCCTTCGCGCGCGAACGCCTGCATCGGGAACAGGCCATCACCCAGGTTGGCCTCGGTGATCGGGCACAGCCCGGCCACCGCCTGGCTGGCCACGATCGCGGCGCGCTCGTCGTCGGTGATGTGGGTGGCATGCACCAGGCACCAGCGCGCGTCCACCGGCGCATGGTTGTACAGCCACTGCACCGGGCGCTGGCCGCTCCAGGCCAGGCAGGCGTCGACTTCGCGCACCTGCTCGGCGATATGGATGTGCACGGGGCCGTCGGTCAACGGCAGCAGCGCGCTCAGTTCTTCACCGGTCACTGCCCGCAGGCTGTGCGGCGCGATGCCCAGCACCGCATCGGGCAGGGCGGCCAGTGCCGGCTTGGCCGCATCCAGCAGCTGCGCGAAACCTTCCACGTCGTGGATCAAGCGGCGCTGCGCGGGATTGGGCGGCGCGCCGCCGAAATCGGCGTGCGCATAGAACACCGGCAGCAGGGTCAGGCCGATGCCGGTCTGTGCCGCAGCGGCGGCAATGCGCGCGCTCATCTCGGCACGGTTCGCGTACGGCTGGCCATCGGCATCGTGGTGCAGGTAGTGGAATTCGCCCACCCGGGTGAAGCCGCTTTCCAGCATTTCCATGTACGCCTGGGCGGCAATGGCCTGCACGGCATCGGGACGCAGGTGGGCCAGGAAGCGGTACATCAGCTCGCGCCAGCTCCAGAAGCTGTCGCCGTCGCCGCCGCCGATCTCGGTCAGGCCCGCCATGCCGCGCTGGAAGGCGTGGCTGTGCAGGTTCGGCAGGCCCGGTACCGCGATGTCGACGCGGGTATCGCCTGCTTCGGCAGCCTGCCCCGTGCTGATCGCGGTGATGCGACCGTGCTGCACCTGCAGGCGCACATCACGGGCCCAGCCGTCGGCCAGCAAGGCATGGGCAGCGTGGAAAGCGGCAGGGGAACGCGAATCAGACATGGCTGGACAACCCAAAAGGGACGCTTATATTGTATAGACATATAAGCACAGCCGCGTAGTGGATGCCATGCACGTCGACACCCTCTGGTCCAATGTCCACCTGATGACCCTTGATGGCGAGGGCCTGGGAATCATCCGCGACGGCGTGCTGGCCTGCGCCGACGGCCGCATCGTGCATGTCGGCCCGGCCGGCAGCGATGCCCACCTGCGCCCGACTACGCGTTTCGATGGCGAGGGCCGCTGGATCTCGCCCGGGCTGGTCGACTGCCACACGCACCTGGTCTACGCCGGCAACCGCGCCAACGAATTCGAGCAGCGCCTGCAGGGCGTCAGCTATGCCGATATCGCGCGCGCCGGCGGCGGCATCGTCGCCACCGTACGCGCCACCCGTGCGGCCAGCGCGGAGCAGTTGGCCGCAGAAAGCCGCCCGCGCCTGCTGGCGATGCGCGCCGAAGGCGTGACCACGGTCGAGATCAAGTCCGGCTATGGCCTGACCCTGGCCGACGAACGCAAACAGTTGCAGGTCGCGCGTGCGCTGGGCGAGCAATGCCGGGTGAACGTGGCCACCACCTTCCTGGGCGCGCACGCGGTGCCGCCGGGCCGGCAGGCGCAGGAGTACACCGACGAGGTGTGCAACGTGATGATTCCGGCCATCGCCGCCGAAGGCTTGGCCGAAGCGGTGGACGTGTTCTGCGAGAACATCGCGTTCTCGCCCGCACAGGCGCGGCAGGTGTTCGAGGCGGCACGTGCCAGCGGACTGGCAGTGAAGATCCACGCCGAACAGATGAGCAACCAGCATGGCGCCGAACTGGCCGCCGGCTTCGGCGCGCTGTCAGCCGACCATATCGAACATCTGGATGCGGCCGGCATCGCCGCCATGGCCGCCGCCGGCACCGTGGCCGTGCTGCTGCCCGGCGCCTTCTATTTCACCCGCGATACCACCCTGCCCCCGATTGCCGCGCTGCGTGCGGCCGGTGTGCCGCTGGCCCTGGCCACCGACAGCAACCCCGGCACCTCGCCGCTGACCAGCCCGCTGCTGGCGATGAACATGGGCGCCACCCTGTTCCGCCTGACCGTGGACGAATGCATTGCCGGCTTCACCCGTGAAGCGGCGCGCGCGCTGGGCCGCAGTGAACGCATCGGCCGCCTGGCCGTGGGCATGGACTGCGACCTGGCGATCTGGGACATCGACGCGCCGGCCGACCTGGTCTATCGCATGGGATTCAACCCGCTGCACGCGCGCGTGGTGCGCGGGCAGCCCGACCTGCCTGCTTCCTGGAGCAACACATGAGCAACACCCTGGTTCTTCGCCCCGGCCATGTCACCCTTGCCCAGTGGCGGCAGGTCTACCGCGGCGCGCCGCTTGCACTGGATCCGGCCGCGCTGCCGGTGGTGCGCGCCAGCGCCGCCGCCGTGGCCGCCATCGTCGCCAAAGGCGCGCCGGTGTATGGCATCAATACCGGCTTCGGCAAGCTGGCCAGCGTGCGCATCGAGCGCGAAGACCTGGCCACCCTGCAGCGGAACATCGTGCTGTCGCATGCCGCTGGCGTGGGCGAACCGATGCCGGCCAGCGTGGTGCGGCTGATGATGGCGCTGAAGCTGGTCAGCCTGGCCCAGGGTGCTTCAGGCGTGCGCGAAGAGACCCTGCTGCTGCTGGAAGCGATGCTGGTGAAGGGCGTGCTGCCGGTAGTGCCGGCACAGGGCTCGGTCGGTGCGTCCGGCGATCTGGCACCGCTCTCGCACCTGGCCAGCGTGATGCTGGGCGTGGGCGAGGCCTTCGTTGGCCAGGAGCGCCTGCCGGCCGTGGAAGCCTTGGCACGCGCGGGCCTGCAGCCGGTGGAACTGGGCGCGAAGGAAGGCCTGGCCCTGCTCAACGGCACCCAGTTCTCCACCGCCTATGCGCTGGCCGGGCTGTTTGAGATCGAGACCGTGTTCCAGGCCGCGCTGGTGACCGGCGCACTTTCCGTGGAAGCGGCCAAGGGTTCGGACACGCCGTTCGATCCGCGCATCCATGCCATCCGTGGCCAACGCGGGCAGATCGCCACCGCCGCCACCCTGCGTTCGCTGATGCAGGGTTCGGACATCCGCGAATCGCACCGCGACAACGATGTACGCGTGCAGGACCCGTACTGCCTGCGCTGCCAGCCGCAGGTGATGGGCGCGGCACTGGACATCCTGCGCCAGGCGGCAACCACGCTGGAAATCGAAGCCAACGGCGTGTCCGACAATCCGCTGGTGTTCACCGATACGGGCGAAGCGTTGTCCGGTGGCAACTTCCACGCCGAGCCGGTGGCCTTCGCCGCCGACATGCTGGCCATGGCGGTGTGCGAGATCGGTTCGATCAGCGAGCGCCGCCTGGCCATGCTGGTGGACCCGGCGCTGTCCGGCCTGCCTGCCTTCCTGACCCCGCGCCCCGGCCTGAATTCCGGTTTCATGATTCCGCAGGTGACCGCCGCGGCGCTGGTTTCTGAAAACAAGCAGCGCGCCTACCCGGCCAGTGTCGATTCGATCCCGACCTCGGCCAACCAGGAAGACCATGTATCGATGGCCGCACACGGCGCGCGCCGCTTGATGCAGATGGCCGAGAACGCGGCCAACGTGATCGGCATCGAGCTGCTGGCCGCGGCCCAGGGCTGCGATTTCCACGCGCCCCTGCGCTCCAGCGCCGCACTGGAAAGCGTGCGCGCCACCCTGCGCGCGCAGGTGCCAACGCTGGAAGAAGACCGCTACTTCCACCCGGACATGGTGGCCGCCACCGATCTGGTGCGCAGCGGTGCGCTGGCACAGGGCCTGGGTGACCTGCTGCCCACCGTGGAGCCGCAGGCATGAACACTCGCCCCGACTGGCTGACCGTGCACGAGGGCGATGCGCCGCTGATCGTCAGCTTCCCGCACACCGGCAGCGAACTGCCGCACGAGCTGATGGGCGACTACCACTCGCCGTGGCTGGCGCGGCGCGATGCCGACTGGTGGGTGCACGAGCTGTACGACTTCGCGCGCGGCATGGGCGCGACCACGGTACGTTCGGCGATCTCGCGTTCGGTGATCGACCTCAACCGCGACCCGAGTGGTGTTTCGCTGTATCCGGGCCAGAACACCACCGGCCTGTGCCCGCTGACCACCTTCGACAACCAGCCGCTGTACCACGCAGGTCGCGAACCGGACGAAACGGAAATCGCGCGCCGCCGCGACACGTATTTCGCGCCCTACCACGATGAACTCGCCGCACAGATCGCGCGCCTGCGTGCGCAGCACGGCACGGTGGTGGTGTACGACGCGCATTCGATCCGTTCGCACATTCCGCATCTGTTCGATGGCGAACTGCCGCAGTTCAACCTGGGTACGGCCGGTCCGTCTGGCGCACCGGATACGTCCTGCGACAACGCGCTGAGCGATGTGGTGGAAAACCTGCTGAAGATCAGCGGCATGAGCCAGGTGCGCAACGGCCGCTTCAAGGGCGGCTGGATCACCCGGCACTACAGCGACATCCCCGGCGGCGTGCATTCGCTGCAGATGGAACTGGCCTGCCGCGGCTACATGCACGAGCCGCTGCCCGACCAGGTGGACGAGCACAGCTGGCCCACCCCGCTGGACCCCGATCACGCCGCACCGCTGCGCCACACCCTGGCACAGGTGCTCAATGCCTGCCTTGAATTCGCTACCAACCGGAGCGCCGCATGACCCGCAACGACCCCAGCCGCACCATCACCGCGCCGACCGGTACCACGCTGAATGCCAAGAGCTGGCTGACCGAAGCGCCGCTGCGCATGCTGATGAACAACCTGCACCCGGACGTGGCCGAGCGCCCGCAGGAACTGGTGGTGTACGGCGGCATCGGCCGCGCCGCGCGCGACTGGGAAAGCTTCGATGCCATCGTGGAAACGCTGAAGCGGCTGGACGATGACCAGACCCTGCTGGTGCAGTCGGGCAAGCCGGTGGGCGTGTTCCGCACCCATGCCGATGCGCCGCGCGTGCTGATCGCCAATTCCAACCTGGTGCCGCGCTGGGCCAACTGGGACCACTTCAACGAGCTGGATAAGAAGGGCCTGGCCATGTACGGCCAGATGACCGCCGGCAGCTGGATCTACATCGGCGCGCAGGGCATCGTGCAGGGCACCTACGAAACCTTCGTGGAAATGGGCCGCCAGCACTACAACGGCAACCTGGCCGGCAAGTGGCTGTTCACTGGCGGTCTGGGCGGCATGGGCGGCGCACAGCCGCTGGCCGCGGTGATGGCCGGTGCCTCGTGCCTGGCCGTGGAATGCCGCAAGAGCAGCATCGACATGCGCCTGCGCACCGGTTACCTGGACACCTGGACCGACAACCTGGACGAAGCGCTGCGCCTGATCGAGGAATCGTGCACGGCCAAGAAGCCGTTGTCGGTGGGCCTGCTGGGCAACGTGGCCGATGTGCTGGACGAACTTCTGATCCGCGGCGTGAAGCCGGACCTGCTGACCGACCAGACCTCCGCACACGACCCGGTGAACGGTTACCTGCCGCAGGGCTGGACGGTGGAGGAATGGGACCAGAAACGCGTTTCCGCGCCGAAGGTCGTGGAAAAGGCTGCGCGCGAATCGATGGCCAACCACATCCGCGCCATGCTCGGTTTCCATGCGCTGGGCGTGCCGACCGTGGATTACGGCAACAACCTGCGGCAGATGGCGCTGGAAGAAGGCGTGGACGATGCCTTCGATTTCCCCGGCTTCGTGCCGGCCTACATCCGCCCGCTGTTCTGCCGCGGCATCGGCCCGTTCCGCTGGGCCGCACTGAGCGGCGATCCGGAAGACATCGCCAAGACCGATGCCAAGGTGAAGGAGCTGATTCCGGACAACCCGCACCTGCACCGCTGGCTGGACATGGCTGCCGAGAAGATCAAGTTCCAGGGCCTGCCGGCACGCATCTGCTGGGTCGGCCTGGGCGACCGTGATCGCCTGGGCCTGGCCTTCAACGAGATGGTGGCCAACGGTGAACTGAAGGCGCCAGTGGTGATCGGCCGCGACCATCTGGACAGCGGCAGCGTGGCCTCGCCGAACCGCGAAACCGAAGCGATGGCCGACGGCTCCGATGCGGTGTCCGACTGGCCGCTGCTCAATGCCCTGTTGAACACCGCCAGCGGCGCCACCTGGGTGTCGCTGCACCATGGCGGCGGCGTGGGCATGGGCTTCTCGCAGCATGCCGGCATGGTGATCGTGTGCGACGGCACCGAAGCGGCGGCGAAGCGGATTGGCCGCGTGCTGTGGAACGACCCGGCCACCGGCGTGATGCGCCATGCCGATGCCGGGTATGAGATCGCGGTGGAATGCGCGAAGGAGAAGGGACTGGATCTGCCGGGAATTCTGGGCTGATCGAGCGTCGCCGGGCACGGCCCGGCGCTACCGTGCGGCTCTTGTAGAGTCGAGCTTGCTCGACTGCTCTTCTCGCCGTCCCGGGAAAGGCCAGTCGAGCATGGCTCGACTCTACAAAGCTGGTCCCGCCCAATCACTTGCGCGCCAGTGGCTTCGGATCAACCGCATAGCGTGGAAACGCAGGCGCGGCGAACTGCCTCAGCATGTGCAGGTGGGGATGAAGCTTGAGCCTGCGCAGGTTGCCAAGGGCAACCTCGCCACCGCAGACCTGCGCGGGTTCGAAGCCATACATCTCGTCTGCCTGCAAGGGGCCGCATGTGCTCATGGCCCTGGCAAAGAGCAGTGCCTCGTCCGCATCCAGCAGATCGAAATCGTCGGGCTCGGCACAGGCGAAGAAGGCCTTGATGCCACCTTCCTGCTGCGCGAGAGACTTCAATCTCAGGCGGTTCTGGAGAGCGAACACTTCACCGCGGATCGGATCGATGCTCACACCGACGCCTGATGCTTCGCCGCACAGGTAGAGCCTTCCGAATCCGCTCCGGGCAAACACGTGGTAGGAATCGATCTGAGAAAAGGGTGTTTCCTCCAACCACGCGTGCATCAGGTCTTCGTAGTCTTCGGGGTTCACCGTCCACAACCGTCCGTTGCCATAGTTCGCCCATCCATCACGCCGCCAATAGCGCAACAGCGAATCGGGCAGGATGCCCGCCCACCTGCGGAGACTGGCCTCCGGCACCGGATCGCGTGCAGTTGCCTCACCGAAGTTTTCGATGAAGAGTGCGAAATCCTGATCGTCTTCCATCGTTCTTCCCTTGCGCGGCTGTTTCGGCAGCCCGGACTGAGGCGGTCTTGTAGCTCACGCGGCGGCAGAGGTTAAGGGGCATTCGCGACAGACCGGGAAAAGCAGTCGAGCAAGCTCGACTCTACAAGGGCGCGGGCACGCCATACGCTGCCGGTGGGTGACGTGGCGCGCGCGACCTGTTAACTTGCGCGCCACTTTCGTGGTTTACAGCCTGTCCGCATGTCGCTTCCGTCTTACCGCCCCACCCCGTCGCTGCTGTTCCTGGCCGTGTCCTTCAGCCTTGCTGCCATGGCCAACGCCGCCCCGCAGGCCACCACGCTTGATGCCGTGCAGGTCACTGCCGCCGATGCCAGCGCGCAGGCACGTGAGGCGCTGAAGCGCGTGCCCGGCGCCAGCAACGTCATCGACGTCTCCAAGGCCGACAGCCGGTTGTCCAGCAGCGCCGATGTACTGGCCTATCAGCCGGGCATCAGTGCGCAGTCGCCGGGCAACGAGGGCACCAAGGTGTCGATCCGCGGCTCAGGCATCAACCGCGGGCCCGGCGCGCATGCCTCGGGCATCGCCGTTTCGCTCGATGGCCTGCCGTTGACCGGCGCGGGCGGCACGCCCTACGAACTGCTGGAACCGCTGTGGCTGTCGCGGGTGGAGGTGCTGCGCGGCGCCAACGGTTTCGAGCGCGGTGCGCTGGCACTGGGCGGCGCGATCGACTACGTCAGCCGCAGCGGCCGTGATTCGGCCGGTGTGCAGCTGCATTACGAAGCCGGCAGCCGTGGCTACCAGAAGCGCGGCATCAGCTGGGGCGGCGTCAGCGGCGATGTCGACTACTTCCTCGCCTATACCGATACCGAGTTCGACGGCTACCAGGACCACGCGCGTGGCGATGGCAAGGGCGCGATGGCCAACATCGGCTGGCAGATCAGCCCGGACCTGCAGACCCGCTTCTTCGTGCGCTACCGCGAGACCAATCACGAAACGCCCGGGCGCCTGACCCGCGCGCAGATCCGCAACGACCCACGCGCGGCCAACGCCGCCAACCTGGCCATCGACGCGCGCCGCCCGCAGCCGGGCAGCACCTGGATCGGCAACATGACCACGCTGCAGATCGACGAGGATTCCTCGCTGCAGGCCGGGCTGGTCTATCACAAGTACCCGATGGACTTGAACGAGAGCCTGTACCGCCAGCAGCTGGACTACGCCAATCTGAATGCCACGCTGGACTACCGACGTCGCCATCTACTGTTCGGGCGGGACAGCGAAACCACCGTCGGCCTGCGCGTGACCCACGACCTGCAGGCGAACGTGCGCGAGTCGCTGCGCTTTGCCAGCAACGGCTATGCCGCCGGTACCCACACGCGTGATTTCCGCCACCACGGCACCGACAGCACCCTGCACATCGGCAACAGCCTGGCCTTGAACGAGCGCCTGCGCGTGCAGACCGGCCTGGCCCTGATCAACACCCAGCGTGACGTGCAGGTGACCTGGCCCAGCAGTGGCGGCCGCCTGCGCGAGCACGACTGGGACTACGCGCCGCGCCTGGGCTTCACCTGGCAGCACAGCGCGCAGACGCAGTGGTTCGGCAACCTGAGCCGTTCGGTGGAAGCGCCGCATCCGTGGTCGATGATCTGGGGTTCGAACCAGTACTTCGCTGCGGGCAACGGGCCGTCCACCGGCCGCCAGCGCAGCCCGGTGCCGATGCAGAACCAGACCGCCACCACGCTGGAACTGGGTGCGCGCGGTGACGCCGCGCTCGGCCGCTGGGAGCTGACCGGCTACTACGCGCACGTGAACCACGAACTGCTGACGGTGGAACTGCAACCGGTGCCGAACCTGTTCATCGCCGAAAACAACGCCAGCCCCACCGTGCACCGTGGCATCGAAGCTGGCCTGGACAGCACGCTGTGGCAGGGCGTGCCGGGCCGCCTGTCACTGCGCCAGGCCTATACCTTCAGCGATTTCCGCTATCGCCACGATGCGCGCTTTGGCAGCAACCGCCTGCCGGGCTTGCCGCAACACAGCTACCAGGCCGAACTACGGTTCGATCACGCTTCAGGCCTGTACGCGGCGCTGAACACCGAATATGCCTCGCGCATCGCCGTGGACTACGCCAACAGCTACTGGGCCGACAGCCACGTGATCTTCGGCAGCCGCATCGGTTACGACGCACCGGGTGGCCGCTGGCAGGCCTGGGCCGAGGTGCGCAACATCGGCGACCGCCATTACGCGGCAACGGTCACGCCGGGCTATGACGACGCCGGCAAGGACGTGGCCCGTTCGACACCGGGCGAAGGCCGCGGTGTCTATGCAGGGATGCGCTGGCGTTTCGACTGAGCACGGCGATTGGCGCCGGGAACATCCCGGCGCCAACCCTTGCAGAAGCGATTCAAGACTCGTCGTCGTGGCTCAGGAAATACGCCAGCGCGGCAGTCGCTCGCTGCGCTTCCACAGCGTCGGTGCGGCGCCGATCAGCAGCACGGCCATCAGCCACTTCGGCGATGTGCTGAGCAGTGCAGTGGCCCAACCGGCATCAACGGCTGCAGCGTCTTCCTGCCAGGGGTTGTAGCCCAGATACAACACGCTGCCCGTGCGCCACAGCAGCACCGCCCCCACGGCCAGCATGAACAACGCCAGGCTGCGGCAGGTCCAGCGCTGCGAGGTCGTACCCCATTCGCGTGACAGCGCGACCAGCACGCTGACCAGCGACACGGCGATCAACACCACCAGGGCGATATCGATCTTGCGCCCTACCCGTTCATAGCCGCACGCGCGGCATTCGCCTTCATTCGCAGCGGCCGAGACCTGGCTGGCTGCTTCGCCTGTTGCCGGCACCTGCGCTGGAGGCGACGACTGTGCCATTCCTGTGAACGGCAGCAGCGCCAGGACGGCCCCCAACGTCCATCGAAGCCAGATGCTGTTCCTGCGCATTGCGATATCCATTTCGCGTCTCCTTCCTGTCAGTTGATCTGTTCGCCCCGTATCGGGGCCCGCCCCACGGCGGCTGCGTACTCCGCCGCCCAGTCCTCCCGCTCAAATACCCAACGGCCATCCTCTCGGTGCAGCAGGAACTTTTCCTGCTGACCATGGCCGCTGAAGCAGCTGCCACTGACCACCGAAATCATCGCCCACTGCCCGTCGACACTGAACACCGGGCGTGACAGCGAAACGATCTGCAGCTGCCGTTGGGTCACGTTCCCGTCGCAGCCCGGCCCGCCCTCCGCCTTCATCCTCTGCAACTGTTGAAGGGTCATGCGCTGCGCACCCGCCAGCGCCTGCTCGGGCACACGCGAACGCCGCGCATTGGCGGCGCGCTGCGCAGCCTCCAGCTCCTGCCGCAGCCGGAACAGCTCCGCACCTTCATCATCGGGGAAACGAGCCAGCGGAGCATCATCCTGGCAATCGGTCATCGCCAGGCGCTGCCTGCAGAAAGGCAGCGTCCACTCCATCACCCTGGCCCAGGAAGGCGCCGGGGTATCCAGCGTGGGCTGTTGCGGTGGCCGCCAGCGCCCGACATCCTTTACTGCAGGCCCGTGGCCGGCGGGCGTGGTCACGTTCGCCGATGGCGCTGGAACCGCTGCCTCTGTGTGCGGCGCGGGCGGGAGCGGCACGGCAGCGACCTCCTGCCTCGACAGCGCTTTCACCATCGGCGGCGGCGGGGGCAGCGGCGGAAGCGGCGGCTGGACCTGGCGGATAGCCAGCGCCATCACCTCGGCCTGCATCTGCGCAGTGCCCAGCACGACGGGCATTGGACCGATGCGGACCGGTGGCGCCTGCCACGCGCGCTCCACCAGCAGCGCCAGCGCCACAAAGGCCACGACCGACCACAAGATGCGCCTCCAGATGATGCGTACGTGCATGATCCTCCCTGCTTCGTCCTGCAACTTTGGCGTCACGCTACAGCGCGCGCGCCACCTGCATCAACGTCACCGCTTGGGGTGCCAGCGTCTGCGCCAGCCAGCCGAGTGCGGCGAAGAACACCAGCAGCCCCACCAGCGGCCACACGGTATGTGTCAGGCACAGCCGCCACCAGCCCTGCGCCTGTATGCCCTGCATGCGCCGGTACAGCCCACCGACAATCGCGGCATCTACCAGCAGTTCGGCCATCAGCAGCGGCGCCGACCACACCACCCAGGCGCTGGCCAGCACCGCACTGCCGACCACGGCAACGATGCCCAGCACCGCCAGCAGTGGCAGACCCGCTTCGCCATCGGCGGCATCCAACAGAGAGGCACCATCACTGTCGATCACGGAGCGAGCCGAGCCCTCCGCCCACGATGCCGATGCACCGCCACCACCCGACTGGCCACCCTGCCCGCCCCACACCGGCCCCTGCACATCCCGACCTGAACCACCGCCGCCACCGACATCCGGCGCGCCATCGACGGCGTCCCAGCGCCAGCGGATCCACAACCACATCAGCAGCAGGAACACGCCGTACGCCAGCAGCACCGCCAGCGGGTAGCGCAGCACCATCATGTCCACACCCGCCACGCGCAACGCATGCGCGGCCAGGAATCCTGCCGCGCCGGTCATCAGCACGATCACCGCCATCTGCAGGCGCGGCCCACCGTTGCGCTGCAGCTGCCGGCGCGCGCTCAGCACTTCACCGCGGCGGGTGATGGGCAGCTTCAACGCGCGTGCGTTGAACCGGCCGCGCTTGGTCAAGGCGCTGCGCCTTTGTAGACGGCCTCGATGCGATGACCGTCCGGGTCGACAACAAAGGTGGCGTAGTAGCGGTCGCCGTAATCGGTACGCACCCCCGGGGCACCGTTGTCACGCCCGCCCGTGGCCAGCGCCGCGGCATGGAATGCATCCACGGCCTCCCGCGACGGTGCGGCAAACGCAAGATGGAAGCCCGGCCCGGGCGCCAGCGCATCGTCACGCTGTTTCAGGCACAGGATGTCTTCATCGTCGATCAGGCCGTAGCCGATCGCCTCGTCGTCCTCGAACACGCGGCGGAAGCCGAGCGCCGCCAGGGCGGCATCGTAGAAACGCGCGGCGGCATCCAGATCACGGACACCCAGAGAGAGGTGGTGCAGCATGCGGACATCCTTGCCGGGCACGCGGTGGTGGTGATGGCCGATTCTAACCGCGAATGAAGGCGGCTGCGGCATGGCGCTACTGCCGCGGGGCCGCTATCGTGGCCGGCCGGAAACAGGATGTTGCACGGCATGCAGGCCCGCCAGTTCACCCGCCCCCTCGCCCTTCTTCTTTTCATGCCGATGATCGGCCTGGCCGGCTGGGGATCGTGGGCCGCTACTTACTGCTTCAGCGACGGCTGCCTGGGGGTCATCCTGCTATGGATGGCTGCATTGGCCGCCCTGGTCGTACAGGCCCTGCTGGTGCTGCCGCTGCATGCCTGGGCGTTGAAGCGGCAGGGCTTGCCGGCGCAGGTCGGCTACCTGCGCTGGCTGGCGGCATCGATCGTGTCGGTAGTGGTTCCGGTGCTGCTCGGCTGGCTGTACATGCTGTTCAAATAGCACGCTGCTCAACCCGCCGACCGCTCAACCCGCGCGCGCGGCCTTCAGCAGTTGCGCGGCCACCTGGTCGAACGGCGCGATGTCCTGCAGCGCGCGGCTCATCGCCACCGCGCCTTCCACGCTGGCAATGACCAGGCTGGCCAGACCCGCGGCCTGTTCCGGCGCATGGCCATCGCTGATGAAGGCCTGGGCCAGGTGCCCCTGCCAGCGCGCGAACACCTCGGCCGCCGCCGCGCGCGGCTGGCTGGCAACCGCCTCCACGGGCTCTTCCACGGCCGCAGCAAGTACCGGGCAGCCGGCGCGGAACTGCGAGCGCAGCAGGCGCTCGCGCCACATCGCCAGGAATCGCTCCAGGCCAGGCACGGCGCCCTCGCGCAGCAGGTCCAGCAATAGGGCTTCCACCTTGTCGCCGGCCAGCGTTGTGGCCTTGGCCAGCAGTTCCTGCTTGCCGCCGGGGAAGTGGTGGTAGGTCGACCCCAGCGGGGCGTCGGCCAGCTTGGTGACTTCGCGGATGCTGGTGGCATTGAGGCCCACCCGCGCCAGCATCTGGGCCGCCGCATCGATGACACGCTGGGGGGCATCGCTCGCGCGTGGGCTCATGCTGGGCTCCTTGCTAGGACAGTCGTCATAGATTAGCGTAACGCCCGTTCTATAACAGTCGTCATAGCCATGAATCTCTGGTTCCGCCTGCTCCACCTGCTGCTGTGCAGCCTGTTCCGCCCGCGCCTGGATGCCCCGTTCGGGGTTTCCCGCCTGCAGTTCCGCGTGCTGCCCAACGATCTGGACAGCAACCTGCACATGACCAACGGCCGCTACTGGAACATCTTCGATCTGGGCCGGCTGGACCTGATCCTGCGCATGGGCCTGGGCAAGGTGGCGCTGCGCGAGAAATGGGCGCCCATCGTTGGCGCCGGCACCATCCAGTTCCGCCGCGAACTGCGCCCGTTCCAGCACTACACGCTGGAAACGCGGCTGGCCGGCTGGGTCGGCACGCGGGTGATCATGGAACAGCGCGTACTGATCGGCCCGGAACAGAAGATCGCCACGCGGGCGCTGCTGGTCACTGGCATCTACGACCGCCGCGCGCGCGCGTTCGTGGGCATGGATCGGATGATGGCGGCCATTGGCAGCACCACGCCGCCCTCGCCGCCGCTGAGTGCAGCGGCCGAAGCGCTGTTGGCGGCCGATGCGGCGTTGAAGCGCGACGACGGCTGAGCAGCGTGTTACAGGGCTCGCCTGAGCACATCCTGCAAGCGGCGCTTGTGCGATTCCACCGCCTTCCAGTTCCAGTCGCACACCGGAGGAACATCCAGTGCACCGCGCTCGCGGGCCAGTGCGGCGCGCTCGGTCAGGGCCTGCACTTTGGCCGCGACGTTCGCATCGATCGCCATCGGTAGCAGGATCGACACCAGGCCCCAACCTGAAACGGTGACACGAGCGAAGTCACCGCGCCCTGTATCAAATGGGCGCACGCGTACAGCGCCGCCCATGTCCGCGTACTGCACGCCCACCAGCAGCATGCCGCCCGACACGCACTGCAACGTCCGGCCGTGTTCGCACAGCGCCTCGGCAGAGTCATAGCGCCGAGGCTGCTCACCGGCCCCCGGATACAGCTCGGTGACCAGCACCGGGCTGCGCTTGAACACGGCGCGCGCCATCGCTTCGACCACGTTGTTGGAAACCACCGCCATGCGCCGTCAGTGCGATCAGGGCGCGCCGCGTGGCGCGGCTTGCAGCGCCCGCGCAATAGCAGCCTCCGCCAACGGCGCCATCAGCGCATAGCCCTTCGCGGTGGGGTGCACGCCATCGGCGGCCAAGGCAGGATCCAGGCCACCGGCGGCATTGGCCATGACCGCGTAATAGTCCAGGTACACCAGCCCCTGCGCGTGGGCGTACTGCTTGAGCGCGGCATTCAGGGCGCGCACCTTTGCCGCAGGTTCGATGCCCGGCATCCACGGGTACTCGCTCACCGGCAGTACCGACGCCATCACCACGCGGATGCCGTGCACACGCGCCAGCTCGACCATCGCGTGCAGGTTGTCTTCGATCATCGCCTGCGTACTGGCACCGGTGTTGCCGGCGATATCGTTGGTACCGGCGAGGATGACCACCACGTCCGGCTGCAGCGCGACCACATCCTGGCCGAAGCGCAGCAGCATCTGCGGCGTGGTCTGCCCGCTGATACCGCGGTTGAGATAGCCCTTGCCGGGGAAGAACGCCGCAGGATCCTTTTCGCCCCACCCCTGGGTAATGGAATCGCCGAAGAACAGCACGCGCGGCACGCCGGCCTGCTTGGCGGGCACGCGCGCATTGGCTTCACGGTAGCGGCCCAGATCGGGCCAGTCGGAAAGGCGCTGCTGCATGTAGCGCACCTCATCCGGGCGGAGCTGGTCCACGGGCTTCACCAGCAAAGGATTGATCGCCACGGGCGGCTGCGCCTGAGCGCAGGTGGCGCTCATTGCGAGTGCCACTGCGGTGGCGCAGCATCGGGTGCGTAGAAAATGGATCATTGTTGTTCCTGGAGACTCTGGATCAGCGGGGGCCGTGCGAGGGCGGAACGTCCTGCGCGCCCCACTGCTCGTTCTTGGTGGTAGCCAGCTCGAAGTCCAGGGTGCCGCCGCGCTGTACGAAACTGGCCCGCAGCCAGCTTGCGTTGCTGGCCCTGCCGTCCACCCGCAGCGACTGCACGTACGGCGCATCCATCGCTGCGCCGCGCGCACGCACCACGATCTTCGCGCCCGGGCGGGTAATCACCGCTTCGGTGAACAGCGGGCTGCCGATCACCAGGTCCGCGCGACCCGGGTACACCGGGTACAGGCCCAGCGCCGACCACACGTACCACGACGACATCTGGCCAAGGTCATCGTTGCCGGGCATGCCCTCGGGGGTGTTGGTCCAGATCTGGCGCATCGCTTGCCGTACGGTTTCCTGGGTCTTCCACGGCTGGCCGAGGAAGTTGTACAGCCACGGCGCGGCGATGGACGGTTCGTTGTCCAGTTCGGCGTGCAGCGGGCCGGACTTGGTCACCGCCCATGTACCGTCGGGCTTGCGGAAGAACGCATCGAGCCGCGCGATGCTGGCCTCGCGGCCCCCCAATGCTGCGAACAGCCCGGCGGGATCGAACGGCACCATCCACAGGTACTGCGCACCACTGCCTTCGACAAAACCTTCGTCGGCGGCCGGGTCGAACGCCGGCCAGCTGCCATCTGCATTGCGCGGCTGGATATAGCCCTGCTGCGCGGTGGCCTTCGGGTTGTACAGATTGCGCCACCAACCGGAGCGCTCACGGAACTGGCGCGCCCCCTGCGCATCGCCGGCCGCCTGCGCCAGTTCGGACAGGCCGAAATCGGCGCTGACCATTTCCAGTGTATCGGCCGCACTCCCCCACCCCGGCGCCCCTTCGGGCATGTAGTTCAGCGCCAGCCACTGGTCCAGGCCCGGGCGCTGGCCCACGCACAACACCGGGCAACCACGCGTGTCGAGATCGCGCGCGGTCGGAACGGTCGCGGCCTTTTTAAGCGACGCGTAGGCGCGCTGCAGATCGAAGCTGCGGCCGCCAAACGCATGGATGGCCGCCACAGACGGCGGCGATGGATCACCGTTCATCACGCCGGTGGCGCCGGTGATGTGGGTCCAGCGATCCCACACCCCGCCGTTCTGGTCGGCCTGGTTGAGCAGCGACTGCGCCACGTCCGAGCCCACCTGCGGCTGCAGCAGGGTCAGCAGCTGCAGCTGCGAGCGATAGACATCCCAGCCCGAGTAATTGGCGTACTGCGCCTGCTGCCGCTTGGCCAGCGCATGCACCCTGCCGTCCATGCCGCGGTAACGCCCGTCGGCGTCGCTGTGCAGGTTGGGCGCAAGCATGGCGTGGTACAGCGCGGTGTAGAACACGGTCCGCTCATCGGGCGTGCCACCCCGCACCCGCACCTGGCCCAGCAGGTCATTCCACTTCGCCCGCGTAGCGGCCTGGGTGGCGGCCACCGTGGTGCCCTGCGGACTCTCGCGGCGCAGGTTGGCCCGCGCGCCGGCTTCATCCACGTAGGAAATGCCGATGCGTGCGGTCACCACCGGCGTGCGCCTGGCATCGAAACTGATCCAGCCACCCGCGCCCTTGCCGGCCGGTGGGTGGCCCTTGCTGCCATAGGTGGTGCCGCCGCCACCCTCGCGCGCGCCGGCCTGCACCGTGTCATCGCGCCAGGTGCCCCCCACCTCGAAGGGCTGGTCGAACTCCGCCACGAAATGCAGGGTGTAGTAGCTCTCGCGGCGGTCTTCGGCCAGATAGCCGCAGAAGTTGCCGCTGGTGACCGAACCGCGCACGGTGCGCGTGGCCGGGTCGATGATGATGGTCGAATCGCTGCTGCCCACTTCGCTGTCGGAGGTGCGGAACAGCAGGTTGGCCGGCTTGTCGGCCGGGAACTGGAACTGGCCGACCGCAGTACGCGCCGTGGCCGCCAGGCTGACCGCCACCCGGTTGTCCAGGGTGAGTGTGTAGGCACCGGGGCTGGCCGATTCCTTGCGGTGGTCCAGCAGGCTGGTGTAACGCATGCCGGCATCGGCAGAAGATGGCGACAGCTCTACCGGCAGCGTGACCGGCATGAGCGGAACATCGCCGCTGGCACCGGTACAGCCGGTTCCGTTGACGTGGGTCAGGCTGAAACCGCGCACGCCGTTGCTGCGCCACTCGTAGCCACCGGGGGCGGCGATGGGAAACCGCTTGCCCGGCAGCGCGGTCATTTCCGGGCTGAAGGCCACCATGCCGAAGGGCACCGTGGGCCCTGGGTAGACGTTGCCGGCGTTGGTGGTGCCGATGAAAGGATTGACCTCGGCGGCCAGGTCCTGTGCGGGCGCCCTGGCGGCCAGCAGCGGCAGCGGGGACAACGTCAACACCGCGGAAACGACGACCAGCAACGAACGGGACATCGACAACTCCAGTGGAAGGTGGCACGCACGCGCCTTGAATCACTGAGAGTAGTACGCGCTGAGTGCCCTGCGACGGGCCGGAGGTCATGGTTGGCGGTACCCGGTCACGATCGCGGCCATCGGGCCGCGTGCCGCGCGCCGATCAGTACAACGTGCCCAGCTTGAACAACGGCAGGTAGGCGGCAAACATGGCGAGCGGAGTTGCCAGCATCACCGCCACGCTGCCAATCAGCGCCGACAGCCGCGCACGTCCTGCCAGCCAGGCGGCAACCACCAGCGCTGGACCCAGCCAGGCCAGCCCGTAACTGCTGGCAAACAGTTGGGTGATCAGCGGCAGCGGCTGGCCCGCTTCGGCAAACCGCTCAACGAACTGCGGGATCGCAAACCGACCCAGCGCGGTGCAGCCCACGGCGGCGGTGCCGCTGGACAACAGGCCGATCAGCAACCATCCCCATCCTGAGATTTTCCGCACAGCCTTTCTCATGAGCAGTCGTGGTGAGCAGGGCAGTCGAGCATGGCTCGACTCTACAAGAAGGGCCGCCCTGGGGCGGCCCTGTTTACGGCAGTCGAGCAAGCTCGACTCTACAAAGGCAGTCGAGCTAGCTCGACGTTACCGGGCGTTTTTCACGTAGGTGTCGAACCAGTTCAGCATTTCCGAGACCAGCTGTTCGTTCGATTCCAGCGCGGTATACCAGTGCGGCTCGTTGGGCAGCATCACCAGGCGGGTGGTACCGCCATTGCCCCGGATCGCCTGGTACAGCTTGCGCGACTGGAACGGTTCGGTGCCCGGGTTGGCATCGTCCTCGCCATGTACCAGCAGCAGCGGCAGCTTGATCTTGTCGGCGTAGAAGAACGGCGAGGCCTTCAGGTACACGTCCTGCGCCTGCCACACCGAGCGCCGCTCGTTCTGGAAGCCGAACGGGGTGAAGGTCTTGTTGTACGAGCCGCTGGTTGCCACGCCCGCCTTGAACAGGTTGGTGTGGGCGATCAGGTTGGCCGTCATCAGACCACCGTGGCTGTGGCCGGTCACACCGATACGGTTGCGGTCGACCACGCCCATGTCCACGGCCTTGTCCACCGCCGCCTTGGCATCGGCTTCCAGCTGCTCCAGGTAGGTGTCATAGGCGGTCTTGGGATCGCCGACAATCGGGAACGAGGCATTGTCGATGATCGCGTAACCGGCCAGCAGCATCAGCCGGTATGGCTGCAGGCGGGTGAAGGTCTGCTGCGAACCGGACACCTGGCCAGCCTGGGCGGCGTTGGCGAAGTCGGCCGGATAGGCATACAGGATGGCCGGCACGCGCTGGCCTTCCTTGTAGCCCGGCGGGGTGTACAGGGTGAAGGAAAGATCCACACCATCGGCGCGCTTGTAGGTCACCAGCTGCTTCTTGATCTGCCGCACTTCCGGGGTCGGGTCGGTCAGCGTGGTCAGGGCGGTAGCAGTGGAGGCGAACTGCGCCTCGCCTTCTTTCGCAGCGGCCACCGCTTCACCCTGCTGGCGCACGAAGGCATTCGGCGGGTCCATCACCGACTGGTGCCAGGTCAGGTAGCGGCCGGGCGTGTTGCTGAAACCAAGGAACTGCTCGTAGGCATCGGCATCGCTGCGGAACAGGCGCTCGCTCTTCAGCGAGCCCAGGTCCAGGCGGTCCAGGAACGGGCGGTCACCCTGCGGCGAAGCACCCTGCCCGCGCAGGAACACGAAATTGCCATCCTGGCGCACCACGGCTGCCCCGTTGGGCAGACGCTTGAACACCAGGTTGCCGGGATCGCCGTACAGCTCATCGCTGGACATGTCCCACAGCAGGCGACCTTCCTTCTTCGGCTGGTCGACATCGACGATGCGGGTCTGCACCCAGTGCCTGTTCTCATCATTCTCGAACAGGAACGACACCGCCGGGTCGGCCGACCAGGCCAGGCCTTCGAACCGCTGCGCGGTGCGCGCGATCTCCACCGGCTTGCCGTTGAACGGCGCCTTCAGCATCAGCACGCGGTCGCGGTGCGGCACGGTCACCTTCCAGTCGCCCTTGTCCAGCGCTTCGGCATAGACCAGGGTGGCCGGATCGGTGGAGCGCCAGTCGAAACCGCGCGGGCCTTCGGGCACGCCGTGCACCGGCACGCGGTCGGCCAGCGGCAGGCTGGCGATGGCGGTGCTCTTGCCACTGGTGATGTCCAGCACCGCCACATCGTTGGCGAAGCGCTGGTAGGTGACCGCATGCGAGAACGGCGGCTTGATCGATTCGGTCAGCACGTGCACGCCATCGGGCGCGGCGCTCACGTCGTTGAAGATCGCGGCGCTGCCCACCGGGCGCACCTGGCCGCTGGCGGTGTCGACCACGGCCAGCTGCGAAGCCCCGTAGTACGCGAACAGCTTTTCATCGTGCACGCTGGTGAGCGTATCGCGGGCTTCGTAGGTGCTGCTCTCGCCACTGCTGCCCAGCGATTCCTGTGCATCCGGGCCGGTCGGCACGCCGCCGTTGGACGGCGCGGCGCCCTGGTTGGCCGGCACCAGCTTCACCAGCAGGTTGTTGCTGCCGCCCAGCCACTGCACGGTGCTGCCGAAGATCGGGTTCAGCTGCACGCCCGGCACCTGCTTGACCTGGCCGGTGGCGGCGTCGCCCACCCACAGCTGCACGCTGTCGGCCACCGCATTCTGGAACGCGAAATGGCGGCCGTCGGCCGACCACTGCGCGCCGCCGGCGCAGCCCTGCGGCAGCGTCACCGGGGTGGTCTTGCCGCTGGCAATCTCGACCACGCTGAAGTCGGCCACGCAGGCCGGAATGCCGTAACCACCGGGAGTGTCATGGCGGCTGCGGTTCTTCGGCTCCAGACGCACGCCGGCCAGCTTCAAGTACGGCTGGGCCACGCGGGCGATGGACGGATAGGTCTGTGCGGTGGTCAGCAACAGGCGCTGGCCGCTGGGGTCCACGCTGGGAACCGGCGGCGGCGGTGCCTTCAGCACCTTGAGCAGTTGTTCTGGCGGCTTTGCGTAATCGGCAAGTGCCGGGCCGGCGGCCAGCAGGCCGAAGGAAGCAACGGCGATGGCCGCTGCCAGTGACGTACGACGAATGAGCATCCTCAACCCCTGGGTTCGATCCGGTGCCCGTGCTATGGGCATGCACCGAATCTAGCACCCCGGCCCCGCCCGTCCATGGGCCGGAAGCAATGCACGCTGGGCATGGCCCGGCGCTACCACGGGCGTTGGCAACCTCCGGTAGCGCCGGGCCATGCCCGGCGAACGAAGGACAGGGCTCACTGCTGGGCGTGCAGATCCCACGTGGTCAGGTAATCGGGGTCCACCACGATGGCGCCCCCGGTACGCAGCTGATACTCACCAGGCTCGGCCGGCCGGTACTGGTCCAGCATCGGCGGCAGATAATGCTCGTGGCCATCGTCCTCGTCGGCAAGCACCACGCCCTCTTCGGCGCTGATGCGCAGCACGGTGCCTGAATACTGCTGCTGATCGCGCATCTGGCCGTCACCGCCATAACGGGTGATGCCAACCAGAACCACCTTGCCGATCATCTGCCGCGCCTTGGCGTTGTCCAGTGGCGGCAGCATGGGAATGGATTCGTCGCTCATCGGTGCACCTCCAAAGCCTGCAAGTACATCGTGGAAACGCTTGAAGGATGGCAGCTTGCGTACACCACGGCCATCCTGGCCGGTTCAGTCTCCCCACGTCTGGATCCTGCCATCGGCTGCGGCAGGGGGAAGTGAAGATCGGGTCTCAGTGCTGAACGGCCGCAGTGTTCCGCACCGGTTGTTGCGCTTAATCTGTGCTTCACCCGGCTGCCCCTACGGTCAGCCTTCATCACGCAAGGGACGCGCATGCCCAGGCACGCATTCATGCGATCGTGGACCCTCCCGCTTTCGGCAGCCACGCTCGGTGCCAGCGGTTACACCACAGATCGCACGCCGACTGACCAGCATCCCGGCAGCAGCCTGGAGACCGGTTCGGACAGCCTGCCTGACGCACCACTGGACGCCGAACAGTTGCTGTTGCGCCTGATGGATCTCATCCAGACCGCAACCACCGCAAGCGACCTGACCCTCGAGCGCGTATCCGCCGCATTGCATGAGCCCGCCCGCACCTTCGCACCCGGTCACTTCGGCTACGGTGGCGCGCTCACCCCCGAGTGGAGCTATGGCCTGGAAGTGAAACAGGCTGGCACGCCAGACGCACGACTGGATCTGAACTTCATCGACACCCGTCCGCAGCGAAGCTCGCCGGCCACGGCCATCTGCCAGGTGGACTTCAACCGATTTGCCTCTGCGCTTCATGCTGCCGGCTTTAACCAAGAGACGGTGCGCGGCGAGCACGGCCGGACCATCTACCACCGCTTTAAGCGGGCGCAGCTGTGCATCAAGGTGGACACTGTCCCAGAACACTCCGCAGCCAATGGCCAGACAATGCACGACTGCGTTCGTCTGGTGAGCGTACAATAGGGCGCGGGCGGCAGGTCCACCGCGGGCGCCGCGGAAAGGCACGCCGGAAGATCATCCGGCGCTCCCCCACACGCCACGCTAGAATGCGCGCATGCGCACCGTCCATGCCCTCCGTTACATCACCCCACTCCGCGAAGGAGGTTCCCTGCCCGCCGTGGTCGAGACCGACGACGACGGCATGGCCGTGCTCAAGTTCCGCGGCGCCGGCCAGGGGCCCAAGGCCCTGATTGCTGAGCTGATCGCCGGCGAGATGGCCCGCAGCGCGGGCCTGCCGATTCCGGAAGTCCTGTTCGTGGAGCTGGACAGCGAATTCGCCCGCACCGAACCGGACCCGGAGATCCAGGACCTGATCCGCGCCAGCGAAGGCCTGAACCTGGGGCTGGACTACCTGCCCGGCGCGATCAACTACGATCCGGCGGCCATGCCGGTCGATGCGGACCTGGCCTCGCGCATCGTCTGGTTCGATGCCTTCACCAGCAATGTGGACCGCACCACGCGCAACCCCAACCTGATGGTCTGGCACCGCAAGCTGTACCTGATCGACCACGGTGCGGCGATGTACTTCCACCACGACTGGGACAACGCCGCCGATGCCTGCGAGAAGCCGTTCACGCTGATACGCGACCATGTGCTGCTGTCCTTCGCCAGCCGCATCGCCGAGGTGGATGCCGAACTGGCCGCGCGCCTTCCCGATGCGGAGATCGAACGCATCGTCGGCCTGGTACCGGACAGCTGGCTGGTCAACGAGCCCGCCTTCGACAGCCCGCAGGCGTACCGCCAAGGCTATATCAACTATCTCAAGCACCGCCTGAAGGTACGTGCCGTGTTCGTGCAGGAGGCCATCCGTGCCCACGCTGCACACGTATGACTATGCGGTCATCCGCGTTGTACCGCGGGTGGAACGCGAAGAGTTCATCAACGTCGGGGTGATCGTCTCCTGCCCTGGCGCTCGCCATCTGGAAGCGGCCATCGAGATCGACGCGGCGCGCCTGCACGCGTTCGCGCCCGCACTCGACCAGGACGCGCTGCAGCCGTGGCTGGATGCAATCGTGGCGATCTGCCGCGGCGACGCCAACGCGGGCCCGATCGCGCAGTTGCCCGCGCGCGCGCGTTTCCATTTCCTCACCGCCAAGCGCAGCTCCATCGTGCAGATGTCCAGCACGCACGTGGGCCGCAGCGCTGATCCGGCCGGCGTGGTGGAGCACCTGATGAACAGGATGGTGCGGGTGCCGCAGCGCTGAGCGTGCGAACGGGCGCCGCGCGTGAACGCGCCCGACACACCTGCGCGGTACAGTGAACCGGCTCTGCGAGACACCCGCCCGCCTTCCGCACAGGAGACTGACGTGACCTCACGACGCCGCTTCCTTTCCCTGGCCGCCGCTGCGGCCGCTCTTTCGGCCACCGCACCGCTGTTCGCGCAATCGCCTGCGCCCGGCAGCGTGCTGCCGACCCGCGGCACACCGCGCCCCGGGGCGACATTGGCCCGCAACGCACCGCAGGCGGGTGGTCGTTATCGCCCGCAGACCCGCCTGGGCTTGGGTGGCGCGCCGCTGGGTGGCAGTCTGGCGCCTACCACCGATGCGGCCGCACAGGCCACGATGGCCGCCGCCTGGGCCGCTGGCATCCGCACGTTTGATACATCGCCGTGGTACGGGTTGGGCCTGAGCGAACGACGCATGGGCCGCGAGCTGCACACCCACACGCCGGACCAGTACACCCTGTCCAGCAAGACCGGCCGCCTGCTGACCGGCACCGCTGGACCGCTGCAGAAAACCAACTGGCACGACCCGGCACCGTTCCGCTACGCCTACGACTATTCCGCGGCCGGCACGCGGCGTTCGGTGGAAGACAGCCTGAACCGGCTGGGCGTGGCGCAGCTGGATATCGTGCTGATCCATGATCTTTCGCCCGAGAACACCGACCTGGGCATGCCCTGGGAACAACGCTTCGCCGAGGCCCTGAAGGGCGCCATGCCCGAGCTGACGCGCATGCGCGAGGAAGGGCTGATCAAGGCCTGGGGCTTCGGGGTGAATCGGCCGCAGCCCGCCCTGCGCGCGGTGGCCGAAGCCGATCCGGACATCATGCTGCTGGCCTGCCAGTACTCGCTGTTGGACCACGAAGCCACCCTGCACGACACCTTCCCGAAGCTGGCCGAGAAAGGCGTGTCGGTAATGGTCGGTTCACCCCTGCTGGCCGGCTATCTGACCGGCCGCGAGCGCTATCTGTACGGCAGCCCCATTCCCAAATGGGCACCGGCCAAGCGTGCGCGCATGGCCGCCATCTGCGAACGCCACGGCATCGACCTGCGCACCGCGGCCCTGCAGTTTGCCGATGCGCCCGAGGTGGTTTCCTCGATCATTCCCGGTGCGCGCAGCGCCGAGCAGGTGCAGGCGAACGTGGCCTCGATGGCCATCGCCATTCCCGCCGATTTCTGGGCCGAGCTGAAGCAGGAAAAACTGATTGCCGCGGATGCGCCGGTGCCCGGCAAGCGTTGATCAAAGCGGCAACGGTAGGCTCGCTCGGTAGAGTCGACTGTCAGTCGACTGCCGCGCGCAGCGCGGGGTTTGGTTGGTCGCGGAAGGCCGTCGACCAACGGCCGACTCTACCCCGCCTCGTTGTCCAGCGGCCAGCGGCACCATCCATACGGATATTCGCCCAGCCGGGTTGCCAGTCCCGCCCGCACGGGATTGCCCAGGATGTAGCGCGCCTGTTTTCGCAGTGACGCCTCACTGCGGATCGCATGGTCGTAGTAGCCCGGGTGCCACAAGGCTCCCTCACGCTCCCGCAGCCTGTTGATCAGGAAACTGCTGCGTCCCTTGAACCGCTGCACGCAGTACCCGAGTGACTTTCCTCGCAGCTGGACGAGCCAGTGCAGGTGGTCGGGCATGACCACCCACGCGAACGAGGTGGTCAGGCCTTGATGGTCCAATGCGTCCAGCACCTGCATTGCGATGTGGGCGTGGCCGGGATCTTCGAAGATGGGACGGCGATCCCTGCAGATCATCGTGATGGCGTACACATTGCCGATGACGGAGCGGCGGCCGACGAGGAGTTGTGGACTGGGCATGTCAATGAGCGTGCCCGTTGTTGGCAATCTTCGGCATCGGAGAGGTGCCGTCTCATCGATCAGGGAGTGCCGTGGCCATGCGTGGGTAGAGTCGACCGTTGGTCGACTATCGCGCGCAGCGCGGGGGTCGGGTTATCGCGAAAAGCAGTCGACCAACGGTCGACTCTACCGGGCAGCGCGGTGTCAGGTGATCGCGAAAAGCAGTCGACCAACGGTCGACTCTACCCGGTCATTCCGGCAACGCATACGCCATCACGTAATCGCCCTTCGGGGTTTCCATGAAGTGGTGCCCGGCCGCGACGATCACGACATACTGCCGCCCGCCCTGCGCGTACACCATCGGGTTGGCCTGGCCGCCGGCCGGCAGCTTGGCGTGCCACAGTTCCTTGCCGGTCTTCAGGTCGATGGCGCGCAGCAGATCATCGGTGGCGGCGGCGATGAAGATCAGTCCGCTGGCGGTCACCACCGCGCCACCATTGTTGGGCGTGCCGATCTCGATCGGCAGGCCGGAACGGATACCGAACGGGCCGTTGCCGCGCGCGCTACCGAAGGGGCGGTCCCACAGCAGCTTGCCGCTGCGCAGGTCGATGGCGCGGATGCCACCATAAGGGGGCTGCTTGCACAGCAGACCAGTAAACGGCAGGCGCCAACCGGCATTGACGTCGATGGCGTACGGCGTGCCTACCTGCGGGTCGCCCGCCCCTTCGGCACCACCCTTGTTGTCGGCGCGGATCTGTTCGCGCGGCAGCCAGCCCTTGCGGTCGGCCTCGGCACGCGGCACCAGCCGGTTGTAGTTGGGCACGTCGTTGTAGTTGGCCACGATGATGCCGCGCCGCGTATCGATGGCCACGCTTCCCCAGTCCGAGCCGCCGTTGTAGCCGGGGTATTCGATGGAGTGGCGGTCGCTGGTGGGCGGCGTGTAGAACCCTTCGTAGTGCGCCTTGCGGAACTGGATGCGGCAGACCAGCTGGTCGATGGGGGTCAGCCCCCACATGTCACGCTCGGTGAGGTCATGGTCGCGGCGCAGCGTGTGGTACAGCGAGAACAGCTGGGTGGGCGAGCGCTGTTCGGGCTCCACCCCGCCCTGCGGCACCGCGCGCTCCTCGGCGGGCGTCAGCAGTTGGCCGTTGCGCCGGTCCAGGATGTACAGGTCGCCCTGCTTGGTGGGCAGCAGGATGGCCGGCACCTTGCCGGCCGCGGTCGGGTACTCGATCAGGCTGGCCTGCGATCCCAGGTCGTAATCCCAGACATCCTTGCGCACGGCCTGGAAATGCCAGACGGGCTTGCCGGTGGTCACGTCCAGGGCCACCAGCGAGGTGGCGTAGCGGTTCTCGTTCTCGGTGCGCGAGCCGCTCCAGTAGTCACCGGCCGTATTGCCCATCGGCAGGTAGACCAGGCCCAGCTGCTCATCGCCGGTGGCCGTGGTCCACATGTTGGGGGTGCCACGGGTGTAGGTCTGGTCGCGCGGCGGCAGACCGCTGCGCTCGGGCTGGTCCATGTCCCAGGCCCAGCGCAGCTTGCCTGTCATCGCGTCGTAGGCCTGGATGACCCCGGACGGCGCATCGCGGCGCTGGCCGTCCAGCACCTGGTGGCCGGTGATGATCAGCCCCCGCACGATAGCCGGCGGCGAGGTGATGGATACATAGCCCGGCGGCACCTCGCCCATGCCCAGGGTGATGTCCACCTGGCCGTTGTTGCCGAAGGCGGCGCAGGGTCGCCCGCTGTCTGCATCCACGGCGATCAGGCGGCCATCCAGCGTGCCTTCGATGATGCGGGCACTGCAGAACGGCCGGCTGCCGTCTGCGGCTGCGCGGTGCATCGGGGTGGGCGGCGGCGCCGGCAGGGCCAGGTCGGCGGCCACATCGGCCAGCACGGCATCGGCCACCGTGGGCGCGCTGGGCTGCTCGTAGTAGGCCACGCCACGGCAGGCGGCGGTATAGGGAATGGAGGCGTCGCGCACCTTGGGGTCGAAGCGCCAGACTTCATTGCCACTGGCCGCGTCCAGCGCAATCAACTGGTTGCGCGCACTGCACAGGTACAGCCGGCTGCCGATCTTCAGCGGCGTGGTCTCGGCACCCCAGCGCTTTCGGGGCACATCACCGGTGCGGAACTGCCAGGCCAGCTGCAGCGTGCCCACGTTCTTCGGGGTGATCTGCTGCAGCGGCGAAAAACGCGTGGCCGCGTTGCTGCGGCCCCATGCCGCCCAGTCCTCTTCGGCAGGTTGGTCGGACGGCTGCAGCCCGGTGGTGTCGCGCGTGGGGTCCAGGCCAGCACTGACTGCGGCCTCGGGGTACGGCTGGCGGCCATCCACTTGACCGTGCGGGGCAAAGGCCAGCGCGAAGGCGGCCACGAACACCAGGATCAGCACACATCCAACGCCGCGCGACAGCCGCTTGGGCACCGGCGCGCGCAGGGTGGGCGCCACGAACGCCAGCACGATGCCCAGCGCGGTCACCATGCCCAGCCGCGGCACCCAGCGCCAGTAGTCGCTGCCTGATTCCCACCAGGTCCACAGCAGGGTGCCGACGAACAGCGCCGCGTAGACCAGTGCGCCGCTGCGCCGATTGCCCCATAACAGGATGCCGCTGGCCAGCAGGCCGACACCGGCGATGGCGTAGTACCAGGAGCCTCCAAGGCTAGCCAGCCACGCGCCCAGGCCACCGATGACCAGCCCCAGCACGACCAGCAGCAGGGCCAGCACGGTTACCAACGGGTGGCGGGACACAACGGGCGCGGCGGACTGCGGCGTGGCGGACATCGTCGATCTCCGGGGGCAGCATGGCCTGTTATCCCACCGTCGCTGTGAAGTGCGCGTGCGGTGAGCGCCAGATACAACAACGCCGGCACGAGGCCGGCGTTGTTGAGGTGACGTCGCGAGGCGGGCTTACGCCTGCGGCGCGTCCTCGCTCGGTGCAGGGGCTTCGGCCGGGGCGGCAGCAGCCACCTCGTCCTCGTCCTCGTCGATCGAGGCGTCCATGCGTTCCACGGCCTGCAGCTTCTCGTCCTTGGACAGGCGGATGAGGGTCACGCCCTGGGTGTTGCGGCCCACGCGG
This sequence comes from Stenotrophomonas sp. B1-1, assembly GCF_010894375.1. NCBI lineage: Bacteria > Pseudomonadati > Pseudomonadota > Gammaproteobacteria > Lysobacterales > Lysobacteraceae > Stenotrophomonas > Stenotrophomonas sp. B1-1. The sequence goes on along the minus strand of NZ_JAAIUZ010000031.1, from coordinate 65,123 downwards.
CTGATTTCCGAGCCGCGGGTACGCACCAGGGTGCCGCCGTCGGAGATCAGCAGGACTTCGTCGCCCGACCCCATCAGCACCGCGGCGACCAGCTTGCCGTTGCGCTCGGTGGTCTGGATGCCGATCACGCCCTGCGTGCCGCGGCCCTTGCGCGGGTAGTCCGGCAGCGGGGTGCGCTTGCCGTAGCCGTTTTCGGTGGCGGTCAGGATGTACTGCACGCTGGCGTCGTCGGCGCCGTCGATCACCGCATCGCCATTGGCGGCGGTTTCCTCGACACCGTTGTCGTCCTCGTTCTCGTCCTCGATGCCACCGGCACTTTCGGCCACGATCAGGCTGACCACTTCCTCGCCGGCCGGCATCTTGATGCCGCGCACGCCGGTAGCGGTACGGCCCATCGAACGGACCTTGTCTTCGCCGAAGCGCACGGTCTTGCCGTTGGAGGCGAACAGCAGGATGTCACGCTCGCCATCGGTCAGGCCGACGCCGACCAGGGCATCGCCTTCGTCCAGGTTGATCGCGATCTTGCCGCGGGCCAGACGGAAGGCGAACTCGCTCAGCGGGGTCTTCTTCACCGTACCGTTTCTGGTGGCGAAGAACACGAACTGGCCATCGGCGTACTCACGCACCGGCAGCACGGCCTGCACGCGTTCACCCGGTTCCAGCGGAATCCAGTTGATGATCGGACGGCCGCGGGCGTTGGAACCGGCTTCGGGCAGCTGGTAGACCGGCAGCCAGAACACCTTGCCCGAGCTGGTGAAGGTCAGCAGCGTGTCGTGCGTATTGACCAGCCACAGCTGTTCGATGAAATCCTCTTCCTTGGTCGCCGCCGCACTGCGGCCACGGCCACCGCGGCGCTGCGCGCGGTAGACGCTGACCGGCTGGCGCTTCACGTAACCGGCGTGGGACACGGTCACCACCACGTCTTCCGGCGCGATCAGGTCCAGGATGTCCAGGTCTTCTTCGCTGTGGCGGATTTCGGTACGACGCTCGTCGCCGAACTCGGCCTTCACGTTGATCAGCTCTTCGCGGATCACCTGCAGCAGGCGGTCGGGATCTTCCAGGATGTGGATCAGCCCGGCGATCACTTCCAGCAGCTGCTTGTATTCCTCGGTCAGGCGGTCCTGCTCCAGCCCGGTCAGGCGGTGCAGGCGCATTTCCAGGATCTGCGTGGCCTGGATCTCGGTCAGCTGGTAGCCGCCCTCGATCAGGCCCACGCCCTTGGGCAGGTCTTCCGGACGCGAGGCTTCAGCACCGGCGGCGCCCAGCATCGAACCGACCAGGCCCGGCTCCCACAGGCGGGCGAGCATGCGTTCGCGCGCTTCGTTGGGGTTCGGCGAGGTCTTGATCAGTTCGATCATCTCGTCGATGTTGGCCAGCGCAACGGTCAGGCCTTCCAGCACGTGGGCACGGGCGCGCGCCTTGCGCAGCTCGAACACAGTGCGGCGGGTGACCACTTCGCGACGGTGGCGGACGAACGCCTCCAGCATCTGCTTGAGGTTCATCAACTGCGGGCGGCCATCGACCAGCGCCACCATGTTGATGCCGAACACCGATTCCATCTGCGTCTGCTGGTACAGGTTGTTCAGCACAACCTCGGCAGATTCACCGCGCTTGATCTCGATGTAGATGCGCATGCCGTCCTTGTCGGACTCATCGCGCAGCTCGCTGATGCCTTCGATCTTCTTTTCCTTGACCAGTTCGGCGATCTTTTCGATCAGACGCGCCTTGTTCACCTGGTAAGGAATTTCAGTGACGATGATCGATTCGCGGCCGTTGTCGGCCACTTCGATATCGGCCTTGGCACGGATGCGCACGCGGCCACGGCCGGTGCGGTAGCCGGCGACGATGCCGGCGGTGCCGTTGATGATCCCTGCGGTCGGGAAATCCGGGCCCGGGATGTACTCCATCAGGCCGTCGACGTCGATTTCCGGGTTGTCGATCAGCGCGATGCAGGCGTTGATCGATTCGCTCAGGTTGTGCGGCGGGATGTTGGTGGCCATGCCCACCGCGATACCGGCCGAACCATTGACCAGCAGGTTCGGGAACCGGGTCGGCATGACCGTCGGCTCCAGTTCCTTTTCGTCGTAGTTGGGCTGGAAATCGACGGTTTCCTTGTCGATGTCCGCCATCAGCTCGTGGGCGAGGCGGGACATGCGGGCTTCGGTGTAACGCATCGCCGCGGCGGAATCGCCGTCGATCGAACCGAAGTTACCCTGGCCATCGACCAGCATGTAGCGCAGCGAGAACGGCTGTGCCAGGCGCACCAGCGTGTCGTAGACCGACTGATCGCCGTGCGGGTGGTACTTACCGATCACGTCACCGACGATACGCGCCGACTTGAAGTAAGGCTTGTTGCTGTGCGCGTTCAGTTCGTTCATCGCGAACAGCACACGGCGATGCACGGGCTTGAGGCCATCGCGCGCATCGGGCAGCGCACGCCCCACGATCACGCTCATGGCGTAATCGAGGTAGCTCTTGCGCATCTCGTCTTCCAGGTTGACCTGGATGATTTCCTTGGCGGTTTCTGCCATTCGGGTTCCGTTGTCTGGTAGCGGTCCAGTCCGGCGCAGCCCACTGCAGGAGGGGTCGTGCCGGAACCTCGATTCAACCTGCCGATACTACCACAACGGGCCGTTTTCCGCCCGTGTTTACGGGGGTTTTACCGGCACAAATCAGGAACTTAGGGGATTGCCGGGCAGCGGCCGGCGCGACCGGGGCCGGGGTCAGATCCCTTTCCGCAGGAAAGGGCTCTGACCCCGCCTGTCCGTCAACCGCCGAACGCGGCCCGCATGTTTTCCAAGGTCGGGTTCAGGATGACCCCGCGCTCGGTCACGATGGCGTCGATCAGCTCGCCCGGGGTCACGTCGAACACCGGGTTCCAGGCGGCGATGCCCTCGGCCACGGTGCGGGTACCGCCCACGCCGTACAGCTCGCCCGGGTCGCGCTGCTCGATCTCGATCTGGCTGCCGTCCACGGTATCCATGTCCACGGTGGACGAGGGTGCCACCACCATGAACTTCACCCCGTGGTGGCGGGCGGCGATGGCCAGCTGGTAGGTGCCGATCTTGTTGGCGGTATCGCCATTGGCGCAGATGCGGTCGGCGCCGACGATCACCCACTGCACCGCGCCGGTCTTCATCAGGTGCGAGGCGGCCGAATCAGCGATCAGGGTGGCATCGATGCCGTCCTGCTGCAGTTCCCACACGGTCAGGCGGGCGCCCTGCAGCCACGGCCGGGTTTCGCCGGCAAACACCCGGGCGATGCGCTGCTGGGCCATGCCGGCGCGGATCACGCCCAGGGCAGTGCCGAAACCGGCCGTGGCCAGCGAACCGGTGTTGCAGTGGGTCAGCACGCCACTGCCGGCCTCGATCAGACCCGCGCCCAGTGCGCCCATGTGGCGGTTGGCGGCCAGGTCTTCTTCGGCAATGGCCTGCGCCTCGGCTTCCAGCACGGCCTTCCAGTCGGCGCCGGCGGCGGACAGCGCGCGGCGCATGCGCGCCAGCGCCCAGGCCAGATTCACTGCGGTCGGGCGCGAGGCATTCAGGCGCTGCAGCGCCGGTTCCAGCTGCTGCAGCGCATGCGCGCCGTCGGCGGCCTGCACGTCGCGCGCGGCCAGCACCACGCCCCAGGCCGCAGCGATGCCGATGGCCGGCGCGCCACGTACGGTCAGCGCATGGATGGCGGCGGCAACTTCGTCGCTGTCATGGCAGGCAACGTGTTCCACCACGAACGGCAGCTTGCGCTGGTCCAGCAGCTGCAGCGCGTCGCCGGTCCACAGGATCGGGCGGATGTGGTCGTAACGGGCGTAATCGAGATCGGTGGCAGTGTTCATGGGCCCATTGTAGGGCCAGCCCCTGCCCCGTGGCCCTGCCGGGCGGTCAATTCACCGAGAATTCGGCCCGGCAGCCGCCGTCCACCCAGATCCCGTTGCGGTTCCAGCCCCAGGTCTGCCCTTCCACGCAGGCGGTGCCGGAAATCTGCCGCGACACCACGGCGCCGGCGCTAATGCTGGCCCCGCAGAAGCGACGCCGCTTGGATTTGGATTCGCAGGTCAGCCGGCGCGGCATATCGACGAAGCGCCCCTGTTCGTCGGCCACCTCGAAATCGCCCTGGCAGCCACGGCTGGTCCAGATTTCATTGCGCTTGTAGCCCCAGCCCTGCCCTTCCCGGCACGGCAGCACCGACAACTGGCGCAGCAGCCGTACCGGCGCGCCGTCCAGCCGCACGGGGCAGCTCTGCGGCCGACCACTGGATTCGCAGCGCACCACCCGGCGCACCAGGCGCTTGCCGGCATCAGGGCTGGCCGTCGTGGCCGCAGTACCGGCTGCCGGGCGTGCGCGGAACTCGGCGCGGCAGCCCAGGGTGACCCACACGCCGCTGCGGTCGGTGCCCCATTCGCTGCCGCGGATGCAGCTGTTGCTGGACAACTGCCGCACCAGATCGACGCCATTGGTGACGTCCAGGTCGCAGTGCACCCAGCCCATGTCGCGCGATTCGCAGGTGATGACCTGGCCGTCATAACCGGTCTGCGCCGACGCCGGCAACGGCATGACCGCGCCCCATATCGCCATGGCGTACACCGGTGCCGCTACGACCGCCAACCACTTGACCAAAGCTTTCCCCAACCGAGTCGATAACCACGCTGCCAGTGTCTGGCATCAGGCGTGATAAGAGCATCATCGCCGTTGCTGAATCAAGCGTGGAATGTGCTCGATCCGTTCAGGCCGTGCAGCGGCGGCGCGAAGAACGCGCGCACGCCACACTCATGCATGGGCGAAGTCGAAGGCCAGCACATCGGCAATGCGCGGCGTGCCGTTCATCGCCATCAGCAGGCGGTCCACGCCTACCGCCACGCCTGCGCAGTCGGGCAGGCCCGGCAGTGCGTCCAGCAGCGCCTCATCCAGCGCCGGCTGCACCTGGCCACGCGCGTGGCGGCGCTGCAGATCGCTGTTGAAGCGCGCGCGCTGTTCATGGGCATCGTTCAGTTCGTGGTAGCCGTTGGCCAGCTCCACCGTGCCCAGGTACAGCTCGAAGCGTTCGGCCAGCGGCGGGCTGCCGGCGCGGATGCGGGCCAGCGCCGCCTGGCTGGCGGGCCAGTCATGGACCACCGTCATCACCGCGTCATCGAAGTGCGGTTGGATGCGATGGGTCATCAGCAGGTCCAGCCAGTCATCGCGGGTCAGCCCGACCGGGTCGATGTGCACCTCGCCCAGCGCCGCGCGCAGTGCTGCCTCGTCGGCAGCGAAGGGATCCACCCCGGCATGCTGCTGGAACAGCTCGCGATAGCTGAGCACGCGCAGGCTGGCGGTGCGTCCCACCAGGGCCAGCGCCTGGCGTACCAGCTCGGCGGTTTCGTGCATCAAACGGTGGTGGTCCCAGCCGACCCGATACCATTCCAGCATGGTGAATTCGGGGTTGTGGCGGCCGCCCGCTTCGCCGTTGCGGAACACCCGGCCCAGCTCGTAGCAGTCGCCCACGCCAGCCGCCAGCAGACGCTTGAGCGGATATTCGGGCGAGGTGCGCAGCCAGCGGCGGCGGCCACCGGCATCGACGTGACCACTGAAATCGGTATGGAAGCTGTCGATGTTCGGCTCGGTATTGCCGGCCACCGACAGGATCGGCGTTTCCACTTCCATCACATCGCGTTCGGCGAAGAAGCGGCGCAGCAGCGCATTCAACGCCGCTCGCTGCTGCAGCGTGCGCATCAGCTGCGGATTCACAGGATGCCCTCGGCGCGCGGATGGTCCAGCGGCAGGGTCAGCAGGCTGCGGGTGTCATCGATATAGCCGCTGGCCAGGTACAGGCGGCGTGCCAGCTCGTTGTGGTGGTTCACTTCCAGCCGCAGGCGGGTGACGCCGCGGCCGCGTGCACGCTGTTCGCAGATGGCCAGCGCCTGCTTGCCACGACCACGGCCACGTGCGCGATGGCTCAGGTAGAGCTCGTCCAGCAGCACGAAATGGCCGCCCTGCTCCAGGCTGAAACCCATCGCCAGCACGGCATGGCCGACCACCTCGCCGGCTTCGTCCAGCCACAGCAGCACCTCGCCATTGCGCGGGTCGGCCAGCAGCGCATCGACCCCACGGCGAACGCGGGCATCATCGAATTCGATCTTGTCTTCGGCGTAGAAATCGCGCATCAAGGCGATCAATGCCTCTTCATCGGCACGGGTGGCCAGGCGGAAATCCAGCGGGGCGATCTGCATCGGTAGTCCTCTCTTGCTTCAGGCCGGGCGCACGCGGCGCCCGGCGGGTTCATCAATCGTGTTCGGCCAGATAGGCCAGCAGGCGATCTTCGTCCCACACCGGCACACCCAGCGACTGCGCCTTGTCCAGCTTGGAACCGGCTTCGGTGCCTGCCACCAGGAAGCTGGTCTTCTTCGAGACGCTGCCCGACACCTTGGCGCCCAGCGCTTCCAGGCGTTCCTTGGCCACATCGCGGGTGAGCTGGGCCAGGGTGCCGGTCAGCACCACGGTCTGCCCGTCCAGCGGCCCGGCCACTACCTCGGCCAGGGCCGGTGCGTGGGCCAGGATGTGCTGCATGGCGCGCTCGGCGGCCAGCAGCATTGCGCCATGGCCGTCGCTGTCCAGCCACTGCGCCAGCCCGCGCGCGGTGTCATCGGGCAGGCCGGCGTTGACGAACTGGCCGTGCTCGGCGTCCAGCACCGCCTGCGCGGACGGCAACGCTGCCACCAGCTTCTCCGCGCGCAGGCGGGTGATGCCGGGAATCTCGGCCTCCACCAGCAGCTGGGCCAGATCCAGCCCTTCGCGCAGCTTGGCGCTGGGCGGATGGGCATCGGCAATGCGCACCTGCCCCACCTGCAGCAGATCGTCGATGGCCTGCTGGTTGCCGGGCTGCTCGAAGAAATGCCCCAGCGAGCGTGCGACTTCACCGCCGATATCCGGCACGCGCTTGAACAGCGGCCACGGCAGGTGGCGGATCAATTCCAGGTCACCGAACCACTGCGCCAGTGCCTTGGCCGTGCTTTCGCCCACGTGCTCGATACCCAACGCGAACAACAGGCGTTCCAGCGTGGCATCGCGGCTGGCATCGATGGCCGCGATCAGGTTGTCGGCCCACTTGGTGGCGATCTTCTTCGTGTTCCATTCGAAGCTGGCCGGCTGCACCAGCGCCTGCGCGCGCCAGCCCGCATCGGCGGCGTCCAGCTTCAGCACGGCGGTGAGCACCGCGCCACTGCCCTCGGCGGGCACGTGCAGCTTCAGTGCCGCGGCCAGGGCCGAGGGATCTTCGGCATCGAGCACCAGCTTCAGGTGCAGCAGCGTGTCGCGGCTGAGGCGATACAGATCCGCCACGCTTTTCACGATGCCGGCATCCACCAGCGTTTCAATGTACTTGTCCCCCAGGCCGTCGATATCCATGGCGCGGCGCGATGCGAAGTGCGCGATGGCCTCCTTGCGCTGCGCCGGGCAGGACAGTTCGCCCGAACAGCGCCATGCCGCTGCACCTTCTTCGCGCACGATCTCCGCACCGCACACCGGGCAGTGCGTGGGCATCTGCCAGGGCGCGGTTTTGGGCGGGCGACGGTCCAGGATGACGCTGACCACTTCGGGAATGACATCGCCGGCACGGCGCACGATCACGCTGTCGCCAACGCGCACGTCCAGCCGCGCGATCTGGTCGGCGTTGTGCAGGGTGGCGTTGGACACGATTACCCCGGCCACCGCCACCGGCGCCAGGCGCGCAACTGGCGTGGCCGCACCGGTACGGCCGATCTGGATCTCGATCGCCTCCACCGTGGTGCTCTGTTCCTGCGCCGGGAATTTGTGTGCGATGGCCCAGCGCGGTGCGCGCGAAACGAAGCCCATCGTCTGCTGGCCGGCGCGATCGTCCAGCTTGTAGACCACGCCGTCGATATCGAACGGCAGGCCGTCACGGCGCTCGCCGATCATGCGGTAGTAGCCCAGCAGCCCGTCGCTGCCTTCCACCACCTGGCACAACTCGCTGACCGGGAAACCCCAGGCCCCGAGCTGCGCCAGCGTGCCCGAATGGGTGTCCGGCAGCTCGCCGCCCTGCACTTGGCCGGTGCCGTAGGCAAAGAAGCTGAGCCGACGCTGGGCACTGATTTTCGCGTCGAGCTGGCGCAATGATCCCGCCGCTGCGTTGCGCGGGTTGGCCAGCACCTTGCCGCCGTGCAGGCGCGCACGTTCGTTGTAGGCCTCGAAATCGGCGCGGGCCATGTACACCTCGCCGCGCACTTCCAGCACATCGGGCCAACCACTGCCCTGCAGGCGCTTGGGAATATCGGCGATCTGCCGCAGGTTGGCGGTCACGTCCTCGCCGGTGCTGCCATCGCCGCGGGTCGCGCCCAGCACGAACTGGCCGTCTTCGTAGCGCAGGCTGATCGCCAGGCCGTCCATTTTCGGCTCGGCGGAAAAGCGCAGCGCGCCACGGCGCAGGCGCTCGTCGATACGGCGCACGAAGTCCGCCACTTCCTCATCGCTGAACGCATTGGACAGCGACAGCATCGGGACCGCGTGGGCGACTTCGGCGAAGCGGCCGGACGGGCGCGCGCCCACCTGCTGCGTCGGACTGTCGGCGCGGGCCAGCTCGGGATGCTCGCGCTCCAGTGCCTCCAGCGCGCGGACCAGGCGGTCGTAGTCGGCATCGGGAATTTCCGGCGCATCCAGCTCGTGATAGGCACGGTTGGCCTGGGCGATCTGCCGGCGGAGATCCTCGGCGCGTTCGGCGGGGCTGGGGCTCATCGGAATCCGGTGGTTCTGGGATGGCCGGGAATTCTACCGCGCCCGACCGTCAGGCCCCGTATTGCCGTATTTGTAGAGTCGAGCTTGCTCGACTGCTTTTCCAGCCCAGTCGAGCAAGCTCGACTCTACCGAAGCAAGGCAGTCGAGCAAGCTCGACTCTACCGGGCGGTGGGCTTGCCGCCCTGCCCCACCAGCGCTAGCGTGCGGCAACCGCCCCTTGGAATCCTGCCCGTGACCCTGCCCACATCGCGCCGCCATTTCCTGCACCTGGCCGGCGTCGGCCTGGCTGTTGCCGGCACGGGTCTGCCCCGCGCTGCTGCAGCGCAACCGGCGCCCGTGGCAGCTGTCCCAGTGCTGTTGAACTTCAATGAGTGCCCCTACGGCCCTGCGCCCGCCGCCCAACAGGCCGCTCGCGACAGCATCGCCGGCAGCGGCCGCTATCAGTTTGCGCTGGCCGGGCAGGTGCGCGATGTCTTCGCCACCCAGAACGCCGTGCCGGCCGACCATGTGCGCCTGTACCCGGGTTCCAGCGAACCCCTGAACCGCGCCGCCACGCTTTGGACCGGGCCGCAGTCTGCGCTGGTGGTGGCCGACCCCACCTTCGAGGCGCTGGGTGACCTGGCTGCTGCGCGCGGCGCGCAGGTAACAAAGGTGCCACTGCGCGAGGACGGCGCGCACGACCTGCGCGCGATGGTGGCAGCGGCGCACGCACGGCCCAGCGGCCTGATCTACGTCTGCAACCCGAACAACCCGACCGGATCGATCAGCGCGCCGGCCGAACTGGCCTGGCTGCTGGCCAACAAGCCGGCGTCCACCCGTGTGCTGGTGGACGAGGCCTACCTGCAGTACAGCGACCAGCCCAGCCTGATCGGCCAGGTCGCCCAGCGCGATGACCTGATCGTGCTGCGCACGTTTTCCAAGCTGTATGGCATGGCCGGCCTGCGCCTGGGCGTGGCCGCCGCCCATCCCGAGCGCCTGCGCGAACTGTCCAGCCTGGGCGAGAACCCCCTGCCCGTACCTGCCCTGGCCGCAGCGCTGGCCAGCCTGGGCGACGCGCAGCTGGTGCCGCAGCGGCGCCAGCAGAACGCGCAGGTACGCCAGGCCACGATCGCCTGGCTGGGCAAGCGCGGTTTCAGCTGCGTGCCGTCGGAAGCGAACTGCTTCGTGGTGGATGTGCAGCGCGACGGCAGTGCCTTTGCCAAGGACATGGCCGACAACGGCGTGGTGATCGGCCGCAGCTGGCCGATCTGGCCGCAGCGCGTGCGCATCACCGTGGGGACCGAAGCGGAGATGGCAGCATTCCGCCGCGCGTTTGCAAAGGTGGCCGGCGTACCGGCATGACGCCGAGGGCGACCCATCTGTAGAGTCGAGCCATGCTCGACTGCGCGTGACAGGGCCGGTTTGTAGAGTCGAGCCATGCTCGACTGGGGCCTTTCCTACAAACCTGACCGCATTCAAGCGATACCCAAGCTACCTTGCCCAGCCAATGCTGAGGCATGCCCAGTCCACTTCTCCTGAAAGGCCGTTGGTCGCAGGTGCGGAATGTCTATGCGATCACGACGGTCACCCATCAACGCCGTCGCTACTTTGACGATCCAGAACGCGCCGCCGTCATCGTTGCGGGACTGCAATGGATCCAGCAGGAGGGCCGATGCATCAATCTTGCCTGAGCGGTCATGCCCGACCACGTGCACTGGTTGATGCAACTGCGCTCAGGAACTCTTGCTGCGTCGGTGCAGATGATGAAGTCGCGCTGCAGCCGTCTGGTTGGGACCGACGGCCCTCTCTGGCAGCGTGGCTACTATGACCACGCAGTACGGTGCGACGAATCCTTGAAAAGCCAGGCGCTGTACATCGCCGCCAATCCCGTACGCGCGGGCCTTTCGGCGCAGCTTGGCGATCATCCGTTTGCGTGGTGCCGTTGGTTTGATCGGTCGCCGTAGTATTTTGAGTCGAGCATGGCTCGACTCTACAAAGTTGCGCCGATATGTAGAGTCGAGCCATGCTCGACTGGCGCTGTTACCAGCGCGGGGTCTTGGTCAGCGGCGGGGCCTGGTGCTGGCGGTCGTAGGCGCGCAGTTCGTCACGGATATGGGCGATGCGCTGGCGGCCCAGGGCGTTGCGGCTGTCATCCAGCACCACGCCATCGAGCAGTTCGGCCATGCGCTGCACGGTGGGCAGCATCTTTTCCCAGGCATCGAGCGCGGTCAGCGGCGCCGGCAGGGTCAGGAAGAAGGCGATGGCCGGGGTTTCCATGGCGCGGATGTTGGCCATGTCGAAGCTGCCCGGCTTCATGATGCTGGCCATGGAGAAGATCGGGCCGCGCTCGGGGTGGCCTTCCACCAGCCGGTGGAACACGTTCATGTGGCCGAATACCAGGCCGGTCTTTTCCGCCGCCACCACGATGTCTTCGCCGCGCAGCTGTTCGCCCGCGCGGGCGGCCACGAACAGCGAAACGATCTTGTCAAAATCCTGGGTGGCGCGCTTGCCAAGGTCGTTGGCCGCGCCGTCTGCATCGGCCAGGCCCAGCTCGGCCTGCTGGCCCTCTTCGCCCAGGCCGGGTTCGCTGCGGGTCTCGGCCAGCGGTACGCCGTCCTCGCCCAGTACCGGTTCGCGGCGCTCGCCCGCAGCCGGCTCGGGGCCGTCCACGCGGCGCCCCTGCGGCTTCTTCTTGGGGCGACCAAACAGGAAGATCGCAGCCACCAGCAGCAGGCCGGCGGCCAGGATGCCGATGCGCAACAGTGCCGTGTCGGACATTCGATGGGTTCTCCGGCTAGTTCATTCAGGTAACTAGAATGGCACGTCAGGCCGCGCCCGCCAATCGCGCGGCTTCTTCCAGGTCCACGCTGACCAGGCGGCTGACGCCCGGTTCGCGCATGGTCACGCCGGAAAGCTGGTGCGCCGCTTCCATCGTCGCCTTGTTATGGCTGACGAACAGGAACTGCACCTTCTCGCTCATTTCCTTGACCATGTTGGCCAGGCGACCGACGTTGGCCTCGTCCAGTGGCGCGTCCACTTCGTCCAGCAGGCAGAACGGCGCGGGGTTGAGCTGGAAGATGGCAAACACCAGGGCCACCGCGGTCATCGCCTTTTCGCCGCCGGACAGCAGCGAAATGCTGGACACGCGCTTGCCCGGTGGGCGCGCCATGATGGTCACGCCGGTGTCGAGCAGGTCTTCGCCGGTCAGTTCCAGGTAGGCATGGCCGCCACCGAACAGGCGCGGATACAGCGCCTGCACGCCGGCGTTGACCCGGTCGAAGGTGTCCTTGAAGCGCCCGCGGGTTTCGCGGTCGATCTTGCGGATCGCATCTTCCAGGGTTTCCAGCGCGGTGGTCAGGTCGGTGTGCTGCGCATCCAGGTAGTCCGAGCGCTGCGAGGCCTCGCCGTACTCATGGATGGCGGCCAGGTTCACCGGCTCCAGCCGGCGCATGCGCGCGTCGATCTGGTGCACGGCCTGCTCCCACTCGCCCAGGCGCGCATCGTCCGGCAGCGCCTCCAGCACCTCGGCCATCACGAAACCGGCCTTTTCCACGGCGGCCTGCAGGGTCTCGGCGCTCAGCACCAGCGCCTGCTGGTCCAGCCGGCGCTGCGAAATACGCTCACGCTGCGCCAACGCCTGCTCGTCACGCTGGTGGCGGGTCTGTTCATAGGTGCGCAGGTCGGCATCGATGCCGTCCAGCAGGGTGCGCGCCTCGGTCAGCACGCGATCGGCGCGTACGCGTTCTTCCAGCGCACGCTGGTGCTCGGCCTGCAGCGATTCCACCGGTGAATCGCCATCGTCCAGCTGCGAGTGCAGTTCGCCCAGGCGCGAATCCAGCTGGCCACGCTGGGTGCTCATGCGCTCCAGCGCCTGCCCCAGCGACGCCAGCTGCGCACGCTGCGATTCCAGGGTCAGTGCCAGCGCATGCGAACGCTCGCGCACCGCACGTGCAGCATCACGGGCCAGATCGCGCGCTTCGGTCAGCTGGCGGCGCTCGCCTTCCAGGCCCTGCCGGGTCGATTCCAGGTCGCCCATGCTGCTGACCGCGTTTTCCAGCCGCGAACGCGCTTCGCGCGCCTGTTCGTTGTTGGCGTCCAGCGTCTCCAGCAACTGCTTCAGCTCACCTTCGATGCGGTCAATGCGGGCACGCGCGGCCTCCACCTTGCCCTGCTGGCCCTGCAGCTGGCCGGCCAGTTCGGATACGCCGCGATGGGCCTGGTACAACGTGCGCTGCGCGTCCTCGCGCTGCTGCTCGGCGGCCAGCAACTGCTCGCGCAGGCCGGCCAAGCGCTCTTCCAGCTCGGCCTCGCGATCCTGCAGCTGTTCGATCTGTTCGCGCAGCTCATTGATCTCACGTTCGCGCAGCAAGGCGCCCTGCTGCGCGGCGCCGGAGCGCGACACGCGCAGCCAGCCCTGGCCCAGGCGCTCGCCGTGCTGGGTGATGATGGAATCGCCTTCGGGCAGACCGGCCTGCAGCGTCTTGGCCTCGGCCAGGTCGCGGGCACCATGCAGGTGCGCCAGCAGGCGACGGATCGCCACCGGGCCACGCACGCGCGCGGCCAGCGAGGTCGGCGCCACATCCAGCGCGGCGTCATCGCTGGCGACCAGCGCAATGCGGCCTTCGCCCAGCTCGCCGAGCGCATCGACCAGACCGGACGGGTCATCGACCAGCACGCCTTCGATCAGTTCGCCCAGCGCACTTTCAACGGCATTTTCCCAGCCGGCATCGACGTCCAGACGCTCGCCGACACGCGCCGCCGAATCCAGGCCGTGCGACTGCAACCAGGCCACCGCAGCACCCTGCTCCTGGCCCAGTGCGGCCTGCTGCAGGGTTTCCAGCGAGGCCAGGCGCCCGCGCAGGCCATTGACCTGCTTGTGCAGCTCGGCCAGTTCGTTCTGGCCCGCGCGCTGCTGTTCCTGCACGGCGGCCACGCCTTCCTTGCGGTGCTCGACCGCTTCGGTCAGCTCGTCCAGCGCGGTCTTCTGCGTGTCGTGCTGCAGGTGCAGCTGTTCGAACGCCTCTTCCAGCGCCTGGACATCCAGGCCGGCACGCTCGGCCACCAGCGCCTCGCGGCGGCGGTCGGCATCCAGGATCTGCTTGTCCAGGTAGTCCACGCGGGTGCGCTCGACATCGCCGGCGCGCGAGGCCTCCGAGCTCTGCGAGGTGTGGTGTTCCCAGCGCTGCTGCCAGCTGGCCAGGCGGTCCTCGGCCTCGCGCAGGCTTTCCTGCTTGATCTCGTTCTCTTCCTGCAGCGCTTCCAGCTGCGGGGTCGCGTCTTCGACGGCCTCGCGCAGCACGCCCAGGCGCGCCTCGTCGCCGCTGATGTGCTGGCCCAGCTCGGCCAGCGCCTGCTGGGTTTCGTCGCGCGCCTTGTGCAGACGCTGCGACAGCTCGCGCTGGTGCTGGATCTGCTGTTCCACCCGGGCGAGCGTGCTGCCCACCTGGTAGACCGCCGCCTGTGCGGTGTTCAGAGCGTCGGCCGCCTCTTCGCGGCGCACGCGCGAGGTTTCGATATGGGCTTCGGCTTCACGCTGCTCGGCAATCAGTTGCTGCAGGCGGGTCTCTTCCTGCAACAAGCCTTCGCGCAGCTTGGAAAGACGGCCATCCAGGCCGCGGAATTCCAGCGCCTTCCACTGCCCGTCCTTCACCCGGCGCTCTTCCTGCAGCGCCTGGTACTGCTCGGCCTGCTTGGCCTGGCGCTTCAGGTGTTCGAGCTGCTTGCCGATCTCATCGCGCAGGTCGCCCAGCCGGTCCAGGTTCTCGCGGGTATGGCGGATGCGGGTTTCGGTTTCCTTGCGGCGTTCCTTGTACTTGGAAATGCCGGCGGCCTCTTCCAGGTACACGCGCAGGTCTTCCGGGCGCGCCTCGATGATCTGGCTGATCATGCCCTGCTCGATGATCGAGTAGCTGCGCGGGCCCAGGCCGGTACCGAGGAACAGATCGGTGATGTCGCGGCGACGGCACTTGGTGCCGTTCAGATAATAGTTGCTGGTGCCGTCGCGGCTGACGGTGCGCTTGACCGAGATTTCGTTGAACGAGGCGTACTCGCCGGAAATCGTGTGGTCCGAATTATCGAAGATCAGCTCGACGGTGGCCTGCGAGACCGGCTTGCGGGCATTGGAACCGGAGAAGATCACGTCGGTCAGCGAGTCGCCGCGCAGGCGGCTGGCCGAACTTTCGCCCATGACCCAGCGCACGGCGTCGATGATGTTCGACTTGCCGCAGCCGTTGGGCCCCACTACGCCGGTCATATTGGTCGGCAGGTGCAGGGTGGTCGGATCGACGAACGACTTGAAGCCGGACAGCTTGATCGTGGAAAGACGCATGGCGTGATTGGGTTCCGGGCAAGGGCCTTACGGCCGCCACCATAGTGGATGTCAGGTCAGCCAGCACCTCAAGCCCTTGATTTCAAAAGAATTCAACAAGGCCAAGGGTGACGCAATGGAATGAGTATAGCGGGGCGAATGTTCCACGGGCGGGATGACGGGCGCGGAGAGCCCGTGGAGTGGACCCCGATGTCGCTTTACGCCCGGCGCGCGGGACTACCCAGGCAACGAGCAAAGTGCAAGTTATTGATATTTATTGGTTACTGAACCGAGTCGCAGCCCTGCACAACAGAAGCTGTGCAGGATGGACGGATGTACCGACCGCTTTCATTTACCCCCACCTACGACGCGGCGACTGTTCCCGTGCTCGGAGGAACCGCTTGGCTGGATGCCCGCGCCCCTTGGCCAACCAGCATCCATAGACACCCGTTGCTTCACCTGGCTAGCTTTCCGACCACATTCATTCGAAACCACGTCCCCGGACTCGACCTAGCGCCCGGGCTGATCATTTCGGTCTTCACGCCATACCTCACCTCGGGCGAGCAGAGATTCGAAGAAGCCATGAACCACGGCGGCCGTGTAATTGCTCACTGGCCCGGGCGTGAACCGACGCCTTCTCCCTGCGCTCCGATTGGACCACTCCACATTTGCGCCGGGACGGCGGTGGCTGAGGGCGAAGCACCTCACGGAGGTTCGAAGATTGGTGGGCGGCCTTACTGGCTGCAGGATGACGAATCGGAGGGCCAAGTGTTCGCCCTTCAATTCGACGAATTCGATCTTGATAAGGCAGCTCCGACGCATCGAGGAATCCTGGTCGGGGGGATGGGCTATCTGTTGCTTGATCGCAACATTCCCTCACCTTCGAAAAACTGCGGTCGATTCGTCATCCAGACGACTTGAGGGACGGGCCAAGTCAGTTGCCCGACATCGGCCGGCCATGACTTATCAGACCGGACAAGAACAGGTCATCGCTGGCTCGGCCCTCAACGCCATCGGACTCATCCATGTACAGAGAACTTGTATTCGAAAATTATGGCCAAGCTCCGGGCTGCGCTTTCTTGGGAGGCGCCCCATACCTGTCTCCCGATACTCCTTGGCCTTGCGACGCCAAGGGAAAGCCAATGCTTCATCTTGCGAGCCTGCCTGCGCCGTTCGTTCAAGCGCACGCTCCGAAGATCGCTATCAAAGCGAATCTCTGCGTTTCGATTTTCACACCCTATGACGTTCGTGATGATGCCTATATCGAGACCGCTATACAGGCTGGCGGACGTGTCATCGCCTATGTACCTCACGCGCTCGGTGCACGCAGCGCAGCACTCCCATTTGACCCGTGTCTGATCAACACTGGCGCAGCTTCCATCCCAGATGACGCCCAAAATGGAATCGCCAAAATCGGCGGAATTCCTACCTGGCTCCAGGATGATTGCAGTGAAGGACGGGAATTCATCCTCCAGATCAACAGTTCCCGCTTGAACCGGGCAGCGCCAACGCATCGAGGAATTCTTGTCGGCGGAATGGGATACCTGCTGCTTGAACGCAACATTCCCGCACCTTCAATGGACTGCGGTCGATTCGTCATCCAGACCACCTGAACAACCAGTCGAGCATGGCTCGACTCTACATACCCGACTATCGCCCGAAACAAAACGGGCACCCTTGCGGGCGCCCGTTCTGGTGATACCCGGCCTTTTGGCCCGGAATCAGGCCTTTTCGGCTTCGACCACAACCTTGACGGTGGTTTCCACGTCGGCGTGCAGGTGCACCAGGACGTCGTATTCACCGATGTTGCGGAAGGCGCCTTCGCCCAGGATGACTTCGCTCTTGCTCAGCTCCAGGCCGGCAGCGGTGAAGGCATCGGCGATTTCGCGGGCGCCGACCGAGCCGTACAGCTTGCCTTCGGTC
Organism: Stenotrophomonas sp. B1-1; assembly: GCF_010894375.1. NCBI lineage: Bacteria > Pseudomonadati > Pseudomonadota > Gammaproteobacteria > Lysobacterales > Lysobacteraceae > Stenotrophomonas > Stenotrophomonas sp. B1-1. The sequence continues at coordinate 48,194 of NZ_JAAIUZ010000031.1, read as the reverse complement.
GAAGCGTTGGCGGCGATGGTCACGCTCGCGCCTTCCAGCTTGGCCTTGCGGGCTTCAGCTTCGGCGTGGATGGACTGTGCCTTGGCTTCGTATTCGGCGCGCTTGGCTTCGAACTCGGCCTTGTTGCTCTCGGTGGCCGGCACGGCCTTGCCCTGCGGCACGAGGAAGTTACGGCCGTAGCCCGGCTTGACGGTGACCAGGTCACCCAGGTTGCCGAGGTTGGTGACCTTCTGCAGGAGGATCAGCTGCATGGTAGTGCTCCAGATAAGTTATTCGTTAGCGAGGCAGCGCCCCGCAACTGTGGCTGTCCGAATAGCTGGCACAGCGGGGCGGCACGGGGCCGCCCCGCCGGGCATCAGACGTCGTGGTTGTCGGTGTACGGGATCAGGGCCAGGAAGCGAGCGCGCTTGACGGCGGTCGCCAGCTGACGCTGGTACTTCGACTTGGTACCGGTGACGCGGCTCGGCACGATCTTGCCGTTCTCGGTCAGGTACTGGCGCAGGGTGTTGAGATCCTTGTAGTCGATCTCCTTCACACCTTCAGCCGTGAACTTGCAGAACTTGCGGCGACGGAAGAACTTGGACATGGGAAGGCTCCTTAGGCGGCGGAAGCGGCGTCGTCGCCGGCTTCGTTGTCAGCGGTGGTGGTGGACTCGCCTTCTTCGTCGTCACGACGACGGCGCTCACCGCGCTCCGGCTTGTCACCCTTCTCGTCCTTGCTCTTCATGATCAGCGACTGCTCGGTGTCAGCCTCGTCACGCTTGATGACCAGGTTGCGCAGCACGGCGTCGTTGAAGCGGAAGCTTTCGGTCAGCTCGTTCAGCACGGCCTGGTCGGCTTCGATGTTCAGCAGCACGTAGTGCGCCTTCACCAGGTTCTGGATCGGGTACGCCAGCTGGCGGCGGCCCCAGTCTTCCAGACGGTGGATGGTGCCGTTGCCGTTCTCGACCAGCGACTTGTAGCGCTCGATCATGGCCGGGACCTGCTCGCTCTGGTCCGGGTGGACCATGAACACGATTTCGTAATGACGACTCATGTTTTTTCTACCTTTCGGATGTGGCCTTGCGGCCGGACAGCCCCCCGCCGTGGATACCGCGGTGGGGCAAGGGTTCCCGCCCAGAGGGCAGGAAGCCGCGCATTATGGCGCAGATGGGGGTGGCGGGCAACCCGGCCCGTCGTGCCGTCGTGCCGTCGTGCCGACCAAGGTCGGCACCCGCCGGGCCTGGATCTCGTGCCGACCAAGGTCGGCACCTACCAAGCCTGAACGGTGACGGTGTCAGCCCAGATCGACGTGAAGGCGGTGCTGGCCGCACTGCAGGCACTGGAACAGGCAACCGACCATCTCGCCATCACGGGTCAGGCACTCCAATACCCCGTCGGCGTAGCGCGGATTGACCGCCGCCACGTCCGGCCGGACCTGGTCCAGGATCGGCAGCAGGTCTTCGCCGCTGGCGAATCCGAGGAACGCACACGGCCGTTCACAATGGCTCAGCCACACCGACTGCTGCCAGGACGGGTAGCCCGGGGTGCGCTCGCAGATCTCCAGCAGCATCTCACGCGGGATGGTCGGCAGCGGGTCGGCCGGGTCCGGCGACACCCCCTCGATATCGGTCCAGCCGGTGAATTCGCCCTCGAAACGTGCCGACGCACTGCCATCGGCAATGCACCACGGGCACAGGTAGTCGGGCTTCCGGGTGGTGTAGAACGGCCCGCGATAGCGCAGCGCGCGCGACTGGCCGCAGCCGTCACAGACCCCATCGACCGTTTCGAAGGCGGTCGCGTAGGCGTTGGGGTGGTAGGTGAAAACCGGGCGTTCCATCCGTGGGTCCTTTCGTGCCGACCAAGGTCGGCACCTACCAGGCGGGTTGCGGTGGGCACCTGCCAGGCGGGTTGGCCGGGCCTTTCGCCGGCGGGGTTGCGGCGGGCCATAGCGGGCGGGGTAGCGCCGGGCCATGCCCGGCGGGCGCCGGGACCGCGCGTCAGGCCTTGTCGGCGTCGGTGGTGAAGCTTTCACCGCACCCGCACTCGGCGGTGGCGTTCGGGTTGCTGAACGTGAACGTTTCGCTCAGGCCGTGCTTGCCGAAGTCGATCACGGTGCCGTCCACCAGGGCCAGGCTCTTGGCATCGACGTAGATCTTCACCCCGTCTTGGTCGAACACGGTGTCACCCTCGCGCTCGTCTCGGGCCAGGTCGGTCACATGGCCCCAGCCGGAGCAACCGGTCTTGGTCACGCCGAAGCGCAGGCCCAGGGCGCCGGGGGTCTGGGCTACGAAGCGCTGCACGCGCTCGAAGGCGATGGGGGTCAGGCTGACGGCCATGAGGCTCACTCCAGGGGTACGGGGACATTATAAGGAGCCCAGCGGCGCGAAAAATGCCTCGCAAGCAGAACGCTGCAACCGGTAAACTCCCGTGTTCACAGATCGAGTCGATCAGCAGAGGATTCAAGTCATGACGGTGGTCAGCGTTGAACATGCGCTTGCCGGGAAGATCCCGGAAGGCGGCGAAGTCACGGTACGCGGTTGGGTGCGCACGGTGCGCGGTTCAGCGAATCTGGCTTTCGTGAATGTGAGCGACGGCTCCTGCTTCGCCCCGATCCAGGTCGTGGCCAACGACACCTTGGGCAACTTCGACGAGATCAAGCGCCTGACCAGCGGCTGCTCGGTCATCGCCACCGGCACCCTGGTGAAGTCGCAGGGCAAGGGCCAGTCGTTCGAGATCCAGGCCAGTGCGCTGGAAGTGGTCGGCTGGGTCGAAGACCCGCTGACCTACCCGATCCAGCCCAAGCCGATGTCGCCGGAGTTCCTGCGTGAAGTGGCGCACCTGCGCCCGCGCACCAACCTGTTCGGCGCGGTCACCCGCATCCGCAACTGCCTCGCCCAGGCCGTGCACCGTTTCTTCCACGAGAACGGCTTCAACTGGATCAGCACCCCGATCATCACCACCTCCGACGCCGAAGGCGCCGGCCAGATGTTCCGCGTGTCCACCCTGGACATGGTGAACCTGCCGCGCGACGAGAAGGGCGCGATCGACTTCAGCCGCGACTTCTTCGGCAAGGAAACCTTCCTGACCGTGTCCGGCCAGCTGAACGTCGAGGCCTACTGCCTGGCGCTGAGCAAGGTGTACACCTTCGGCCCGACCTTCCGCGCCGAAAACAGCCACACCACCCGCCACCTGGCCGAGTTCTGGATGATCGAGCCGGAAATCGCCTTCGCCGACCTCGCCGAAGACGCGCGCCTGGCCGAAGAGTTCCTGAAGTACCTGTTCCGCGCCGTGCTGAACGAGCGCGGTGACGACCTGGCCTTCATCGCCGAGCGCGTGGACAAGAACGCGATCACCAAGCTGGAAGACTTCATCAACGCGCCGTTCGAGCGCATCGACTACACCGATGCGGTCAGCCTGCTGCAGAAGTCCGGCAAGAAGTTCGACTTCCCGGTCGAATGGGGCCTGGACCTGCAGACCGAGCACGAGCGCTGGCTGACCGAAGAACACGTCGGCCGCCCGGTGGTGGTGACCAACTACCCCGAGCACATCAAGGCCTTCTACATGCGCCTGAACGACGACGGCAAGACCGTGGCCGCGATGGACGTGCTGGCCCCGGGCATCGGCGAGATCATCGGCGGCAGCCAGCGCGAAGAGCGCCTGGACGTGCTGGACGCGCGCATGGCGCAGTTCGGCCTGGATCGCGAGCATTACAGCTGGTACCGCGATTTCCGCCGCTACGGCTCGGTGCCGCACGCCGGCTTCGGCCTGGGCTTCGAGCGCCTGGTGGTCTACGTCTGCGGCCTGTCCAACATCCGCGATGCCATTCCCTACCCGCGCGCCCCGGGCAGCGCGGACTTCTAAGCCCCACACGAGCACGGAGGTACTGCCCCCATGACCCTGTTCTTCGCCCTCTGTTTCGTCGGCGTTGCAGTGGCCGGGTTCAGTGCCTTCGTGATCTTCTGGCCGCTGACCCTGGTACACGTGCGCGACCGCCATCCGGCGCTCGCCGCGCGCTTTGGCAGTGGCGCCTTCCTCAAGCCCGACGCCCTGGCTTGGTTGCTGCGCCGCGACTATCGCCAGCAGCCGGACCGCTCGCTGTCCGGGCTGGCGACGCCGGCCTGGGTATCGCTGCTGACCCTGCTGGCCGGACTGGGCATGGCTGCCCTGCTCTGGCTGGCCTCGCTCTGGTAATACGCACATGAACGACAACAACGACGCCCGCGACAGCTGGTGGCTGGCCAGCCTTGGCAACACCCTGATCTGGGCCCGCCTGCGCGTGCGCCCGGCCGGCACCGCCGAAGTGCTGGACAGCGATGGCAACACGCTGAGCTACGACAGCGAAGATACTGCCCGTTCGCAGCTGTTCGATGCCGAATTCGTCGAGTACGACGGTCTGGACGAAGAAGACGCGTTGGTCCGCGGCTTCAGCCTGCATGAAGTACAGCCGCCGCAGGCCGGCAGCGATGAAGGCCTGCGCGGCCGCATGGTGCAGTCGCTGGGCGGGCGCGCCTGAGCCCAGGCCGATGTTCACCCCGCGCGCCTTCGCCGAAACCGACCTGCGCTGGCTGGACCGCCTGCTGGCCCGCGATGCGTTTGTCACCGTGCTGACCACCGGTGAGGACGGCCTGCCTGAACTGACCCGGATGCCGGTGCTGTACCAGCGCCAGGGCACCCGGATCGAACTGCGCGGGCACTGGGCCCGGGCCAACCCGCAGTCGCGCCGCGACGGCCCGGCCAAGGTGCTGGTGGATGGCCCGCACGGGTACGTGTCGGCCAGCTGGTACCCCGACAAGGAACCCGCCGCACGCGTTCCCACCTGGAACTACGCGGCCGCCGAACTGCGCGGGCAGCTGCAGCGGTTCGACGACCCGACCGAACTGGCCGACCTGGTCGGCGCCATCAGCGACCATTACGAAGCCAGTGTCGGCCAGCAGTGGCAGTTCGAGGCCGACCGCCCCGAACACGGCCCGGAACTGCGCGCCATCGTCGGCTTCCGTTTCCAGGTTGAACACGTGCAGGTGAAGCTGAAGCTGAGCCAGAACCATCCCGAAGCCAACCAGCTGGCCGTGATCGCTGCGCTGGATGAGCTGCACACCCCCGCATCCACCGAGCTGGCGCAGTGGATGCGCTGGCACCGCGACGAGGCCGCCGCCGGCGGCTGAGCGCCCGTTTCCCCACCACGACGCGGCCGGCTGGGCCGCCTCGTGCGCCCACCTGACGTCAGGGACACACGAACATGAAAGACATCCACAAGCTGCTGCAGAACAACCGCGAATGGGCCGACCGCATCGAAAAGGAAGACCCTGAGTTCTTCCACCAGCTGGCCAAGCAGCAGCATCCGGAATACCTGTGGATCGGCTGTTCCGATTCGCGCGTGCCGGCCAACCAGATCATCGGCATGGCCCCGGGCGAGGTGTTCGTGCACCGCAACGTGGCCAACGTGGTGGCCCACAGCGACCTGAACTGCCTGAGCGTGGTGCAGTACGCGGTGGACCAGCTGAAGGTGAAGCACATCCTGATCGTGGGCCACTACGGCTGCGGCGGCGTGCACGCCTGCCTGCACAACACCCGCGTCGGCCTGGCCGACAACTGGCTGCGCCACGTGGGCGATGTGGCACAGAAGCACGCGGCCATCCTCGATGCGATCGACGATGACGAGCTCAAGCACGCACGCCTGTGCGAACTGAACGTGATCGAACAGGTCGCCAACCTGTGCCGCTCCACCATCGTGGAAGACGCCTGGGCGCGTGGCCAGAAGCTGATGGTGCACGGCTGGGTGTACAGCCTGAAGGACGGCCGGGTGAGCGAGATGGGTATCGACGTCGGCGCCCAGGACGAGCTGAAGCCGGCATACGAAAAGGCCCTGGCCTTCGTGCCCCGCCACGGCAAGCGCGACTGACCGACCGGAGACTGCCATGCTCGCCTCGCCGATCAACCTGCTGGCCTGGATCGAAGAACACCGGCACCTGCTGAAGCCGCCGGTGGGCAACAAGATGATCGAGAACGGCGATTTCATCGTGATGGTGGTGGGCGGGCCGAACTCGCGCACCGACTACCACTACGACGAAGGCCCGGAGTGGTTCTACCAGCTGGAAGGCGAGATGGTGCTGAAGGTGCAGGAAGACGGCGCCGTGCGCGATATCCCGATCCGCGCCGGCGAGATCTTCCTGTTGCCGGGCAAGGTGCCGCATTCGCCGCGGCGCCCGCCCGGCGGCGTCGGCTTGGTGGTCGAGCGCAAGCGCCTGGCGCACGAGCGCGATGGCGTGATCTGGCATTGCGAGCAGTGCAACCACAAGCTGTACGAAGAGTACTTCACCCTGCAGAACATCGAGACCGACCTGCCCAAGGTCTTCGCGCGCTACCAGGCGAGCCTGGAACTGCGCACCTGCAGTGAATGCGGGCACGTGGACCCGTTGCCGGCGCCCGCGGCGGGCTGAGGCCCGCACCGGTAGGCGCCCACCTTGGTGGGCGCATGGATCTACCGGCGCCAAACAAGGTTGGCCACTACCAGAAAACGCGGCGCCCACACCGGTAGGCGCCCACCTTGGTGGGCGCATGGATCTACGCGCGCCAACCAAGGTTGGCCACTACCAGAAAACGCGACGCCCGAAGCGTGGCCGCGACGCCCCGGGCAGGCGCCAGGCGCTACACTGGCAATCCCGTTGCAGCCTGTTGCCCGCCCATGTCCGATCTGCTCAGCCGCACCCACGCCATTGCCCTGGACGCTGCCGATCCGCTGCGCCCGCTGCGCAACGAATTCCTGATTCCGCGCCATGGCGGCGGTGAGCAGACCTACTTCGTCGGCAACTCGCTGGGCCTGCAGCCGCGCGGCGCACAGGCGGCGGTGCGGGAAGTGATGAAGCAGTGGGGCGAACTGGCCGTGGAAGGTCATTTCACCGGCCCCACCCAGTGGCTGTCCTACCACCGCCTGGTGAGCGCGCAGCTGGCCCGCGTGGTCGGCGCCCTGCCCAGCGAAGTGGTGGCGATGAACACGCTGAGCGTGAACCTGCACCTGATGATGGTCAGCTTCTACCGCCCCACCGCGCAGCGCCCGGTCATCCTGATGGAAGCCGGCGCCTTCCCCACCGACCGCCACGCGGTGGAAGCGCAGATCCGCTTCCACGGCTTCGACCCGGCCGACTGCCTTGCGGAAGTGCAGCCGGATGAAGCCAACGGCACGATTTCGCTGGCCGCGATCGAGCGCGCCATCGCCGAACACGGCCCGCGCCTGGCGCTGGTGCTGTGGCCCGGCGTGCAGTACCGCAGCGGCCAGGTGTTCGACCTGGACGCGATCACCCGCGCCGCGCGCCTGCAGGGCGCACGCATCGGTTTCGACCTGGCCCATTCGGTCGGCAACGTGCCGCTGCACCTGCACGATGTGGCGCCGGACTTTGCCGTGTGGTGCCACTACAAGTACCTCAACAGCGGCCCGGGGGCCGTGGCCGGTGCCTTCGTGCACGAGCGCCACCACCGCGACACCACCCTGCCGCGTTTTGCCGGCTGGTGGGGCCATGAAGAGGCCACGCGCTTCCAGATGTCGCCACAGTTCACCCCGGCCGTGGGCGCCGAAGGCTGGCAGTTGAGCAATCCGCCGATCCTGGGCCTGGCCCCGCTGCGCGCCTCGCTGGACCTGTTCGAGCGCGCCGGCATGGACGCGCTGCGCAGCAAATCGCTGGCGCTGACCGGCCTGCTCGATGCGCTGGTGCGCGCGCGCCTGCCGCAGGTGCTGGACGTGGTCACTCCGTCCGAACCGGAACGCCGCGGCTGCCAGCTGTCGCTGCGGGTGATCGGCGGCCGCGAACGTGGCCGCGCGCTGTTCGAATACCTGCGTGGCGTCGGCGTGCTCGGCGACTGGCGCGAACCAGACGTCATCCGCATTTCGCCCACCCCGCTCTACAACCGCTACCTGGACGTGCACCATTTCGTCGAGGAAGTGGAAGCCTGGGCCGGTCTGTAAGCCGCGCCCTCCCCTATTGCTGGACAGTTCGTTGATCGCACACGCCTCCCGCTCCCTGAGCATCATCGGCGCCGGCCTGGCCGGTTCCCTGCTGGCCATCCTGCTGTCGCGGCAGGGCTGGCGCATCACCCTGTACGAACGCCGCGGCGACCCGCGCGTGGCCGATTATGAAAGTGGCCGTTCGATCAACCTGGCCCTGGCCGAGCGCGGCCGCAATGCGCTGCGCCAGGCCGGCGTGGAAGAGGAAGTGATGGCCCGCGCGGTGATGATGCGCGGGCGCATGGTCCACCCACGCGACGGCCAGCCGCAGCTGCAGCGCTATGGCCGCGACGACAGCGAAGTGATCTGGTCGATCCATCGCAGTGAACTGAACACCACGCTGCTGCAGCTGGCCGAAGAAGCCGGTGCCACCGTGCATTTCCACCGCCGCCTGCATACCGTGGATTTCGACGCCGGCTACGCGCGCTTCATCGATGACCGCGACGACAGCCCGCATGACATCCGCTTCGACAGCCTGATCGGCGCCGACGGTGCCGGTTCGGCACTGCGTGCGGCAATGAACCGGCGCGCGCCGCTGGGTGAGGACATCGCCTTCCTCGACCATTCCTACAAGGAACTGGAAATCCCACCGGCCGCCGATGGCAGCTTCCGCATCGAGCGCAATGCGCTGCACATCTGGCCGCGCGGCCACTACATGTGCATCGCCCTGCCCAATCACGAAGGCACCTTCACCGTCACCCTGTTCCTGCCCAACCAGGGCAACCCGAGCTTCGCCACGGTCAACAGCGGTACGCAGGCCGAGGCGCTGTTCGCCGCCGAATTCGCCGATGCGCTGCCGCTGATCCCGGACCTGCGCGCGGACTGGGAACAGCACCCGCCGGGCCTGCTGGGCACGCTGACCCTGGAGCGCTGGCACCAGGACGGCCGCGCCGTGCTGATCGGCGATGCCGCGCACGCGATGGTGCCCTTCCACGGCCAGGGCATGAACTGCGCGTTCGAAGATTGCGTGGCGCTGGCCCGTCACCTGATGGACGCCGACGACCTGCAGGGCGCCTTCGCCGCCTTCGAAGCCGAGCGCAAGCCCAATGCACAGGCGATCCAGCAGATGGCACTGGAAAACTACCTGGAAATGCGCGACCGCGTGGCCGATCCGGCCTTCCTGCTGCAGCGCGAGCTGGAACAGGAACTGCAGCGGCGCTGGCCGACCCGCTTCGTGCCGCACTACACCATGGTCACCTTCCTGCACACGCCGTATGCCGAAGCGCTGCGCCGCACCGAACTGCAGCGCGACATGCTGGTGGCAGCCACTGCCGGCCACACCACGCTGGACAACATCGACTGGGCCGCACTGGAAGCGCAGATCCACGCGCAGCTGCCGGTGCTGGAGGGCGCGCACTGATGGCTGACAGCTTCCTGTTCTATGACCTGGAAACCTTCGGCCAGGATCCGCGCCGCACCCGCATCGCGCAGTTCGCGGCCATGCGCACCGACGCCGATCTGAACGTGATCGACACGCCGGTCAGCTTCTTCGTGCGCCCGGCCGATGATCTGCTGCCCTCGCCCATGGCCACCCTGGTGACCGGCATCACCCCGCAGCAGGCCATGGCCGAGGGCGTGAGCGAGGCCGAGGCGTTCGACCGCATCAACGAACAGATGTCACGGCCCGGCACCTGTGCGCTGGGCTACAACACCCTGCGTTTCGACGACGAATTCATCCGCTACGGCCTGTTCCGCAACTTCCACGATCCCTACGAGCGCGAGTGGCGCAACGGCAATTCGCGCTGGGACCTGCTGGACATGCTGCGGCTGATGCGCGCACTGCGCCCGGACGGCATCCAGTGGCCGCAGCGCGAAGACGGCGCGACCTCGTTCAAGCTGGAACACCTGGCCGAGGCCAATGGCGTGCGCGAAGGCGATGCGCATGAAGCGCTTTCCGATGTGCGCGCCACGCTGGGCATGGCCCGCCTGTTCAAGCAGTCGCAGCCGCGCCTGTGGGACTACGCCCTGAAGCTGCGCGACAAGCGCTTCGTTGGCAGCCTGCTGGACGTGGCGGCGATGCAGCCGGTACTGCACATCTCCATGCGCTACCCGGCCAGCCGCCTGTGCGCCGCACCGGTGCTGCCGCTGGCCATGCACCCGACCATCGGCAACCGCGCCATCGTGTTCGATCTGGACGGTGAAGTGGACGACCTGCTGGCACTGCCGGCCGAGGTGATCGCCCAGCGCCTGTACCTGCGCGCCAGCGAACTGCCCGAGGGCGTGGCCCGCGTGCCGCTGAAGGAAGTGCATCTGAACAAGGTGCCGGCGCTGGTGGCCTGGAACCACCTGCGTGCCGATGACCATGCGCGGCTGGGACTGGACGTGGCCGCGATCGAAGCCAAGGCCGCGCGCCTGCGCGAGGTGGCGCCGCAGCTGGCCGAAAAAGCCCGCCAGGTGTTCAACCAGCCGCGCCCCCCGATGCTGACCGATGTGGACGCCTCGTTGTACGACGGTTTCCTCGGCGCCGGCGACAAGCCGTTGCTGGCCCTGGCCCGCACCAGCGCGCCGCAGCAACTGGCCGCGCTGGAAGAGCGCTTCCGCGACCCGCGATTGCCCGAACTGCTGTTCCGCTACCGCGCCCGCAACCATCCCGGCACCCTGTCGCCGGCCGAACAGGAACGATGGCAGGCGTACCGCCGCCAACGCCTGCTGGGCGAACAGGGCCTGGGCGAACTGAACCTGCCCCAGTACCTGCAGCAGATCGACGCGCTGGCCGCCGAAGCGCCCGACGACGTGCGCCGCGCTGAGCTGCTGCAGTCGCTGCGCGACTGGGGCCACCACCTGCAGGAGCAGCTGTGAGTACGTATTTTTCCGAGGCCAGTTTCAAGTTCCTGCGCAGCCTGGCGCGGCATAACGAAAAGGCCTGGTTCAACGACCATCGCCGGCAGTACGAAGACCACGTGCGGCAGCCGTTCCTGCGCCTGCTGGGCGACCTGCAGCCCGCACTGGGCGAAGTGAGCGAGCACTTCCGTGCCGATACCCGTGGCGTGGGCGGCTCGCTGTTCCGCATCCACCGTGACGCGCGCTTCTCCAACGACAAGTCGCCGTACAAGACCTGGCAAGGTGCGCGCCTGTTCCACGAGCGCCGCCGTGAAGTGGCCGCGCCCTCGTTCTACATCCACCTGCAGCCCGGCGAGAGCTTCGTCGGCGCCGGCCTGTGGCACCCGGAACCGGAGACCCAGCGGCGCGTGCGCCACTTCATCCTGGACAACCCGGGCAGCTGGAAGGCGGCCGCGCACGGCGCGCCCCTGCGCAAGCGCTTCGACTTCGAGCAGAGCGAAAAGCTGGTGCGGCCGCCGCGCGGCTTCCCGGCCGACTTCGAATTCATCGACGATCTGAAGCACCGCAACTGGGTCATGTGGCGTTCGCTGGACGATGACACCATGACCGGCCCGCGCCTGCTGTCCACCCTGGGCAAGGACCTGGCCACCCTGGCGCCGTTCGTGGACTACCTGTGCGCGGCACTGGACCTGGAGTTCTGATGGGCAACGCCCTGCCCCTGCCCCAGCAGCGCCGCATGCTGGGCCGCACCGGGCTGGCCGTCTCACCGGTCGGGCTGGGCTGTTCGGGCTTCTGGGGCCATCCGCGCTTCGCCGAGGACGCCGCTGCGGCGGTGGTCGAACACGCGCTGGCACAGGGCGTGAACCTGCTCGACACCGGCCACAACTACTCCGGCTTCTACGCCGAACCGCGCCTGGGCCGCATCCTGCGCCCGCTGCTGGCACGCTTCCCGCGCGAATCGCTGGTGATTTCCAGCAAGGGCGGCACGCTGACCGGGCAGGCCGGGATCAGCGGTGCCGAGCAGCGTGATTTCTCGCCGGCGGCGATCACCGCCAGTTGCGAGGCGTCGCTGCGCAACCTGGGCCTGGACTACCTGGACGTGTACCAGTTGCACGGCGCCAGCCAACACGACATCAACGACGATCTGCTGCACGCGCTGGCCCGCCTGCGCGAACGTGGGCTGATCCGGCACACCGGCATCAACACCCATTCGGCCGCCACGCTGGAATGGATGATCGACCACCCGCAGGCCTTCGACGTGGTGCTGCTGGATTTCAACGCGTTGCAGCAGGACCGTGCGCCGCTGATCGATCGGCTGCACGCGGCCGGTATCGGCGTGCTGGCCGGCACGGTGCTGGCACAGGGGCACCTGCTGCCGCCGCGCCCGCGCCTGCCCCGGCTGGCCGATGCCTGGTACCTGGCCCGTGCGTGGCTGAAACCGAGCAGCCGCCAGTTGATGCGCAGTGCCGGTGCGATACGCCGCGCGGTAGCGAGCATCCACAGCCAGCGCCCGGCGCAGACCGCCTTCGCCTACGTGCTGCAACACCCCGGTGTGGCCAGCGGCATCCTCGGCACTACCCGCCTGCGCAGCCTGGATGAGGTGCTGGCTACCCGCGTGGACGCACTCAGCGCCGCCGAGCGGCAGCGGCTGGTGGCCGCCTTCGGTGATGGCCGCGGCTCACCCAGTCACTGAGTCTTCACCTGCGCGGCCGGCGTTTGCGGCAGTCTGGGCGGCATGAAGAAGCTCATCGGCGTCCTGATCCTGGCGGTTGCGGCCGTGTGTGCGTGGTGGTTCGGCGGCCCCTACCTGACCGTCCACGGCCTGTCCAAGGCCATCGAGCAGCGCGACACCGCGCGGCTGGAGCGCTACGTGGACTTCCCGCGCGTGCGCAGCAGCCTGCGCGCGCAGCTCAATGATTACCTGGTGCGCCAGGCCGGGCCGGAAGTGGCCAGCAGCCCGTTCGGCGCGCTGCTGTATGGCCTGGGCGACCAGTTGGGCGGCGCGGCGGTGGACACGATGATCACGCCCACCGGCATCGGTGCCTTGCTGCAGGGCCACGTGTTGTGGAAGCGTGGCCGCAACGAACTACAGGGCGGCGATGCCTTCGGCCCGACCGAACCGGCGCAGCCGCTGAAACACGCCGAACACCATTTCGAGGCACTGGACCGTTTCGTGGTGGATGTGGACCGCGGGCCGGGCCAGCCCCCCTTGAAGGTGGTGCTGGAACCGCAGGGCCTGCGCTGGAAGGTGGTGGACCTGCAGCTGGGGATGTCGGGCAGCCCGTAGCCCCACTTTGGTAGATGCCCACCTTGGTGGGCATTGACGCACAACCGTGCCAACCAAGGTTGGCACCTACCGGGGCGATGACGTGCCAACCAACGGTTGGCACCCACCCATCATGGCATCACCCCTCGTTGGCGACGCCGTGCGGCACGTGGCCGGCGGCCACGTGTTCGCGGGCGCTATCGATGTTGTGCTGGGAATCGTCGAAGAAGATGTCCGCGCCGAAGGCCTGCAGGAACGGCCCCTTGTGCCGGCCGCCCAGGAACAGGGCTTCATCCAGGCGCACGCCCCATTCGCGCAGGGTGCGGATCACCCGCTCGTGCGCCGGCGCCGAACGCGCGGTGACCAGCGCGGTGCGGATCGGCGCACTCTCACCGGCCGGGAAGACTTCCTGCAGCGTGTGCAGCGCCGACAGGAAGCCGCGGAACGGGCCTCCGCTGAGCGGCTCGCGCGCCCGCTCGCGTTCGTGGCGGCCAAACGCTTCCACGCCCTGCTCGCGCGAAATGCGCTCGCTTTCATCACCGAAGATCACCGCGTCGCCATCGAAGGCGATGCGCAGCTGGCCGGCGTTGCGCTCGCTGTGTACCACCTGGTCCTCGGCGGCCGCGGCGGTTTCGCCGGGCGGCTTGGGCAGGATGGTGGCCGCGGCGATGCCATGGCGCAGCGCACTGCGCACCGATTCGGGGTTGGCCGACAGGAACAGATCGGTGCCGAACGGCTTCACGTACGGCCAGGTCGGCTCGCCGGCGGTGAAGGTGGCGCGGATGATGCCCAGCCCGTAGTGCTGGATGGAATTGAAGATGCGCAGGCCGGTGTCGGCCGAGTTACGCGACAGCAGGATCACTTCCACCCGCGGGTTTTCCGGGCTGGCGCCCTGGTTCAGTGCCAACAGCTTGCGCACCACCGGGAACGCCACACCCGGCCCCAGGATGTCATCCTCGTGCTGGCGCTGGTATTCGGCATAGGCCGCCACGCCATCGCTCTCGAACAGCGCGTGGCTCTCTTCCAGATCGAACAGCGCGCGCGAGGTTACCGCGACGGTCAGCAAACGGGGGGTGTTGTCGCCCATGGCGGGGGTTCCTTGCAGCGGACGGCGGGGGCCGGCGGCGTATTGTCCCTTAAAAAACGAACTGTTCGCTCAGGATGCGGTCTTCCAGGTTGTGCTCCGGGTCGAACAGCAGGGTCACCCGGCGGTCCTTGGATTCGCGGATGGTCACTTCCACCACGTCACGCGTCTCGTGCGAATCGGCGGTCACGCTCACCGGGCGCTTGTACGGGTCCAGCACGCGGAAGCGCACTTCGGTGTCGGCCTTGAGGATGGCGCCGCGCCAGCGGCGTGGCCGGTACGGGGCCAGCGGCGTCAGGGCGATGGTGTGGGAGCCCAGCGGCAGTACCGGGCCGTGCGCGGAATAGTTGTAGGCAGTGCTGCCGGCCGGGGTGGCCACCAGCACGCCATCGCCGATCAGCTCGGCCACGCGCTCCTGGCCGTTCAGATCGATGCCGATATGCGCGGCCTGGCGGGTCTGCCGCAGCAGCGACACATCGTTGTACGCCAGCGAGCCGGTACTGGTGCCCGATTCGGTCAGCGCGATCATTTCCAGCGGGCGCAGGTTGGCCGGCTCGGCACGGGCGATGCGGGCCTGCACGTCATCGTCGCCGCGGTACTGGTTCATCAGAAAGCCGACCGTGCCCAGCTTCATGCCGAACACCGGTTTGCCCAGGTGGCCATGGCGGTGCAGGGTCTGCAGCATGAAACCGTCGCCGCCCAGCGGGCACAGCACATCGGCCTGGTCGGGCGCATGGTCGCCATAGCGCGACACCATGGCCGCGCGGGCCATCTGCGCAGGTTCGGTGGTGCTGGCCAGGAACGCGATGCGGGGGGTGTCGCTCATGGGTGGATCCGGGGGAAGGCTGTTCAAGAGCATAACCGAGCGCCGCTGCGCTCGCCGGGCATGGCCCGTGCGTCGGTAGCGCCGGGCCATGCCCGGCGAATGCACGCAGAAACAGAACGGCCCCGCTTTCGCGGGGCCGTTCCTCCAACTGCTGCAGATCAGGAGCCCCCCTGAGTCAGGGGGGCGCGCCAACGGCGCGGGGGTCTGGGAGCATGGTTGGCATGGGGCCCACGGTTTGCAGAGCAAACCGTGGGGCGTCAGCGCGAATGCGCTTACGCACCATGTGCTGCCAGCTGGCCCAGGCGCTGCACCGCGACCGAAACGGTCGGGTAGTCCAGGGTCTTCTGCTCGGCCAGTTCGGCCAGCATCGACAGGGTGAAGCGCAGGCTGTTGTCGTCGCGGCCGATCCACGCCGATACCTTGGCCTCGGCACTGCCGCCCTTGGTCGCCAGCACCTGGCCTGCCAGGTTGCGGTGGTGGTGGGCCAGCTCGTCGCGCAGCACGCCACGGGCCACGGCATGCCAGCGGCCATTGACCTCCAGCGCGTCGATCTGCTCGAACAGCCACGGCAGCTGCAGGGCATCGCCCAGGCGGAAGTGGATCTTGGACACGTCCACCGGCTTCAGCTTGCGGGTACGGGCCAGTTCGATGATGTCGAACGCCGGCTCCAGGAAGTGCAGTTCCGCCAGCTGCTGTGCCAGTGCCGACGGCAGGCCCTTCTCCTTCCACTCGGCCACCAGGGCTTCGTAGGTCGGACGCTGCGAATCAGGCAGCACGCCCGAAGCGACGCGGATGTCGTTGAACGGACCCTGGTAGCGGTTCACCGCCTCGGTGATGCCCGGCATCGGGCCCGGACGCGACAGCAGCCAACGCACGAACGAACGCTGTAGCTTCCAGATCACTTCCAGTGCGTCGATCTGCACCGATTCGGGCAGCTTGCCGTCCAGCGCGTCGATCTGCGCCCACAGCGCGCGGGCATCCAGCGTTTCGCGGCTGATGGTGTAGGCCTTGGCAACCTCGGCAATGGAACGGCCGGTGTCTTCCTGCATGCGCATCAGGAAGGTGGCGCCCATGCGGTTGATGGTCTGGTTGGTCACGGCCGTGGCGATGATTTCGCGCTTCAGGCGGTGACGCTCCATCGCGTCGGCGTACTTCTTCTGCAGCGGGGTCGGGAAGTAGCGCTGCAGTTCCTTGGACAGGTACGGGTCTTCGGGAATGTCCGAATCCAGCAGCTGGGCGAACGCCACCAGCTTGGAATAGGACAGCAGCACCGACAGTTCCGGACGGGTCAGGCCCTGGCCACGCGCCTTGCGCTGGGACAGCTCGGCATCGGACGGCAGGAACTCGATCTGGCGATCCAGCAGGCCCTGCTGTTCCAGCGTGCGGATGAAGTGCTGCTTGGAACCCAGGCGCTTGACGGCCATCCGCTCCATCAGGCTCAGCGCCTGGTTCTGGCGGTAGTTGTCGTTCAGCACCAGGTCGGCCACTTCGTCGGTCATCGACGCCAGCAGCTTGTTGCGCTGTTCAACGGTCAGCTTCTTGGCCCGCACCACATCGTTGAGCAGGATCTTGATGTTGACTTCGTGGTCGGAGGTATCCACACCGGCCGAGTTGTCGATGAAGTCGGTGTTGAGCAGCACGCCGGCCTGGGCGGCTTCGATGCGGCCCAGCTGGGTCATGCCCAGGTTGCCGCCCTCGCCCACCACCTTGCAGCGCAGCTCGCCACCGTTCACGCGCAGCGCGTTGTTGGCGCGGTCGCCGACATCGCTGTGCTGTTCGCTGGCAGCCTTCACGTAGGTACCGATGCCGCCGTTCCACAGCAGGTCCACCGGTGCCTTCAGGATCGCGCTCATCAGATCGTTCGGCGACAGCGCCTTGACGTTCTCGTCCAGGCCCAGTGCTTCACGCACCTGCGGGGTGATCTCGATCGACTTCAGGCTGCGCGGATAGATGCCGCCGCCCTTGCTGATCAGCTTGGCATCGTAGTCGGCCCAGCTGGAACGCGGCACGGTGAACATGCGCTCGCGCTCGACGAACGAGGTGGCCGCATCCGGGTTCGGGTCCAGGAAGATGTGGCGGTGGTCGAACGCGGCCAGCAGGCGGATGTGGCGCGACAGCAGCATGCCGTTGCCGAACACGTCGCCGGACATGTCGCCCACGCCGACGGTGGTGAAGTCCTGGGTCTGGCTGTCACGGCCCAGCGCACGGAAGTGGCGCTTGACCGATTCCCACGCACCGCGCGCGGTGATGCCCATGCCCTTGTGGTCGTAACCGACCGAACCACCGGAGGCGAACGCATCGCCCATCCAGAAGCCGTGGGCGATGGCCAGGCCGTTGGCGATGTCACTGAAGGTCGCCGTGCCCTTGTCGGCCGCCACCACCAAGTACGGGTCGTCCATGTCGTGGCGCACAACGTCCACCGGCGGCACGATCTTGTTGTTGACGATGTTGTCGGTGATGTCCAGCAGGCCCTGGATGAATAACTTGTAGCAGGCCACGCCGTTGGCGAAGATCGCATCGCGATCACCGTTCACCGGCGGCATCTTGGCGAAGAAGCCGCCCTTGGCGCCGACCGGCACGATCACGGTGTTCTTCACCATCTGCGCCTTCACCAGGCCCAGCACTTCGGTACGGAAGTCTTCGCGACGGTCCGACCAGCGCAGGCCGCCACGGGCCACGGCACCGAAGCGCAGGTGGGTACCTTCCACGCGCGGGCCGTACACGAAGATTTCGCGGTACGGGCGCGGCTTGGGCAGGTCCGGCACCAGCGCCGAATCGAACTTGAAGCTGATGACATGGCCGTGCTGGCCATTGGCATCGGTCTGGTAGTAGCTGGTACGCAGGGTCGCGTCGATCACGCCCATGAACGAGCGCAGGATGCGGTCCTCGTCCAGGCTGGACACGCGGTCCATCAGCTTCAGCAGCGCATCGCGCGCGGCCTGCATCTGCGCATCGCGGTCACCCTTGCGGGCGTCGACCACGGTCTTGAGCACCTTCAGGGTGGCCTCGTCACCGGCGGCCAGCACGTCGAAGTGGGCCTTCAGATGGGCCTGGCCAGCGGCGATGTCGTCCTTGCTTTCATGGCCGGTGGCCGGATCGAAGCGGGCTTCGAACAGCTCCACCAGCAGGCGTGCCAGCAGCGGGTAGCGGGCGAAGGTGCCTTCCACATAGGCTTGCGAGAACGGCACGCCGGTCTGAAGCAGGTACTTGCAGTAGCCACGCAGCATGGCGACCTGGCGCCAGTGCAGGCCGGCGGCCAGCACCAGGCGGTTGAAGCCATCGTTCTCGGCATCGCCGTGCCAGACGCGGGCGAAGGTCTCGCCGAAGGCTTCATCCACGCGCGCGGCATCGATGGCGCCGGCGGTCGATTCGACTTCGAAGTCCTGCACGTACACCGGCGCGTTGTCCACCGACAGGCGGTACGGGCGCTCGGCGATCACGCGCAGGCCCATGTTTTCCATCA
This sequence comes from Stenotrophomonas sp. B1-1, assembly GCF_010894375.1. Taxonomy (NCBI): domain Bacteria; kingdom Pseudomonadati; phylum Pseudomonadota; class Gammaproteobacteria; order Lysobacterales; family Lysobacteraceae; genus Stenotrophomonas; species Stenotrophomonas sp. B1-1. The sequence continues at coordinate 29,797 of NZ_JAAIUZ010000031.1, read as the reverse complement.
TCGGCAGCGCGTCCGACAGCGGAATGTCGTCCAGCTGGCGGTACAGCTTCAGGCGCAGGCCATCGCCACTTTCGCGCGGCACGGCCTGCAGACTCAGGCGCAGGTCGTCCGGGCCGGTCAGCGCGTCGAGCTGGCTGACATCGTTGGCGGCAACGGCCGTGCTGTTGTCTTCGATGTAGCCGGCCGGCAGTGCCTTGCCGATGCGCGCGGCAATGCGCAGGCCTTCGGTTTCGCCATGGCGCGACACCAGCGCTTCACGCAGGTCGTCCTGCCAGTTGCGCAGCACCTGGGCCAGCTTCTGTTCCAGTTCGGCGGTATCGACGTCCAGCATTTCGCCCGGCTTGGGGCGCACGATCAGGTGCACCTGGGCCAGCGGCGATTCGCCCAGCACCACCGAGCTGTCCACGTACTCACCGTGCAGCGCTTCCTTCAGCATGGCCTCGATGCGCAGGCGCACGTCGGTGTTGAAGCGCTCGCGCGGCAGGTAGACCAGTGCGGAAATGAAACGGCTGTACTTGTCGCGGCGCAGGAACAGGCGGCTGCGCACGCGTTCCTGCAGGCCCAGCACGCCCATGGCGGTGCGCAGCAGTTCGTCCTCGCTGGACTGGAACAGCTCTTCGCGCGGCAGGGTTTCCAGGATGTGGCGCAGGGCCTTGCCGCTGTGGCTGGCCGGGGCCAGGCCGGACTGCTTCATCACGTGTTCGTGGCGCTGGCGCACCAGCGGGATTTCCCACGGGCGGCGGTTGTAGGCGCTGGAGGTGAACAGGCCCAGGAAGCGCTGTTCGCCGATGATCTTGCCCTTGGCGTCGAATTCCAGCACGCCGATGTAGTCCATGTAGCCGGCGCGGTGCACGCGCGAACGGGCATTGGTCTTGGTCAGGATCAGCGCGTCCTTCAGCCCGGACGTGGTGTTCAGGCCCTGCGCAGCCAGCGTCTTGACCGGGCGCGCAGCGGACTTGTCCTTGCCGCGCATCAGGCCCAGGCCGGTGTCGTTCAGCGGTGCCAGCACGTCTTCCTTGCCCTGCTTCTCCACGCGGTATTCGCGGTAGCCGAAGAAGGTGAAGTGGTTGTCGGCGGCCCAGCGCAGGAATTCCTGTGCTTCGGCGCGCGAGGTGTCGTCCACCGGCAGCGTGCGGCTGCCCAGGTCGTCGGCCAGGGCCAGGGCCTTGTCCTTCATCGGCTGCCAGTCGCGCACGATGGCGCGCACTTCGTCCAGCGCCTTGTTGATGGCCTGTTCGATGGCGGCCATGGCATCGGCCGGCTGGCGGTCGATTTCCAGCAGCATCACCGATTCGGCTTCGCCCTCGCCCACCTTGGCCAGCTTGCCGGCCTTGTCGCGGGTGAAGCGCAGCACCGGGTGGCCCAGCACGTGCACGCCCACGCCCTGTTCGGCCAAGGTCATGGTGACGGTATCGACGAGGAACGGCATATCGTCATTGACGATCTGCAGCACCGTGTGCGGCGATTCCCAGCCGTTGGCCTTGGTGGTCGGGTTGAACACGCGCACGTTGGCCTTGCCGGCCTTGCGGGCACGGGCGAATTCCAGCGTGTCGGCGGCCAGCGCGGCCCACTCGTCAGCGCTGTGGTGCGGGAACTCGTCCGACTCCATGCGCTTGTAGAAATCCGCGGCGAATGCCACTGCCTCGGCCTGCGCGGCAGAGGGGTAACGCTTGCGCAAGGCCGTGTACACCGGCTCCAGGGAGAAACCAGCGGTCACTGCGACCTCCGACTCAGCTGGCTTGGTCTTGTTTTTCACGGTCTTGGCTGCGGTTTTTTGCGGTTTCATGGCAGAGCGATGCGCTTGCTCAGTTGGGAAAATGAAATTGTAGACCTATCCCGCGTAAAGGCCTTGCTGCAGGACGGAATAACCAGATTCGGGTTTGCTGCGGTTTAGACGCCTATTCAGTTCGCACCGGTATGGCGCGCACGGGCGTTGCGCCGCTGCCGACAGGATCGGCAAAGCGTGTTACGGAAAACCACGCGACAGGTGACAGGCAGGACTATCGGCACGATTCCACAATCCTGAACTGGACGGTATAGTCCACCGCGTGAACCCCACTACCCTCCCCGTTGCCGTGGACGCGCGCGATGAGCGCGTGTTCGATGCCGTGCGCGAACTGCTGGGCCGCCAGGGCATGCAGATGAGCATGGACGCGGTGGCCCAGCAGGCCGGCTGTTCCAAACAGACGCTCTATTCGCGCTACGGCAACAAGCAGGACCTGCTGCGCCGGGTCGTGCAGCGGCACGTGGGCGATGCCAGCGGCATCCTGCTGCGTGCACTCCGCAGTGACGACCTGCGTGCCAGCCTGTTGCAGTTCGCCACCGACTTCCTGGAGCACTTCAACCAGCCCCACGTGGGCCAGGCCTGCCGACTGATTGCCGCCGATGCATCCCAGTTCCCCGAAGAGGCGCGTACGCTGTACCGGGAAGGCGCCGGGGCGCTGACACTTCATCTTGCTGAATGGATTGAAACCGTTTGCAGGCGTGGCCTGCTCCGGCATGACGACCCGCACTACATGGCCGAACTGCTGCTGAGCATGATCGCCGGTCAGGATTTCGACAAACAACGCTTCCATACCCCCCATCGCGATGACGCGCGTGCGCGCAGGCGCTGGGCCGAGTTCTCCGTTGACGGTTTCCTGCGCGCGTTCGCGCCGGAACCGGCAGCGGTCCCGTCTACAAACCAACACCGGAGTTTCTCCTGATGACCGCCCCACTCCGCACCCTTGCCTTGACGTGCGCCGTCGCTGTCGCCCTGGCGGCCTGCAAGAAGCCGGAACAGCAGACGCCCCCGCCGCCGGAAGTGGGCGTGATCGATGCCAAGCCGCAGACTCTGCCGCTGCAGCGTGAACTGGTCGGCCGCCTGTCGCCCTACCGCAGTGCCGACGTGCGCGCCCGCGTGCCCGGCGTGCTGCTCAAGCGCGTCTACCAGGAAGGCAGCCAGGTCAAGCAGGGCCAGACCCTGTTCCTGATCGATCCGGCCCCGCTGCGCGCCGAACTGAATGCTTCCGAGGCCCAGCTGGCCTCGGCCCGCGCCACCTATGCCAACGCCAAGGTCGCCGCCGACCGCGCCCGTTCGCTGGCCCCGCAGCAGTACGTGTCCAAGTCCGACCTGGACGCGGCCCAGGCCACCGAACGCACCGCGCTGGCCGCGGTGAAGCAGGCCGAAGCGGCCGTGTCGTCCTCGCGCATCAGCCTGGGCTATGCCGAAGTGACCGCGCCGATCAGCGGCGTGGCCAACAAGCAGCAGGTGACCGAAGGCGCGCTGGTCGGCCAGGGCGATGTGACCCTGCTGACCACCGTGGACCAGCTGGACCCGCTGTACGTGAACTTCTCGCTGAGCGTGGACGAACTGAGCCTGCTGCGCGCGCAGCAGGCCAAGGGCGCGCTGGCGCTGTCCGGCGATGGCAAGGCCACCGTGGCGGTGAAGCTGTCCGACGGCACCACCTACAGCGAACAGGGCACCCTGGACTTCTCGTCCACCACCGTGGACCCGACCACCGGTGCGGTGTCCCTGCGTGCGGTGCTGCCGAACCCGCAGCAGATCCTGCTGCCGGGCGCCTTCGTCAGCTTCCAGGCCAACCTGGGTGACCGCAACAACGCCTACCTGGTTCCGCAGCAGGCCCTGCAGCGCGACACCATGGGCGGCTTCGTAATGGTGGTCGGCGCCGACGGCAAGGTGGTGCGCAAGAACGTGAAGACCGACGGTGCCCAGGGCGGCAACTGGCTGGTCAGCGACGGCCTGGCCGCCGGTGACAAGGTGATCGTGGCCGGCGTGCAGAAGGTCAAGGAAGGGGCACCGGCCACGGCCAAGCCCTGGACCCCGGGCCAGGACGCCAATGCCAGCGCCAAGCCGGCCGCCGCCGGTGCCGCACCGGCCGCCGACAAGGCCCCGGCCGAAGCGGCCGACAAGGCCGAACCGGCTGCCACCGAATCGAACAAGCAGTAACGGGACCCTTCCGTCATGCCTAAATTTTTCATCGAACATCCGGTCTTCGCCTGGGTGGTGGCGATCCTGATCTCGCTCAGCGGCGTGATCGCGATCCTCAACCTTGGCGTGGAGTCCTACCCCAACATCGCCCCACCGCAGGTGACCGTGTCGGCCACCTACCCGGGCGCCAGCGCGGACACGACGGAAAAATCGGTCACCCAGGTGATCGAGCAGCAGCTGACCGGCATCGATCACCTGCTGTATTTCAGCTCGTCGTCCTCGTCCAACGGCCGTGCGCAGATCACCCTGACCTTTGAAACCGGTACCGACCCGGACATCGCCCAGGTGCAGGTGCAGAACAAGGTGTCGCTGGCCACGCCGCGCCTGCCCACCGAAGTGACCCAGCAGGGCGTGGTGGTGGCCAAGGCCAACGCCGGCTTCCTGATGGTGGTGGGCCTGCGTTCGGAAACCCCGTCGATCACCCGTGATGCGCTGAATGACATCGTCGGCTCGCGCGTGCTCGACCAGGTCTCGCGTATTCCCGGCGTCGGCAGCACCCAGCAGTTCGGTTCCGAGTACGCCATGAACATCTGGCTGAACCCGGAAAAGATGCAGGGCTACGGCCTGTCGGCCAGCCAGGTGCTGGCGGCGGTGCGCGCCCAGAACGTGCAGTTCGCTGCCGGTTCGCTGGGTTCGGACCCCTCGCCCGATGGCCACTTCACCGCCACGGTCTCGGCCGAAGGCCGCTTCAGCTCGCCCGAAGAGTTCGAGAACATCATCCTGCGTGCCAACGCCGACGGCTCGCGCGTGCTGCTGAAGGACATCGCCCGCATCGGCTTCGGCGCCAACAACTACGGCTTCGACACCCAGTACAACGGTGCCCCCACCGGCGCCTTCGCCATCCAGCTGCTGCCGGGCGCAAACGCCCTGAACGTGGCCGATGCGGTGCGCGCCAAGATGGACGAACTGCAGCCCAGCTTCCCGGCGGGCGTGAGCTGGTTCTCGCCGTACGACAGCACCACCTTCGTCAAGATCTCCATCGAGGAAGTGGTCAAGACCCTGTTTGAAGCGGTCTTGCTGGTGTTCCTGGTGATGCTGATCTTCCTGCAGAACTTCCGCGCCACCATCATCCCCACCCTGGTCATTCCGGTGGCCCTGCTGGGTACCTTCCTGGGCATGTGGATGATCGGCTTCACGATCAACCAGCTGACCCTGTTCGCGATGGTGCTGGCGATCGGCATCGTGGTCGATGACGCGATCGTGGTGATCGAGAACGTCGAACGCATCATGACCGAGGAGGGCCTGGCGCCCAAGCCGGCCACGCAGAAGGCGATGACCCAGATCACCGGCGCGGTGGTAGCCATCACCGTCGTGCTGGCGGCAGTGTTCATTCCTTCGGCGCTGCAGGGCGGTGCGGCCGGTGAGATCTACAAGCAGTTCGCACTGACCATCGCCATTTCGATGGGCTTCTCGGCGTTCCTGGCGCTGGGCTTCACCCCGGCCCTGTGTGCCACCTTCCTGAAGCCGACCCACAACGACCACCCGAACATCGTCTACCGCACGTTCAACAAGTACTACGACAAGATCAGCCACACCTACGTGGGCCACATCACCTCGGCGGTGAAGCATGCGCCGCGCTGGATGATCCTGGCCGTGGTGCTGACCGCACTGTGCGGCTTCCTGTTCACCCGCATGCCGGGCAGCTTCCTGCCTGAAGAAGACCAGGGCTACGCACTGGCCATCGTGCAGCTGCCGCCGGGTTCGCCGAAGAGCCAGACCAACGAAGTCTTCGCCCAGATGCGCGGCATCCTGGAAAAGCAGGAAGGCTACGAAGGTCTGATGCAGATCGCCGGCTTCAGCTTCGTCGGTTCCGGCGAAAACGTGGGCATGGGCTTCATCCGCCTCAAGCCCTGGGACGAGCGCAAGGTGACCGTTCCGGAGTTCATCCAGAACATGAACGGCGCGTTCTACGGCATCAAGGAAGCGCAGATCTTCGTGGTCAACCTGCCCACCGTGCAGGGTCTGGGCCAGTTCGGCGGCTTCGACATGTGGCTGCAGGACCGTGGCGGCCAGGGCTACGAACAGCTGACCCAGGCGCGCAACATGCTGCTTGGCAAGGCCGCGCAGGAAACCGACAAGCTGGCCGGCGTGCGCCCCAACGGCCTGGAAAACGCCCCGCAGCTGCAGCTGCACGTGGACCGCGTGCAGGCGCAGTCGATGGGCATGTCGGTGTCGGACGTGTACAGCACGGTGCAGCTGATGCTGGCCCCGGTGTACGTGAACGACTTCTTCTACCAGGGCCGCATCAAGCGCGTGACCATGCAGGCCGACGCGCCGTACCGTACCGGCCAGGAATCGCTGAAGAGCTTCTACAGCCCGTCCAGCCTGACCACCAATGCCGATGGCACCAGCGCGATGATCCCGCTGAGCACCGTGGTCAGTTCCGAGTGGGTGTCGGCACCGCCGTCGCTGAGCCGCTACAACGGCTATTCGGCCATCAACATCGTCGGTTCGCAGGCACCGGGCAAGAGCTCGGGTGAAGCGATGACCGCGATGGAAGACATCGTCAACAACGACCTGCCGGCCGGCTATGGTTACGACTGGTCGGGCATGTCCTACCAGGAAATCCTGGCGGGCAACGCGGCTACCCTGCTGCTGGTGCTGTCGGTGGTGGTGGTGTTCCTCTGCCTGGCCGCGCTGTATGAAAGCTGGTCGATTCCGGTGGCGGTGCTGCTGGTGGTGCCGCTGGGCGTGCTGGGTGCCATCGGTCTGTCGATGATGCGTGGCCTGCCCAACGACATCTTCTTCAAGATCGGCATGATCACCGTGATTGGCCTGGCCGCGAAGAACGCGATCCTGATCGTGGAATTCGCGGTGGAGCAGCGTGCAGCGGGCAAGACCCTGCGCGATGCCACCATCGAAGCGGCCCGCCTGCGTTTCCGCCCGATCCTGATGACCTCGTTCGCCTTCATCATGGGCGTGATCCCGATGGCCATCTCCACCGGTGCCGGCGCCAACTCGCGCCACGCCATCGGTACCGGCGTGATCGGCGGCATGCTGTTTGCCACCCTGCTGGGTCTGCTGATGATCCCGGTGTTCTTCGTGGTGGTGCGCCGCATGCTGGGCGACAAGCTGGACGAACCGTCCAAGGAGTTCATGGAACGCCAGCGTGATGCCGAATCGGCACACCGTCCGGATCGTTGATCCGGCAGTGAAGTGAAATGAAAAGGCCCCGGAGCGATCCGGGGCCTTTTTGCTGGTGACTACCGGGATGCGTGCCAACCAAGGTTGGCACCTACCAGGTGCGTGCGGGTCGGGTGGGTGCGCGCGGGTCGGGTAGGTGCCAACCTTGGTTGGCACTCGCCGCGCTTCAGCGCAGCAACGCGATCGCGCCGCACACCACCACGATCAGCAGCGCCACCCACTGCATCGGCACGAAGAAGAAATGATGCGGCGCGGCCTCACCCTTCTGCCGCGGCGCGCGGTTCAACCACAGCCCCAGCAGCACGTTCAGCGCAGCACCCAGGCCCGCGCCCAGCAGCACCTGCTGCAGCGGAATATTGCCCTTCGGGCCTTCCTGCGGGAAGAAATACGCCAGCAGCAGGATCGCTGCAATCGGCGTCACCAGGGTCACAAACCCCCAACCGCGATAGATCATCTTTCCAAGCCTGGTAAAAACGGCCTGCATTGGAACAGATCAGGTATCGCCCGCCAAGAGCGGGCTCCTATGCGCCGCCATTGCAGCGGCGCAGCCCACCGGGGTCTTCTTGTTGGTGCCAGAGCGGCGGGAGCCCGGTAGTCGCCAACCTTGGTTGGCGCCCTGGATGCGTGCCAACCAAGGTTGGCACCTACCAGGGCGGGCCCCCATGCGACTCAGCGCAGCCCGGTCTCGTTGCGGGCAATCACCAGGCGCTGGATTTCCGAGGTGCCTTCGTAGATCTCGGTGATCTTGGCATCACGGAAGTAGCGCTCCAGCGGCATTTCCTTGGAATAGCCCATGCCGCCGTGGATCTGCACGGCCTGGTGGGTGATCCACATCGCCGCTTCCGAGGCGGTCAGCTTGGCGATGGCCGCCTCGTTGCTGAAGCGCTTGCCTTCGCCCTTCACCCACGCTGCGCGCAGGGTCAGCAGCAGCGCCGCGTCCAGCTTGCACTTCATGTCGGCAATTTTGGCCTGGGTCATCTGGAAGGTGCCGATGGCCGCGCCGAAGGCCTTGCGGTCCTTCACGTATTCGATCGTGGCTTCATAGGCGGCGCGGGCGATGCCGATCGCCTGCGAGGCGATGCCGATGCGGCCGGCGTCGAGCACGCCCATGGCGATCTTGAAGCCCTCGCCTTCCTGGCCCAGCACCTCTTCGGGCTGCGCCACGTAATCGTTGAACTCGATCTCGCAGGTGGCCGACGCACGGATGCCCAGCTTGGGCTCGGTCTTGCCGCGGCCGAAGCCGGCCTTGTCGGTGTCGACCAGGAAGGCGGTGATGCCACGCGCGCCCTTGTCCGGCTCGCTCATCGCGAACAGCACGATGTACCTGGCCACCGGGCCGGAGGTGATCCAGCTCTTCTTGCCGTTGATCACGTAGGTGCCGTCAGCCTGCTTCACCGCGCGGCAACGCATGGCGGTGGCATCGGAACCGGACTGCGGCTCGGTCAGCGCGAAGGCGCCGATGGCCTCGCCCTCGGCGATGGCGCGCACGTACTTCTGCTTCTGCGCCTCGCTGCCGTGGGTCAGGATGCCGTTGCAGAACAGCGAATTGTTCACCGACATGATGGTCGAATGCGCGGCATCGCCGGCGGCCACTTCCACCATCGCCAGCACGTAGGCGATCGGGTCCATGCCCGCGCCGCCGTACTCGGTCGGCACTTCGATGCCCATCAGGCCGTTTTCGCCCAGCAGGCGGATGTTCTCAAGGGGGAACTCGCCGGTGCGGTCATGGTGCTCCGCGCTGGGGGCGATCTTTTCCTGCGCGATGCGCCGCGCCACGTCCTGCAGCATCAACTGCTCTTCGGTAAAGCTGAAATCCACAACACCCTCCCAGGTACATGATGACGGGGGCCGCAACAAGCGCCCCCGGATGTGCCGATTGTAACTGCGGGCGGGCATCGGCGGCTGACTCGCGCCTCGCACCGGCTTGACCACGACAGCACCCGTCGGCGAATATATCTCTATATCGCGATAGGTAGATATTTATGGATCTGGAAGACTGGTCGACCCGCCTGAAGGTGTTCGCCGACGCCACCCGCGTGCGCCTGCTGGCGCTGCTGGAGCAGGAAGAGCTGACCGTGGCCGAGTTGTCGGCCATCACCCGGCTGGCACAGCCGCGGGTGTCCACCCATCTGGCGCGGCTGAAGGAAGCCGGCCTGGTGCGCGACCGCCGCTCGGGCGTGTCGGCCTACTACCGCTTCGACGAGGCCCAGCTGGACCCGGCGCAGCGTGCATTGTGGCATGCCCTGAGCAATGGAAGCGATGATCCGCTGCTGCGCCAGGATGCTGAACGCGTGGCCGCCGTGCTGGCCCACCGCGCCGCCGACCAGAACTGGGCCGACAGCGTGGCCGGCGACATGGAGCGCCACTACTCCCCGGGCCGTACCTGGGAAGCGCTGGCGCGCACCGCGCTGCCGCTGCTGGAAACCGGCGACGTGCTGGACATCGCCTCCGGCGATGGCGTGCTGGCCGAGCTGGTGGCCCCGCATGCCAAGCGCTACATCTGCATCGACACCAGCGCGCGCGTGGTGGCCGCGGCCAGCGAGCGCCTGCGCCGCCTGCCCAACGTGGAAGTGCGCGAAGGCGACATGCACGCCCTGCCCTTCAAGGACCGCAGCTTCGACCTGGTGGTGCTGATGCACGCGCTGACCTATGCCAGCAAGCCGGCACAGGCGGTGACCGAGGCGGCGCGCGTGCTGCGCCCGGGCGGACGCCTGCTGCTGTGCAGCCTGGCCCGCCACGAACACAAGGCGGCAGTGGAAGCCTATGGCCACGTGAATCTCGGTTTCAGCGACAAGGAACTGCGCAAGTTCGTGGACAAGGCCGGACTGCAGGTATCGAGCCTGGAAACAGTCACGCGCGAAAAGCGCCCGCCGCACTTTGAAGTCATCTCGCTGATCGCCAACAAGCCCTGAGGTCGCCGTGTCCAGCCTGCCGTGGTTGCATCCCGAACGTGCCAACGCCCTGCTCGACGCCCTGCGCGCGCGCATCCTGATCATCGATGGCGCGATGGGCACGATGATCCAGCGCCACGGCCTGCAGGAAGCGGACTACCGCGGCGAACGCTTCGCCGATGGCTACGACCACAGCCACGGCCCCGGCTGCGACCATGGCACACCCGAAGGGCATGACCTGAAGGGCAACAACGATCTGCTGCTGCTGACCCGGCCGCAGGTCATCGCCGACATCCACACCGCCTATCTGCAGGCCGGCGCGGATCTGGTGGAAACCAATACGTTCAACGCCACCTCGGTCAGCCAGGCCGATTACCACCTGGAACACCTGGTCTACGAACTGAACAAGGCCGGTGCCGCCGTGGCGCGCGCCTGCTGCGATGCGGTGCAGGCCACCACCCCGGACAAGCCGCGCTTCGTGATCGGCGTACTGGGCCCGACCAGCCGCACCGCCTCGATCAGCCCGGACGTGAACGATCCCGGCTTCCGCAACACCAGCTTCGACGCCCTGCGCGATACCTATCGCGAGGCCATTGACGGCCTGATCGATGGCGGCGCGGACATCCTGATGGTCGAAACCATCTTCGACACGCTGAACGCCAAGGCCGCCCTGTACGCCATCGAAGAGGCGTTCGATGCACGCGGTGCGCGCCTGCCGATCATGATCTCCGGCACGATTACCGATGCCTCCGGGCGCACCCTGTCCGGGCAGACCGCCGAAGCCTTCTACGCCTCGCTGGCGCATGCACGGCCGCTGTCGATCGGCCTGAACTGCGCGCTGGGCGCCGACGCGATGCGTCCGCATGTGGAAACCCTGGCCCAGGTCGCCCCCTGCTACGTCAGCGCGCACCCCAACGCCGGCCTGCCCAATGCCTTCGGCGAATACGATGAAACGCCCGAGGAAATGGCCGCCACGCTGCGCAGCTTTGCCGAAGATGGGCTGCTGAACCTGGTCGGGGGTTGCTGCGGCTCCACCCCGGACCATATCCGTGCCATTGCCCAGGCCGTGGCCGGGCTGCCACCGCGCGCGGTGCCCGGCGCACAGGAGCAGCAGGCCGCATGAGCACCACGCCCTACACCCGCCTGTCCGGCCTGGAGCCGCTGGTCATCACCCCGGACCTGCTGTTCGTCAACGTGGGCGAGCGCACCAACGTCACCGGCAGCGCGCAGTTCCGCAAACTCATCAAGGAAGGCCGCTACGAAGAGGCGGTGGACGTGGCCCGGCAGCAGGTGGCCAGCGGCGCGCAGATCCTCGATGTGAACATGGACGAAGGCCTGATCGATTCGGAAGCGGCAATGACCCGCTATCTGAACCTGATCATGTCCGAGCCGGACATCGCACGCATTCCGGTGATGGTCGATTCGTCGAAGTGGAGCGTGATCGAAGCCGGCCTGAAGTGCCTGCAGGGCAAGAGCGTGGTCAACTCGATCTCGCTGAAGGAAGGCGAGGCTCTGTTCCGCGAGCACGCGCGCAAGGTGCTGCGCTACGGTGCCGCCGCGGTGGTGATGGCCTTCGACGAAACCGGCCAGGCCGACACCTGCGCACGCAAGGTGGAGATCTGCACCCGCGCCTACCGCATCCTGGTCGATGAGATCGGCTTCCCGCCGCAGGACATCATCTTCGACCCGAACATTTTCGCCGTGGCCACCGGCATCGAAGAACACGACAACTATGCGGTGGACTTCATCGAAGCCACCCGCATCATCAAGCAGACCCTGCCACACTGCCATGTCTCCGGCGGCGTCTCCAACGTGTCGTTCTCGTTCCGTGGCAACGAGACGGTGCGCCAGGCCATCCATTCGGTCTTCCTGTACCACGCCATTGCCGCCGGCATGGACATGGGCATCGTCAACGCCGGCGCCATGCCGATCTACGACGATCTGGAACCGGACCTGCGCGAGCGCGTGGAGGATGTGATCCTCAACCGCCGCAGCGATGCCACCGAGCGCCTGCTGGAGATCGCCGAGCGCTACAAGGGCAAGAAGGGCGCGGCCAAGACCGAGGACCTGTCCTGGCGCGAAAAACCGGTGGCGCAGCGTCTGGCGCATGCGCTGGTACATGGCCTGGACGCCTGGGTGGAGGAAGACACCGAACTGGCGCGGCAGGGCTCCAGCCGCCCGCTGGACGTGATCGAGGGCCCGCTGATGGATGGCATGAACATCGTCGGCGACCTGTTCGGGGCCGGCAAGATGTTCCTGCCGCAGGTGGTCAAATCCGCGCGCGTGATGAAGAAAGCGGTGGCCTATCTGCTGCCGTACATCGAGGCCGAAAAGGCACGCAGCGGCGATACCGCCAAGAGCAACGGCCGCATCATCATGGCAACGGTGAAGGGCGATGTGCATGACATCGGCAAGAACATCGTCGGCGTGGTCCTGGCCTGCAACAACTTCGAAGTGATCGACCTGGGCGTGATGGTGCCGGCGCAGAAGATCCTCGACGCCGCGCGCGAACACAACGCCGATCTGGTCGGCCTGTCCGGCCTGATCACCCCGTCGCTGGAGGAGATGAGCCACGTCGCCCGCGAAATGCAGCGGCAGGGCTTCGACCTGCCCTTGCTGATCGGCGGCGCCACCACCTCGCGCGCGCATACCGCGCTGAAGATCGACCCGCATTACCAGGCCCCCACCGTGTGGGTGAAAGATGCCTCGCGCGCGGTTGGCGTGGCGCAGTCACTGATCTCGCGCGACCTGCGCGATGCCTTCGTGGCCGCCAACGAAGCGGACTATGCCGAGATCCGCGCCCGTCATCGCAACCGCGGTGACGCCAAACGACTGGTCACGCTGGAACATGCACGCGGGCAGAAGTTCCGGGGCGACTGGGACAACTACGCACCCCCTGCGCCGAAGCAGCCCGGCCTGCATGTGTTCGATGACTACCCGTTGGCCGAGCTGGTCGACTACATCGACTGGACGCCGTTCTTCCAGGCCTGGGAACTGGCCGGCAAATTCCCGGCGATCCTGACCGACGAGATCGTCGGCCCCCAGGCCAGCGATCTGTACCGCGATGCGCGGGCGATGCTGGCGCGCATCGTGGACGAGCAGTGGCTGACCGCCAAGGCGGTGTTCGGCCTGTGGCCGGCCAACAGCGTGGGCGACGATGTCCGCGTGCAGCACCCGTCTGCTGAGACCACCCTGCACTTCCTGCGCCAGCAGGTGGACAAGCCGGCCGAGCGCCCCGATTTCTGCCTGGCCGATTTCATCGCCCCGGCCGACAGCGGCAGGCAGGACTGGATCGGCGCATTCGCGGTCACCGCCGGCATCGGCATCGATGCACACGTGGCCCGCTTCGAGGCCGACCACGATGACTACAACGCGATCCTGCTGAAGGCGCTGGCCGACCGCTTCGCCGAAGCGCTGGCCGAACGCCTGCACCAGCGCGTGCGCACCGAGTTCTGGGGCTACGACCATGCCGAGACCCTCGACAACGAAGCGCTGATCGATGAGCAGTACCGCGGTATCCGCCCCGCTCCGGGCTACCCGGCCTGCCCCGAGCACAGCGAGAAGCGCCGGCTGTTCGATCTGCTGCAGGCCGAAACCCACGCCAGCATGGAACTGACCGAAAGCTTCGCCATGCTGCCCACCGCTGCCGTGTCGGGCTATTACTTCAGCCACCCGCAGAGCCAGTACTTCGTGGTCGGCCGCCTGAGCCGTGAACAGGTAGGCGACTACGCGCGGCGCAAGGGCGTGGAGCGTGCACAGGCCGAGCGCTGGCTGGCGTCGAACCTGGATTACGATCCCGAATAAACCCCGCGCACACGCCTGCGGGCGGCCCATCGGTTACCCTCGGGCTTCCCCCTGACCGGAGTTGCCGATGCGACCGACCCGCCTGTGGGCGCTGCTGCTTGCCGCCACCGCCGCCGTTCCTGCCGCCGCGCAGCCGATCCTGCTGGAAAATGCCCGGGTGTTCGACGGCCGCCGCGACCTGGGCATCACCCCGGTCCTGATCGACGGCGAGCGCATCGTGCATGTCGGCACGCCGCTGCCGGCCGCCGCCTCCGCAGCCCGACGCATCGACTACCAGGGCAAGACCCTGCTGCCCGGCCTGGTCAGCAACCACGCGCACGTGGGCAACACCGAAGGGCTGCAGCACGGCGATCGCTACTACACCCGCGACAACGTGGTGCGCGACCTGCGCCAGTTCCAGCGCTACGGCATCACCACCGTCACCGCGCTGGGCATGAACGGCCCGGCCTTCTTCGATATCCGCAAGGAAGTGAACGCCTCGCCCACGCTGGGCGCGCAACTGTACGGCGCTGGTGCCGGCATCGGTGCGTATGCCGGTGCACCGCCGGCGGCCGCCATGGGCCTGGCCCACGACCCGGTGGCGCGGCCACGCAATGCCGAGGAAGCCCGCGCCGCCGTCGCCACGCAGCAGGCCGACGGCGTGGACGTGATCAAGCTCTGGGTGGATTCGCTGGGCGGCAAGTTCCCGATGATGGCACCGGAGATCTACCGCGCCGCCATTGCCGAAGCCCACGCGCGTGGCCTGAAGGTGGCCGCGCACATCCACGACCTGGACCAGGCGCGCGACCTGGTGGATGCACGCGTGGACATCATCGCCCACGGTATCCGCGATCGCGCGGTGGACCCGATGCTGGCGCGGAAGATGCACGACCAGGGCACCTGGTACATCGCCACGGTGAACATCGACGAAGCCAACTACTGGTATGCGGAAAACCCGCAGGCACTGCAGCAGCCGTTCCTGCGCGATGCCCTGCCCGCTGCGGTGCGCGCGCGCTGGCAGCAGCCGCAGTGGCAGCGCGAGCAGCTGGCCGGGGCCAACATTCCCGGTGCGCGTGCAGCGGTGGCGATGAACCTGGAAAACCTGCGCCGGCTGAGCGCGGCCAAGGTGAAGTTCGGTTTCGGTACCGATGCCGGGGCGATGCCACAGCGGGTGATTGGGTTTGCCGAACACCGCGAACTGAAGCTGCTGACCGAGGCCGGCTTCAGCCCGGCCCAGGCCCTGCAGACCGCCACCGCCGACGCCGCCGCGCTGCTGGGCATGGACGATCGCGGCCGCATTGCCGCCGGCAAGCGTGCCGACCTGCTGGTGCTCGATGCCGATCCCCTGGCCGACATCGGCAATACCCAGCACATCCACGCCGTGTGGCAGGCCGGGCACGCGATCGAGCGCTGATGGCCGATGGCCCCGTGTGCCGGGCGCCGCCCGGCGCTACGGCTGCAGCACCCGCTGCAGGGACGGCAGCAGCACGCGGTTGCCATGACCGCTCAGATGGTCGCCGTCGAAGAACAACGGTCGGCCATCACGCTGCGCCGCG
The DNA here is from genome assembly GCF_010894375.1 of Stenotrophomonas sp. B1-1. Lineage (NCBI taxonomy): Bacteria > Pseudomonadati > Pseudomonadota > Gammaproteobacteria > Lysobacterales > Lysobacteraceae > Stenotrophomonas > Stenotrophomonas sp. B1-1. Next base: position 14,432 of record NZ_JAAIUZ010000031.1, on the reverse strand, counting down.
CACGTCGTGGCCGTGCAGAGATCGGGCAAGGGATCCCACAGCACTGCGCCTGGCAGGCCATCGACCACCTGCTGCAGGCTGCCCAGCATCGGCGCGCGCAGCGCTTCCATGTCCGCCCGCGCAATATCCAGGCCGTTGCGGCAGACGGCATTGCCTGCATTGAAGCGGTCGGAACACCGGTATGGCGGCGCCGGCAGCACCGGCTTGGGCGCTTCGATCACGATACGCACGCCGCGCTGGGCCAGCGGCAGCCACTGCGCGATGGCCTCGGCCACCTCTGCAGTACGGCCGGCCGCAGCCTGCGCGCTGCGTTCGCCGGCCAGCTGCGCCTGCGCGTCGAACAGCACGTACTGGTCGGACAGGCGCGGTACCCGCAGTGACACCAGCACCACCACATCACCCGGCTGCGCACGCGCGGCGATGTCCGCGCGCACGGCCGCATCATGCTCGGCACAGCCCGCACCGGCCCCCCGCCACTGCTGCAGGCTGATCTGCGGGCAGCCACCGCGGCCGTACAGCGACACCGTCGAGCCGGTTTCCAGCACCAGCCGCTGCAGCAGCTCGCGGTAGCCCATGGCATGTGAATCTCCGGCCAGGAACACCTGCGCCGGCCCCTGCACGGCCCCTGCGCGCGGGCAATCGCCGCGGGCGAAGGTGCGTGCGCTGCCACCGGCGTAGCGATGCTTACCCACCTGCAGCGCGCACCCAGGGTAATCAGCCGCCACGCTCTTGCCGTCGGGGTACCAGTCCGCCGGATGGCGGCTGACCGTGCTCAGTGACAGCAGGGGCGACTGCCAGTACAGCAACGCCTGCAGGCCACCGGCCAGCAGCAGGGTCAGCACGCCGGCGGCCACCCAGCGCCTGGGTGCCAGGTGCTGCCACCTGGGGCCACGGAAGGGCTGCTCGATCCAGCGCCACGAGATCCATGCCAGCAGCGCCACCAGCGCACTGGCCAGGGACATCTGCAGGGCCGTTTCCAGGCCCACCGTCCAGCGCATCAGCACGAACACCGGCCAATGCCACAGGTACAGCGAATAGGACAGCAGGCCGATCCGCCGCATTGGCGCACTGGCCAACAGCCGCGCGATCCACGCCTGCGGGTGCTGATGCAGGGCCAGCAGCAGGCCGGCCGTGGCCAGCGCCGGCAGCACGCCGTCCGGCCAGGGCGAGCGCCCGGCACGCGCTGTCCACAGCGCCCAGCCCAGTGCGCCCAGCGACAGCAGGGCCAACGCTGACCACGCCCAGCGCCAACGGCCCACCCGTGCAGCACTGCCAGGCTCACCACGATCGGCCACATGCAGCAGCTGGAACAGCAGAACGCCCACGCCCAGCTGCCACAAGCGGGTGCTGGTGGCGTAGAACGCCCAGGCCGGCGGCGCATCACGCAACCCCAGCAGGGCCGCATGCAGCAACGAGCCCACGCTTACCGCGGCGAACAGCGCAAGGCTCAGCCAGCGGCCGCGCGGGCCGCGGGCCCAGGCCAGGAACAGCAGCGGGAACAGCAGGTAGAACTGCTCTTCCACCCCCAGCGACCAGGTGTGCGTATAAGGATTGAACTCGGCCTTGGGCGCGAAGTAGTCGTTGCCAACGGCCGCCAGCACCCAGTTGCTCAGCCCGAAGAAGGCCATCAACCCGGTTTTGTCGGATGCTTCGCTCAGCCACGAATCGGGAATGAACAACACGCTGGCCACGGCCGTCGCCAGCAGGCAGGCCACCAGCGCAGGCGCGATGCGGCGTACCCGGCGCGCATAGAAGCGCAGCATCGAGGCGCGCCAGGACAGGGCCGGCAGGCGATGCACCGACGCACTGACCACGAAGCCGGAGATGACGAAGAACACGTCCACCCCGGTGAAGCCACCCGGCAGCCAGGCCGGGTCGAGGTGGAACACGATGACGGCCAGCACGGCAATCGCGCGCAGGCCGTCAATGTGCGGCACGTAGCCGCGGCTTGGATCAGTGGACATCCGTCTCCCCCTGCCGCTGCTGCCGCAGGGGGCGCCACGGCGGTCGTGCGTTACCAGACCAGGTCGTCGGGCACCTGGTACTGCGGATCGGCGTACGGGTCTTCCTCGGCCGGCGCGTTCGGGTCGACCTTCAGCGCCACCGACGCGGCGAACACGGCCTCGGACTGCGCCAGCACTTCGGCGGTCACCAGCAGGTAGCGGCCATTGAGCTGGACCACGCCCAGTTCACCGGCATTGAGCGCGGTCAGCTGTTCGGGGGTGACGTAGATGCGCTTGATCTTGCCGCCATACGGGAAGTGGCGGGCGATATCGGCCGCCTCGGCATTCAGGCTCTTGTCCTTCAGCAGTTCTTCCAGCTTGGCCTTGGCCTCGCGGCGCACGCGCGCCTCTTCCTGCTTCAGGCGTTCGCTTTCAATGCGTTCCTGCTTTTCTTTCTGCGCGCGGATGGCATAGGCCTTGGCCAGGTCCATTTCCTCGGCAGAACGCGGCTTGCGTGGGCCCTGCCCGCCCGGCCCACGGGACTGCCCGGGCTTGCCTGCGCCAGCGTGGCCGTGGCCACCACGGCGCTCACCGGGCTTGTGCTCGCCCTTGCCTGCGCCCTGCGGCTTTCCATTGCCATTGCCGCCCTTGCCCTGCGGGCGGCCATCACGGCGGGGGGCATCGTTCTTGCGCTCGGGCTTGGGCGCCGGCTTGAAGCCCAGGCCCATCAGCTGGTCGCGGAGGGTATCGCTCATAGGAATGCAGATCAGTAGTGCGGCGGCGGCGGTTCGCTCGCCGGATCAGAAGAATTCAGTGCGTTGCGCACCTTGCCCAGGTCTTCCAGCAGCACGCGCAGCACATCGGCGTTGCGCGTGCCCTGCATGCGGGCGTCGGCCAATGCATCGCTCAGTTCGGCCAGCGCGTGTTCCTGGAACGACACGCGCATTTCCAGTTCGACCAGGCGCGCTTCCAGCGCCTGTTCGCGTTCGGTGGGCAGCTCAGACATGCAGCGAACGCCCCCGGCCGATACCGTAGTACGCCACGCCGGCGGCTTCCACTTCGGCCGGGTCGTACAGGTTGCGCCCGTCGAACACCACCGCATCCTTCAGCCGCTCGCGCAGCATCTGGAAATCGGGGCTGCGGAACTGCTTCCACTCGGTCACCACCACCAGTGCATCGGCGCCTTCCAGCGCTTCGCTGGCATTGGCGCAGAACACCAGGTCATCGCGCTCACCGAAGATGCGCTGCGATTCGTGCATCGCTTCCGGGTCGTAGGCACGCACCGTGGCACCGCCTTCCCACAGCTGCGCCAGCAGGCGGCGGCTGGAGGCTTCGCGCATGTCGTCGGTGTTGGGCTTGAAGGCCAGGCCCCACACGGCAAAGGTCTTGCCGCGCACGCCCTCGTCCTCGCCCTTGTCGTAGTGGCGCTGGATGAGCGCGAACAGGTGCCCCTTCTGGGCATCGTTCACTGCTTCGACCGCGTTCAACAGCTTCGGCTCCAGGCCGTACTGCTGGGCGGTGCGCGCCAGCGCCTGCACGTCCTTGGGGAAGCACGAGCCGCCGTAGCCGGCACCGGGATAGATGAAGTGCCAGCCGATGCGCGGGTCCGAACCGATGCCCTGGCGGACCTGTTCGACGTCGGCACCCACGCGTTCGGCGATGTTGGCGATCTCGTTCATGAACGAAATCTTGGTCGCCAGCATGGCGTTGGCCGCGTACTTGGTCAGCTCGGCCGAACGCACGTCCATTTCCACCACGCGATCGTGGTTGCGGTTGAACGGTGCGTACAGGCGGCGCATCACCGCCACCGAGTCGGCGCTGCTGGCACCGATGATGATGCGGTCCGGGCGCATGCAGTCTGCCACCGCATCGCCTTCCTTCAGGAATTCGGGATTGGACACCACATCGAAGGCGATGTCCGCACCGCGGGCCGCCAGCTCTTCGGCAATGGCCGCGCGCACCTTGTCGGCGGTGCCCACCGGCACCGTCGACTTGTTCACCACCACCGTCGGCACCGCCATGTGGCGACCGATGGTGCGGGCCACGGCCAGCACGTACTGCAGATCGGCACTGCCGTCTTCGTCGGGGGGCGTACCCACCGCGATGAAGACCACCTGGCCCTGGCCGATGGCGCTGGCACCATCGGTGGTGAAGGACAGCCGCAGCGCGGCATGGTTGGCCTTCACCATCGGCTCAAGGCCGGGTTCGTAGATCGGGATGATGCCCTGGTTGAGCCCATCCACCTTGGCCTGGTCGATGTCGACGCAGACCACCTGGTGGCCTACGTCGGCCAGGCAGGTGCCGGTCACCAGACCGACGTACCCGGTACCGAAAATCGCAACGCGCATATCCGTGCTGGCTCCGTGGTCGCTTACGGCAGGACGCCCAGCAGCTCGACGTCGAAGGTCAGGGTGGCGTTCGGGCCGATCGGGCCGCCCGGGGTACCGTTCTCACCGTAGGCCAGTTCGCCCGGGATCCAGAAGCGGTACTTCGAGCCCACCGGCATCAGCGCCACGCCTTCGGTCCAGCCCTTGATGACCTGGTCCAGACCGAATTCGGCCGGGCCACGGCCCGCGGAGCTGTCGAAGACGGTGCCGTCCAGCAGCTTGCCTTCGTAGTTCACGCGCACCTTGCTGCTCGGCAGCGGACGCTCGCCGCTACCCGGGCGGATCACCTGGTACTGCAGGCCCGACGGGGTGGTCACCACGCCCGGCTGGGTCTTGTTCTTGGCCAGGAAGGCGTTGCCTTCGCTGCGGTTGGTCTGCGCGGCCTGCGCGGCCTTGGCCTGCATCTCGGCCTGCTTGGCACCCATGAACGACTGGATGGTGGCGGTTGCGTCGGCTTCGGTCATCTTCGCCTGACCCTTGGTCAGGCCGGTGCTGATCGCGTCAAACAGCGAGGCGGTATCGATATCGTCCTTCAGCTGCGCCAGCGACGGACCGATGGAGTACGAACCGATCATCTGCGCGACCTTCACGCGGTCCACCTTCGGCGGCTGCGAGCCCGGCGCAACGCCCGGCACCTGCTGGCCGTTGCGGGCCATCACCACCTGGCGCAGGGCGGCATCGGTGGCCTTGGCCTGGTCCTGGGTGATCTGCGGCTGCAGGCCTTCGAACGAACGCTCCACGGCGGTGCGCAGGGCGGCCACGTCGATTTCATCGGCGATCGGCGCGAACGACTTGGCCACATCCAGACCGATGGCGTAGCCGAGCTTCTGCTTGGGGGAATTCAAGGTTGCGGTCTCCTTGGCGGCCGCCGGTGCGGCCGGTTGTTGCGACAGGGCGACACCAGAGGTACCCATCGCCAGAATCAGAACCGACGCCGCGGCGCCGCGCATTCCCATCTTCATTCGCTGCATTCCTGGAAGTGTCTGGGCGCCGACGTCGGCGCGAAAAGAACCATTGTCGCACGCATGCCGGAGATGTCGAGGCATGCGTGCCGGTGATCAACGCGGTGCCGGTGCGGCCAGCGCCTTGCTGATGGCCGCGCCCAGCTGCGGATCATCCGGGGTGACCTTGCTGGCGAACTGGGCGATGACCTTGCCGTCGCGGCCGATCAGGTATTTGTGGAAGTTCCAGCCCGGGGCCACGCCGGTGGCGGCGGTCAGGCGCTGATACAGCGGCGTGGCCTGTTCGCCCACCACGTGCACCTTCTCGAACATGGGGAACTTCACCCCATAGGTGAGCGTGCAGAAATCCTGGATCTGCTTCTCGTCGCCCGGTTCCTGCCCCTTGAAGTCATTGGACGGGAAACCCAGCACGGCGAAACCGCGGCTGGCGTACTGCTTCTGCAGCGCTTCCAACCCTTCGTACTGGGGGGTGTAGCCGCACTTGCTGGCCGTATTGACCACCAGCAGCACCTGGCCCTGGTAGCGTTTGAGCAGGTTCACCTGCTGCTTGCCGGCCAGCGGCCGGTAATTCACGTCCAGCAGGTCGGCCGCCACGGCGCTGGCGGAACCCGCCAGGCCCAGCGCCAGAACAGCCAGCAGGGACAGGCCGCGCAGGCGGCGCGGAGCAGTGAGAAACACAGGCATGCGGGACATTCCACGGTAGCTGCAACAGGGGCCCGGCCCTTGCAGACCGGGGATCGGCCGAACTATAGCACCGGCCTGCCAGCGCACTGTCGCGGGCGCCGCGCATGCACTTTGCCCGCCGTGGCGGCACGTAGCCGGGGCCGATTGGCGCGCGCTTGCTGGACACGCGGTACACATGTATGAATGCAGGGCCCTGGTCAAGAACCGCGCCCGCCGAATGAAATCAACCACTTGGATCCGCAACCGCGGCCATTCATGGCCCCTGCCATCAGTTGGGGTGTGTCGGGGGTTGCACATAGGCGTGCCGGTGTTATAGTTGCATACAACACCAGTCACCTGAGACAGGGGGAACCATGAACATCCGGATGCGTCGCAGCCATACCGCTCCCGCGGTCACCGCTGTTTCAACCCTGTTCGTGCTGACGTGGCTGCTGTTGCCGGCACCGCCGGCAGAATCCTCCCCCTCCCCAGATTCCACGCAGGACGCGATCTCCACCCCGGCAGGGACCGCCGAACCCTCCCCCCCGCGTCGGCTGCACAGCTCCCTGTCCATGCCGTATTTCTCGTTCGCACAGCCGCTGACCCCACGGAGCTGACCATGAGCGACATCCAGTGGAGCGACGGCGCTCCCATCTACCGCCAGCTGAAGGAGCGCGTGATTGCCATGATGCTCGACGGCATCCTGAAGCCGGGCGATGCCCTGCCCTCGGTCCGCCAGGTGGCGGCCGACTATCAACTGAACCCCATCACCGTTTCGCGCGCTTACCAGGAACTGGCCGATGAAGGCCTGGTGGAAAAGCGCCGCGGCCTGGGCATGTTCATGACCGAGCAGGCGGCCACGCAGCTGCGCAGCAGCGAGCGCGACCGCTTCCTCAACGACGAATGGCCGGCGGTCCTGGAGCGCATCCAGCGCCTGGGCCTGAGCCTGAACGAATTGCTGCCCCAGGGGAAATCCTCATGAATGCCAGTGTCGTGAACGTTGAATCCAGCCCAGCGGTGATTACCGCCAAGGGTCTGCGCAAGGCCTACAAGAACACCCTCGCCCTCGACAACACCACCTTCGACATCCCCGCCGGGCGCATCGTCGGCCTGATCGGCCCCAATGGCGCCGGCAAGACCACCGCCCTGAAGGCCATCCTCGGCCTGACCTCGGTGGAGGGCGAGCTGAGCGTGCTCGGCCGTGACCCGCGCCTGCACCGCGACGAGCTGATGAAGGAAATCTGCTTCATCGCCGACGTGGCGGTGCTGCCGCGCTGGCTGCGCGTACGCGAGGCCATCGACTTCGTCGCCGGCGTACACCCGCGCTTCGACCGCGCCCGCTGCGAACGCTTCCTGGCCAGCACCAAACTGCAGCCCAAACAGCGCGTGCGCGAGCTGTCCAAAGGCATGATCGTGCAGCTGCACCTGGCCCTGGTGATGGCCATCGACGCCCGCATCCTGGTGCTGGACGAGCCGACCCTGGGCCTGGACATCCTGTACCGCAAGGAGTTCTACCAGCGCCTGCTGGAAGACTACTTCGACGAGCAGAAGACCATCATCGTCACCACCCACCAGGTGGAAGAGATCGAGCACATCCTCAGCGATGTGATGTTCATCCGTGACGGCCGCATCGTGCTCAGCGCCGAAATGGACGAGGTGGGCGAACGCTATACCGAAGTGCTGGTCGGCGCCGAACAGCTGGAAACCGCGCGCGCCCTCAAGCCGATCGACGAGCGCAGCCAGGCCTTCGGCAAGACCGTGCTGCTGTATGACGGCGTGCCGCGCAGCCAGCTTTCCACCCTGGGCGAAACCCGCACTGCGGGCCTGGCCGATCTGTTCGTTGCTGTCATGAAGGGGACCTACGCATGAATGCCGTCAATCATCCGGTCAGCCCCGCAGGCACGCTGCGCTGGCTGCTCAAGCGCGAATACTGGGAAAACCGCGGTGGCTTCCTGTACGCCCCGGTCATCGCCGGCATTGTTTCGTTGCTAATGAGCGGCGTCGGCATCGGCTTTGGCCTGTTCGCCCTGCATCGTGCCGCGCGCGATGGCGGCCTGCACATCGACGGCGAGGACGTGAACATCAACGGCCTGGATCTGGGCCTGTTGACCCGCCAGATCAGCGCCAAGGATATGGCGGACCTGGGCAACGGCCTGGACCTGACCCTCATCCTCAGCTCGACCTGGCCCTTCCTGGTGCTGGCCTTCGTGGTGTTCTTCTACTGCCTGGGTGCGCTGTACGACGATCGCCGCGACCGCAGCATCCTGTTCTGGAAGTCGCTGCCGCTGTCCGATACCCAGACCGTACTCTCCAAGGTGCTCAGCGCACTGATCGTGGCCCCGCTGGTCGCCACCCTGGCTGGCATCGCCACCATGTTCGGCTTCCTGCTGATCATCAGCCTGGTCGCGTTGACCCATGGCGGCAGCCCGACCACCCTGATCTGGGGCCCGGCCAGCCCGCTCACCCTGTCCGCCGGCCTGCTCGCCGCCATCCCCGTCTATGCGTTGTGGGCGCTGCCCACTGCCGGCTGGCTGCTGCTCTGCTCGGCCTGGGCCAAGAGCAAGCCGTTCCTGTGGGCGGTGATGCTGCCCCTGTTCGCCGGCATCATCGTCAGCACCACCAAGGTGATGCACCTGTTCGACATGAGCACCGGCTGGTTCTGGCAGCACATCGTCGGCCGCCTGCTGCTGGGCACCGTTCCCGGCGTGGATCTGCTGTACCGCCTTGGCGCCAGCGACGAGCACAAGAGCCTGGATACGATCGTCTCGCTGATGAACCCTGCCCAGCAGCTGAAGTCGCTGGCGATGCCCGATCTGTGGATCGGCGCGGCGTTCGGCGTGGCCTTCATCTTCATCGCCATCCGCCTGCGCCGGCGCGCTGGCGAAATCTGACGCTCCCCTCTACCACTACTGGAGGCACCCTCATGCGTACCCTGCTTGCCTGCTCTGCGTTGTTGCTGTTGCCGCTGTCGGCGCTGGCTGCCGATGCCCCGAACTGCAAGCATTCGGCGCCGCGCGCGCTGAAGCTGGAAACGGCCGGGGTGAAAGCGGTGGTGTTCGAAGTGAACCAGCATGACCTGAAGGTGGTCGCCCGCAGTGGCGGCGGCCAGCTGGAAGGACGCGCCTGCGCCTCCACTGCCGACTGGCTGGACCAGCTGGTGCTGGACCAGCAGCGGGTGGGCGACAAGCTGGTGGTCAGCCTGCGCCGCGACGGCCGCTCGGCGCTGTCGCTGGGCAACAGCTACGCCTGGCTGGACATCGGCGGCAGCGTACCGGACAACCTGCCGCTGCAGTTCAAGATCGGCTCCGGCGATGGCAGCGTTGAGAACGCGCAGTCGCTGAGCATGGACGTGGGCTCCGGCGATGGCCGTGCCCGCGGCACCCGCGGCAGCGTGCATGCCGCCGTCGGTTCGGGCGACCTGGACATCGACGGCGCCGGCTCGCTGGAGCTGCTGTCGCTGGGCTCGGGCGAAGTGAAGGCACGCAACATCCGCGGCGATGCCCGCACCGGCACCGTCGGCTCGGGCGATCTGGACCTGTTCGACGTGGGCGGCAGCGTGCGTCTGGAAACCGTGGGCTCGGGCGATATCGATTTCCAGCGGGTCAAGGGCGATGTCGAGGTGGGCGTGGTCGGCTCCGGCGACGTGGAGATCAGCGAGGTGGGCGGCAACGTCCGCGTACGCAGCCACGGCTCGGGCGACATCACCGTCAATGGCGCCCGCGGCAGCCTGACCGTGCAGCACAGCGGCAGTGGCGATGTGCGCCACCGCGATATCGGCGGCAGCGTCACCCTGCCGCGCGGCAAGTAATTTCACCTCATTCAACGGAAGGGAACTGTCATGAACCTGCTGCGCCTGCTGCCCGCTACCCTGCTGTGCCTGCCGCTGATGGCCTGCGGCGGGACGTCCCCATCGTCCACCACCGACAGCGCCGGCAAGACCGTGGCCGAGGCCAGCAGCACGGTGGGCAAGGAGATCAAGGACGCCACCGACAAGGCGCGCCGCGAGATCGCCCAGGGCAACATCAAGATTTCCGGCAAGGGCCAGGCCCGTGCCGAGATCACCCCGGACGGCCGCCTGCTGATCGGCGGCACCGAGTCACCGACCAATGAAGCGCAGCGGCGCCAGCTGCAGGAATACCGCGGCCACATCGCCGGCATCGCCAGCGATGGCATGGACATCGGCGTGGCCGGTGCGCGGCTGGGCGTCAATGCCGCCGGCGAAGCCCTGAAGGGCGTCTTCAGCGGTGACAGCGAGGGCATCGAAAAGCGCATCAACGACGAAGCGGCCAAGATCGAAGCGCAGGCCAAGCAGCTGTGCAACCGCCTGCCGGCGATGCTGGCCAGCCAGCAGGCGCTGGCACGCGACCTGCCGGCTTTCCAGCCCTACGCCACGATGGACCAGAGCGACGTGGACGACTGCGGCAAGGACGACGTAGTCGTGCGCGCGCCCTGAGACATTTCGTCGCACCCGGCCGGCAGCGCCCCCGCGTTGCCGGCCGCCGCGGCCGGGCGGGATTACACTAAGCACCCCGTTTTGCCCCGATCGACCGCCATGAAGAAGCTGTTTCTGCTGCTGACCGCCCTGCTCTGCCTGGGCCTGGCCGGCTGCGACCAGGAGTACCGCAACCACCGCGCCGAACGCGGCAAGCCGAAGATTTCGGTCAGCCAGACCATGGTGACCGTGCGCCGCCAGCCCGCGCCGAACATCATCATCCTGGCCGACGGCACGATGAAGATGGACGAGATCCAGATTCCGCTGGACGACACCCAGCGGCAGATGCTGCAGACCATGTTCGGCAAGCTGCAGGTGCTGCGCCAGAACACCCTGGTGGCCGCCCCGGCCGACCCCGACATGCAGCCGGTGAAGATCCAGCCGCCGGAAGGGCTGGAGGTCATCCCCGCCAACCTGGTGCAGACCATCCCCGAATTCAAGGATTACACCGACACCTTCGGCAACATCGTCGCCGACCGTCGCTGAAACGAAAAACGCCGCCCCAGGGCGGCGTTTCCCGTTTGCGTACGCAACCGACCGGTCAACCGCCGGCGCCACCACCACCGGCCTGGATGCCACCGGCGGTCAGCGCGGTCGGATCCAGCAGGCGGCGCAGCTCGGCCTCGGCCAGCCCGCTGTCTTCCAGCGCCACCTCCAGCACCGGGCGCTGTTCCTTGTAGGCGCGCTTGGCAATCGCCGCGGCCTTCTCATAACCGATGATCGGGTTCAGCGCCGTCACCAGGATCGGGTTGCGGGCCAGCGCTTCGGCCACGCGGTCCTGGCGCACCTTCAGGCCGTCGATGGCACTGTCGGCCAGCAGGGTGGACACATTGGCCAGCAGGCCGATGCCATCGAGCAGGTTCACTGCGATCAGCGGCAGGGTCACATTGAGCTGGAAGTTGCCGGTCTGCCCGGCCACGGTGATCGCGGTGTGGTGGCCGATCACCTGCGCGCAGGCCATCACGGTCGCTTCGGGAATGACCGGATTCACCTTGCCCGGCATGATCGAGCTGCCCGGCTGCAGCGCCGGCAGTTCGATCTCGCCCAGCCCGGCCAACGGGCCGGCGTTCATCCAGCGCAGATCGTTGGCGATCTTGATCAGGGCCACCGCCAGCGCATTGAGCTGACCGGACAGTTCCACCGCATCGTCCTGCGCGGCCAGCCCTTCGAACTTGTTGTCGGCGCTGTCGAACTTCGCCCCGGTCTGCTGCTTCAACGCCTTGGCCACCTGCGCGCCGAAGCGCGGATCGGCATTGATGCCGGTGCCGATGGCGGTGCCGCCCAGCGGCAGGCGGCGCAGGCGCTTGAGGCTGTCGTCGATGCGCGCCTGGGCCGAGGCCAGCTGCGCCGACCACGCGCCGAACTCCTGCTCGAAGGTCAGCGGCATGGCATCCATCAGATGGGTGCGGCCGGTCTTGACCACCTTGCGCAGGCTGCGGCCCTTGCGATCGATCACCTTGCGCAGGTGCGCCAGCGCCGGCAGTAGGTGCTCCTGCGCGGCCAGCACGGCCGAAACCCGCAGCGCGGTGGGAATCACATCGTTGGAGCTCTGCCCCTGGTTGACGTGGTCATTGGGGTGCACGTTGGCCTTGCCGGCCTTGCCGCCGCGATTGGCCAGGGTGGCGATGACCTCGTTGGCGTTCATGTTCGAGGACGTGCCCGAACCGGTCTGGTAGACGTCGATCGGGAAATGCGCGTCCCAGTCACCACGGGCCACCTCGGCCGCGGCCGACTGGATGGCCTTGGCCACGCCCTTGGGCAGATGGCCCAGGTCGGCATTGACGCCGGCGGCGGCGCCCTTCACCAGGCCCAGGGCACGGATGAAGCCGCGCGGCATGCGCTGGCCCGACACCGGGAAGTTCTGCACCGCGCGCTGGGTCTGCGCGCCCCACAGGGCGTCGGCAGGTACCTGCAGTTCACCCATGCTGTCATGTTCAACACGGAACCCGGCGGTTCCACCCTTGCTTGCAGCTTTGCTCATTGCATCGACTCCGCACTACTTCTGTTGGGGAAAGGGAAGCGGCGGCTGGCAGGGTGTCGCTTCCCGGGCTGGCGGCTGCGGTAACGATACTCTCTTGTCCGAAGCATGGGATGACGAGGACGGGCCAGATCGTTCCGTCCGCAAGGCCGTTTACACGGGTAGCGCCGGGCCGTGCCCGGCGAGCGCGCAGCGCGGCCGCCATCGGCCGGGCTTGGCCCGGCGCGACCGAGCATGCAAAGGCCCCGCGTCGTAGAATATGGCCCCCGCCGCCTGCCCCAGCCCTGCCGACATGTCCGATTCCGCCCTGCTCGCCCTGTCCCCGCTCGATGGCCGTTATGCCGGCAAGGTCGACGCCCTGCGTCCGATCTTCTCCGAATATGGCCTGATTAAGGCCCGTATCGTGGTCGAGGTGGAATGGCTGCTGGCGCTGGCCGCCGAGCCGGGCATCGTCGAGCTGGCGCCGTTCTCCGAGGGCGCCATCGCCCGCCTGCGCGCCCTGGCCGCCGGCTTCAGCCCGGCCCAGGCCGCGCGCGTGAAGGAGATCGAGCGCACCACCAACCACGACGTCAAGGCCGTCGAGTACTTCATCAAGGAACAGCTGAAGGACGACGCCGAGCTGGCCCCGGCGCTGGAATTCGTGCATTTCGCCTGCACCAGCGAAGACATCAACAACCTCAGCTACGGCCTGATGCTGGAACAGGCCCGCCGCGAAGTGCTGCTGCCGACCCTGGACGGCATCGCCACCACGCTGCGCACCCTGGCCCACGCCCAGGCCGGCCAGCCGATGCTGTCGCGCACCCATGGCCAGACCGCTTCGCCCACCACCCTGGGCAAGGAACTGGCCAACGTGGTCGCCCGCCTGGAGCGCCAGCGCCGGCAGATCGCCGCGGTGGAACTGACCGGCAAGATCAACGGCGCGGTGGGCAACTACAACGCGCACGTGGCCAGCTACCCGGACGTGGACTGGCCGGCGTTCGCCGAGCGCTTCGTCACCGGCCTGGGCCTGGTGTTCAACCCGTACACCACCCAGATCGAGCCGCACGACAACGTGGCCGAGATCGGCGATGCGGCGCGTCGCGCCAACATCATCCTGATCGACCTGGCCCGCGACATCTGGGGCTACATCTCGCTGGGTTACTTCAAGCAGCGCCTGAAGGAAGGCGAAGTGGGCTCGTCGACGATGCCGCACAAGGTGAACCCGATCGATTTCGAGAATGCCGAGGGCAACTTCGGCATTGCCAACGCGCTGTTCGAACACTTCAGCGCCAAGCTGCCGATCAGCCGCTGGCAGCGTGACCTGACCGATTCCACCGTGCTGCGTGCGCTGGGCACTGCGTTCGGCCACAGCCAGGTGGCACTGGATTCGCTGGCCAAGGGCCTGGGCAAGCTGGAAGTGAACCCGCAGCGCCTGGATGCCGATCTGGATGCGGCGTGGGAAGTACTGGCCGAGGCCGTGCAGACGGTGATGCGCCGCCATGGCCTGCCCAATCCGTATGAGCAGCTGAAGGCGCTGACCCGTGGCCAGGGCATTACCGCCGAGTCGATGCGTACGTTCGTGCAGGGTCTGGAGCTGCCGGCCGATGCCAAGCAGCGCCTGCTGGAGATGACCCCGGGCAGCTACACCGGCCTGGCCGAGTCGCTGGCGAAGAAGATCTAAGGGGTTTTCTTTGCGGCGGCGGCCGCGGCGCTGCCTACGGCAGGCTTTACTGCCAGGGCAACGGCAACGGCAACGTCAAAGGCGGCTCTGGGTTATGCCGTGCTTGGCGGGGCGGGTTGGGTTCGCGGGGGACGCCGTGAATCCATCCGTGGAGCAACTGTGTTGTGGGATGGTTTTTTGGCTATCTGGCAGGCGGGCACGGCAAAGCAGGCCGCCGGCCAGCAGCCGCTGCGGTGCGCCTGAGGCTTGCTTCAAGCGGGGATCGGTCCGCTTTCTGCGTCGCGCACGCGGGCGTTGAGGATGACCAGCATCTTGCGCATCACGGCCACGATGGCCACTTTCCCTTC
>NZ_JAAIUZ010000030.1:0-98343 GCF_010894375.1 Stenotrophomonas sp. B1-1 | reverse complement strand
ATTGCCATCAACCTCAACGACTTCATCGCCAAGGCGGCCAACCACAACCAGCCCGTGCCGGATTTGAAGCTACTGCGGTCGCACTTGCGGGATTCGCGTCGCTACAAGCTGATCGCAGAAAACCAAGCGGTTAACAGCGCGATCAGGACCAACAGCGCCGGCAACGGAACCGCCGTGCGGTGCTGGGTATTCAAGAAATGAACAAGCGCAATAACGGGCCGGCGGATGGTGTGCCAGCACCAGCCCAAGGCCATTCCTCAACGCAACACGGAGTAGTAACCATGCAACAGCAGAGCGAACCGTTTAACCCGTCCACCATGGCATCTACGTCGAAGGCCGGCACCGGCCACGGCGCGCAGCCTAGCACAGACGGCCAGGTGGCCCAGCGATGCCATGCCCGGATCGAGTTTGAGATCCGGGCCGATTCGATCGTTGTGGTGGCGGTGCTGACTATGGGCCGCACAGTCAAGATCGAGCAGCGTTGGAACCGCCGGACTCGCACTACCTGGCTGCATGCAGGCGGGCCGGTGGTATGGGAGGCTGAAGCCGACGGGCTCAGCCGCGAGCTAGCGGAGTGGCTAGACAGCCTGAGTTTGCCGCTGGCGGTGGCCAACCTGCTGCCGGCCGCTACGGCCAGCAGCACCGCTGTGGCCCAGGCCGCGCAAGAGGTGGCCAATGGCTAAGTCCCGTGTCCTGTACGGCCCGCAAGGCTCCGGCAAGACTCTGCATGGCCAGGCCATTGCCGCCCGCCTGGGCCTGCGCCACGTCCGCGACTTGGACGATGTCCAGTTCATGGGCGACCGCCTGCAGCGTACCGGCCACCTCTACCTGGCCAACTGCCAGGACTATGGCCAGCGGGCAGCGCGATTGCTCGGTACCGACCTGCTGCACATTGACCAGGCGCTGGCCGCGATCGGCGCCCGCCCGGAGGTGAACCATGCTTGAGCTGATCGTGCTGCTCCTGGCCCCGGCTGCTGGCGGTGCCGGCCTGTACCACCTGTGGCTGACCCTGCCGCACCGCCCCCAGCACGGGGCCCTGGCGGTTGGTCAGGTTCCGCTGCAGCTGCGCCGGCATGCGGCAATGGCTGTTCGTCGCGGAGGGGTGAAGGGTTGTGGACATTCAACAAGCAGCCGCACGGAGGTCGTGTAATGGTTGGGCCACAACACAAGGCAGATCAACAGCTTGCTGCAGGCGGCGATGGCACCCATCTGAGGGAGACAATGGGCACTGCCGCTAATGTGCCGTTCGAGCTACGTGCGATCGGCGCCGGGGAAGTGGGCTCTTTGCTCGGGCTGGCCGCGCGCACGGTGCTGGAGACCGTCGCATGCCGTCCGGACTTTCCGGTCCGGATCAGCATGCGCCCAGCCACGTGGATTGCCGGAGAGGTGCTGAAGTGGCGCGAAGCTAACCGAGCAGGTCAGCGAGCTCGTCGGCGTCGGTCTGGTAGTAGATCAAAAGACTCTTCAAATCCCGATGACCTATGACTCTGGCCAGTTCCATCACGTCCAGCTTCTTCGACAGCCGCCAGATTGCCTCTGCACGGCTGTCGTGGAAGTGCAGGTTCTCGATCTGAGCAGCATCCCGCGCACGCCGGAACAGCGTGTCGCGAGTGCCCGGGTCCAGGTTGAACACACTGTCCGCGTCCTGCGGCAGCAGACCGATGATCTCCCGAGCACGGACTGACATCGGCACGCGGCGTACGTCGCCGTTCTTGGTCTTCGGCAGGGTCACGGATTTGGCCGATACATCGGACCACTTCATGCCCAAGATCTCACCCGCGCGCATCGCCGTTTCCAGCGCGAACAGGAAGCACAGCGCAACCCGGTGCTGGGTCGTCTGCGGTGCGCCGCCGTCATAGCCCAGCGCCAGGATCAGGCGATCGATCTCTTCCTGCGGCACGCGACGCTTCCGGCTCGCCGGGGCCTGCGGCCGGTCCACGTCCTTGATCGGGTCGCTGTCCAGCCAGCCCCAATCCTTGCGACAGGATTTAAAAACCGACTGCAGCAGGTTCATTTCCCGGCGCACCGTTGCCCCCGACACTTGGGTTAGGCGGCGCTCGCGCCATTCGGCCAGATGGATCGGCCGCAGCGCCGGCAGCCGCACCAGAGCTATCGGATCACGTTCGATCAAGCCCAGTCGCACCAGCTCCCATTTCACGCCCTTGTGCTTGGGTGCCACCTCGTTGGCGTAACGCCGCAGCGCGTCCTTCACGATGTTCTCGGGCAGGCGCGCGCCGGTCAATTCGGCTTCGCGCATCATCGCCCATCTGACGGCCTGGGCTTTGCTAGGAAGGGTGTTCGACTCGCGTCGACCGTCCTTGTAGATCTCGGCACGCCAGGATGCGCCGCGTCGTTGGATAGAAGCCATGGGCTGCATCATGGCGTAGAACTTGGCGTAATCGATATAGGGATAGGGCGTTTCTCAGCGGGCTTACGCGCTTATAGCGCTCGGGCGAGAGCCCCTGCAACGTAAGCATTTCGGCTTCTATCGGACGACAACGGGGATCAGCGGAATTCGTACGAAATTGCCTTTCACCGGCACCAACGCATCAAAGGCCAGGTCATCGACCTGGCCTTTGGCGTTTCTGGGCCTGCCGAGCGCTCACACCACCCGCAGCACCGGCGCATGCCCGGCAGGCCCGTGCCCTGCCCCGGCCTCTACCCGGAACCCGGCCACGGTCTGCAGCAGCTGCGCAGACTGCTCTTCCATGCTGCGCGCCGCCGCCGACGCCTCTTCCACCAGCGCAGCATTCTGCTGCGTGCCCTGGTCGATCAGGTCCACGGCCTGGTTCATCTGCTGGATGTCGTCGCTCTGCTGCTGCGCGGCGCTACTGATGTCGGCCATCAGATCGCTCACCCGGCGCACGTCGCGCACGATCTCGTCCATGGTGCGCCCGGCGCTTTCCACCTGGGCGGTACCGGCGCCGACATTGGCCACCGATTCGTCGATCAAGCGCTTGATCTCCTTGGCCGCACTGGCCGAGCGCTGTGACAGCTCACGGATTTCGGTGGCCACCACGGCAAAGCCGCGCCCATGCTCGCCGGCGCGCGCCGCTTCAACCGCAGCGTTGAGCGCCAGGATGTTGGTCTGGAAGGCAATGCCGTCGATCACCCCGATGATATCGACGATGCGCCGCGACGACGCGTTGATGACGGCCATCGTGGACACCACCTCGTGCACCACACTGCCACCGCGTGCAGCCACTTCGGCCGCGCCGCCGGCCAGCGTGCTGGCCTGGCGGGCATTGCCGGCGGTGCGCTGCACGGTGTCGGCCAGGCCCTTCATCGAAACGGCCGTTTCTTCCAGCGATGCGGCCTGCTGTTCGGTGCGCTGCGACAGATCGCTGTTGCCCAGCGCAATCTCGCTGGCACCCACCGCAATGGTGTCGGCGGCGAACTTGATCTGGCCGATGATGCCGGCCATGGTCTCCACCAGCGCGTTCACGCCCTCGCACAGCTCGGCCACCGGGCCGCGCTTGCCGTCCAGCGGAACGCGCCCGGTCAGATCGCCCAGCTTGGCCGCCGCCACCACTTCGCGGGTCTGCGCCACGGCCTGCTGCATGGCCTGGCTTTCGTGCATCTGCGCGGTGATGTCGGTGGCGTACTTCACGACCTTCAGCGGTCGGCCGTTCACGTCCAGGATCGGGTTGTAGCTGGCCTGGATCCACACCTCGCGGCCGTTCTTGCCCAACCGCCGGTACTGGCCCGCATCGTATTCGCCGCGCCCCAGCTTTTCCCAGAACTGTTTGTAGGCCGGGCTGGCCCGGTACTCTGGTTCGACGAACAGCGAGTGGTGCTGGCCCTTCACCTCGTCCAGCGTGTAGCCGGTGGCGGTCAGGAAGTTCGCGTTGGCGGTCAGGATCCGCCCGTCCATGCTGAACTCGATCACGGCCTGTGATTTGTCGATTGCCGCCAGCTGACCGGCCAGCTCAGCGGCCTGCTGCTTCTGCGCGGTGATGTCGGTGGCGAACTTCACCACCTTCACCGGTCGCCCGAAGCGGTCCAGCACCGGGTTGTACGAGGCCTGGATCCAGATCTCGCGGCCCCCCTTGCCGAAACGGCGGTACTGGCCCGCGTCGAATTCGCCCTGCCCCAGCCGTGCCCAGAACGCCCGGTACTCGGCGCTGCGGGCGTGCTCGGGGTCTACGAACAAGGAATGGTGCTTGCCGCGGATCTCATCTTCGGTGTAACCCACCGCCTGCAGGAAGTTGTCATTGGCCTGCAGGATGGTGCCGTCCAGCGCGAATTCGATGACCGCCTGCACCCGGTGCAGCGCCGCCACCTGCGCGGCCATGTCGGCGCGCTCGCGTTCGGCTGCGGTCTCGGACGCGGCGGTGCCGCCCTGCCCGGCCAGACGCCCCTGCAGGGCGCGCCAGAAAGACCAACGGGACGGTGTGTCTGCCGGCGCCTGCGCGCCCGCGGTGAAGCCTGGCATGAGCATGGTCTGTTCCTTGGTTTCCGTGAGCGGTGCGACCCATGGGCGAAATGCCCACGGGAACATCGATTGCCTGGAACCTGCAGACACCTGGGGGGCGGCGTCACTCGAGCGATGGCGCGGAGCGGCAGCAAGCGCCTCCGGCAAGGGAGGCAGTCTGGATATCGGCCGCCATGGCGGGGCCTTGAGGACTATTTTTGCAGCGTCGGTTCAGCCCCGGCGCCAGATCGCCCAGCGCAGCACGGCCACCGCCAGCACAGACGGCAGGTAGCCCACCGCGCCAATCAGGGCAAGCAGGGCAGCGTTCACCCACGGCCCGCCCCCACCCAGAATCCAGCTGGCGTGCTGCAGGATGTACAACGCGCCCGGCAGCACCAGCAGCGGCGCCAACCGCAGCAACTGCCAGGGCCAGCGAACCGGGCCGATGAAACCGACCAGGGTACCCAGCAGGGCACCGACCATTGCGATGGGAATGGCTGCTTCCATTCAGATGCTTCCTTCTTGTGCGTCAGCCGCGCCGAGCGTGCCCGACAACCTGCCCGGTAGAGTCGAGCTTGCTCGACTGTCCGTTTCATAGAGTCGAGCTTGCTCGACTGTCCGCTTCGTAGAGTCGAGCTTGCTCGACTGTCCGCTTCGTAGAGTCGAGCTTGCTCGACTGTCCGCTTCGTAGAGTCGAGCTTGCTCGACTGTCCTGGAAAAAGCAGTCGAGCAAGCTCGACTCTACAACGGCAGTGTCGCGCACACCCCTTGAACCTGCGATGCATGCCAGGGCCAGAAGGTTTACATGACCTTCGGGAGATATGCATGCCGGCACGCACTGGCAGGCTGTGCGCTTCCACGGAAGCCACCTCATGCAAGGAAACTACATGCTGCGACCACTGCGTTGTCTTGCCCTGTTGGCACTGTGCAGTGCCAGTGCCCTGGCCGCTGCCGACGACGGCCGCTATCGCCCCTCGTTCCACCCCGATCAATTGAAGGGTCCGCCCGCCGGCCGGGTAAACGAAGTGCTGGTGCTGGGCAGCCCGCATCTGTCCGGCCTGCCGGAGGCGTTCAAGCCTGCGCAGCTGGAGCCGCTGCTGGGGCGCCTGCAGGCCTGGCAGCCCACCGCCATCGCGGTTGAGAACGTGTCCGGCCTGCAGTGCGATTTCATGCGCCGCAATCCCACCCGCTATGCCGACAGCGTCAAGAGCTACTGCGTTGACACCGCCCCGGCACAGGCTGCCACCGGCATGGATGTACCCACCGCCAATGCCGAGATGGAGCGCCTGCTGGCGTCCTGGCCGAAGGCGCCGACGCCGGCACAGCGTCGCCACCTGGCCGCCGTGTTCCTGGCCGCCGGCGAGCGCGGTTCGGCCATCGTGCAGTGGCTGCGCCTGCCCACTGCCGAACGACGCGCGGGCGACAGCCTGAGCGCGGAACTGGTCGAGTTCCTGGACGCCCGTGCGGCACGCAAGGACGAAGTCAGTCTGGTCGCCGCCGAACTGGCCGCACGCCTGGGCCTGGAACGGCTGTGGTCGGTGGACGACCATACCGCCGATGCCCCTACCCCGCAGGCACTGCAGAAGGACTACGCCAAGGCGATCCGCGCGGCATGGAACACCCCCGCCGGGGCAACACGGCGGGCAACCTACGACCGCCTGTACGCCGATGTCGCAGCGCCTGACGGGCTGATGGCGATCTACCGCAACGACAACGATCCGGCCACCGCCAGACTGGTCTATGACAGCGACTTCGGCGCAACGCTGGTCGAACCGTCGCCGCAGGGTTTCGGCCGCAATTACCTGGGCTACTGGGAAACCCGCAACCTGCGCATGGTCGCCAACATCCGCGACGTACTGGGCCAGTACCCCGGCACGCGCATGCTGGCCATCGTCGGTGCATCACACAAGTGGTACTACGAGGCCTACCTGGACCAGATGCACGATGTGCAGCTGGTTGATAGCACGCCGCTGCTGCGCTGAGGGCCGCGTAACCGTGGCGTCGAGCGTGCTCGACGTCGCGCTCCGTAGAGTCGAGCTTGCTCGACTGCTTTTCCCGAAGCAGTCGAGCAAGCTCGACTCTACAACGGCGGATTCAAGCACGTTCGACGATTCAACGGCGGGTTCAAGCACGTTCGACGATTCAACCGCGGGTTCAAGGCACCGTCGAGCAAGCTCGACGCTACGAACGGCCGCGCCGTGCCAGCATCGCGCTGGCCGCCACGATGCACCCCAGCGTGACCAGCAGCGCACTCACCACGCCCCATTGCAGCACCGGCACCAGCGCCTGGGCCTGCGGATCGATGCGCAGCTGTTCCAGCCGCAGCCAACCGGCCAGCGCCAGCACCCAGCCAATGAAAGCCGGCGCGTAGGCGCCGATGGTGTTGCCGATCCAAGCATTCATGCCGTACTCCCATGAGAACTGCGATGGCGGCATTGTTCCGCCCCGCCCTCTCACAGGGTGAGACACCCTCAGTCGCGCGCGTCTGCCGCCACCGACCAGCCCTCGCCCAGGGCGGCCATCAGGGCGGCGCTTGCCTGCAGCTGGCGGCTCTGGATGTCCTGCAGCCCCAGTTGCGCCTGCCGCGCGTCGGTCTGTGCGGTCACCACGTCCAGATAGCTCACCGCACCACCGGCGTAGCGGTCACGGGCGATCTGCTCGGTACGGCGGGCGGCCTGCACGGCTTCTTCCTCGTGGCCGCGCTGGTCGGCCAGGCCATGCAACTGCACCAGCTGGTCCTCCACCTGACGGATCGCCGCCAGCACCGTGGCCCGGTACTGCGCCGAGGCCGCATCGAATTCGGCATAAGCCTCGGCCTTGGCGGCCTTGCGCCGGCCGCCGTCGAACACCGGCAATGCCGCCAGCGGGCCCAGCGCCCAGTAGCGGTTGCCGGCATCCAGCAGCGCGCTGCTGCCCGAGGTCTGGCCACCGAACAGGCCGGTCAGGCTCAGCTGCGGGAACCATGCCGCGCGCGCCACGCCGATGCCAGCGTTCGCAGCGAACACCCGGCGCTCGGCAGCGGCAATGTCCGGGCGCTGCTGCAGCAGGGCGCTGGGCAGATCGGCGGGCACCTGCGGCAGGGTCGGCGCCTGTGCCATTGCCGCCACGCTGAAGCCACTGGCCGGCGCCCCCACCAGCTCGGCCAGCGCGTGCCGCAGCATGGCCTGGTGCACCTGCAGCGCATCCAGATCGGCCTGCGCGCTGGCCAGCTGATGGCGTGCGCGCGCCACATCCAGCTCCGAGGCGATCTCGCCCTGGAAGCGGTCCTGGGTCAGGCGCAGCGCCTGCTGGTAGTCGTCGATGCTGTCGCGCAGGATGGCCTGCTGTGCCTCGGTGTTGCGCAGTTGCAGGTAGGTGGCGGTCAACTGCTGGGACAGGCTGAGCCGTGCCGCGGCCAGGTCATCTGCACTGGCCTGCGCGCGCGCATGCCCGGCCGCCGCCGCGTTGCGCAGCCGGCCCCACAGATCCAGATCGAAGGACAGCGAGAACGTGGCCGCATTGCTGTCATACACCGCTGGCTGGGTGGCACTGCGCAGCGGCTTGTCATCCGACTGGCGCTGGCGCATCGGGCCGGTACTGAAGCCGACCTGGGGTGGGCGTGCCGAGGCGGCCTCGCCCGCGGCAGCGCGTGCGGCATCGTAGTGCGCCACGGCCAGCGCCAGGTTCGGGTTGGCCTGGCGCAACTGCACCTGCAACTGGTCCAGCACGGGGTCGTTGAATGCCCGCCACCAGTCCCGCGCCAGTGCCGGCTGCGCCGCAGCAGCGGTCGGCTGCTCGTAGGCCACCGGCACATCGACCGCAGGCACCTGGTAGGTTGGCGCCAGCGAACAGCCAGCCAGCAGCAAGGCCAGCGACGCGGCAACGCCGCCCTCAACCGCGCGCATGGGCCGGCTCCTTGACCGCGGCCACCACGCGCACGTGATCGCCCTCGCGCAATGCATCGGGTGGGTTCGGAATCAGCCGCTCGCCGGCCTTCAGGCCATGGTCGATGCGCAGCGTGCTGCCCAGGTCGCTGGCGATATGGATGTCGCGCAGATGCACCACGTCGTGCGCATCCAGCACCGCCACCTGGGTGCCCTTGGCACGGAAGATCAGCACCTCGGCCGGTACGCTTACGCCGTCGGCGCCGCCCTGCAGCGGCAGGGTCACCTCGGCATAACTGCCGGGCAGCAACGCACCGTCGGCGTTGTCCACCACGAACTGCGCCAGCAGCGTGCCCGAGCTGCGGTCGATCGCGCTGGAATCGCCCTGCAGCGTGGCGGTGAAATGGCGGCCGGCCAGACCGGGCACCTGCAGCGTGGCCTGCAGTCCCGGCTGGATGCTGGCCGCACTGTTCTGCGGCACCGGCACCATCAGCCGCAGGCGGCGGGTATCGGCAATGTTGAACAGTTCGCGGCCACTGTCATCGGCGCGGATCAGCTGGCCCACGTCGGTCAGGCGTGCGGTAACGGTGCCGTCGAACGGCGCGCGCAGCGTGCGGTAGCGCCCCAGTTCCTGCAGCCGCGCATAGTCGGCCTGCGCCGCTTCCACGCTGGCCTGCGCGGCCACGGCATTGGCCTGCTTCTCATCGGCTTCCTGGCGCGATACCGAGTGGCTGCCCAGCATGCCCTGCCAGCGCTCGGCACTGACCTTGGCCAACGCTGCATCCGCCTGCGCCTGCAGCAGGTGCGCACGCGCCTGGGCAATCTGCTGGTCCAGTTCCGGGCTGTCGATCACCGCCAGCACCTGGCCGGCCTTCACCGACTGGCCGATATCGGCGTTCCAGGATTTCAGGTAGCCGCCCACGCGCGCATGGATCGGCGCCTCGGTCCAGGCCCCCAGGTGCGCCGGCAGGGTCAGCGTGCCCGCTTCGCCCTGCGCACCGGCGGTGACCACCTGCACGGCCGGTACGGCCTGCTGTTCGGTCCATTCGCCCACCGCATGGGCCTGCTGCGCACGCAGCGCCAGGCCAGCGGCCACGACCGCCACGGCAATGGCAGCCCCCAGGATCAGACGGCGGCGCAGCGGCGCCTGCGGCAAGGAAGCATCAGACATGCAGGGGCTCTCCGGCGGGGGCGGTTTCGGACTTGCGGGAATGGGCCAGGGCAAACACCACCGGCACGAACAACAGGGTGGCGCAGGTCGCCAGCAGCAGGCCGCCGATCACCGCGCGGCCCAGCGGCGCGTTCTGTTCGGTGGACAGTGCGGTCGGCAGCATGCCCAGAATCATCGCCAGGGCGGTCATGCACACCGGGCGGAAACGGGTGAAGCCTGCTTCCAGCGCGGCCTTGGCGGCATCGCCATGCTCGGCCAGGCGCTCGCGGCAGAAGCTGACCACCAGGATCGAATTGGCCGTGGCCACGCCCATGCACAGGATGGCCCCGGTCAATGCCGGCACCGACAGCGTGGTGTGGGTCAGGAACAGCATCCACACCACCCCGGCCAGGCCGGCGGGCAACGCGGTGATGATCACGAACGGATCGGTCCAGGACTGGAAGTTGATGACGATCAGCAGGTAGATCAGCACGATCGCGGCCAGCAGGCCGTAGCCCAGGCCAGTGAAGGCCACATGCAGCGCATCGATCTGGCCATGCAGGCCGACCTGGGTACCCCGCGGGCGCTGGCCGGCCATGCCATCGATCACGTGCTGCACGTCGGCCGCCACGGCACCCAGATCGCGGCCCTGCACATTGGCGTACAGATCCAGCGTGGGCTGCACGTTGTAGTGGCTGACCACCGCCGAGCTGGAACCGCGCTGGATCTGCGCCAGGCCGCCCAGTACCTGCGGCGTGCCACTGCTGCCGGTCACCGGCAGTGCCTGCAGCGCCGCCAGGCTGTCCATGCGGTACTGCGGGGTGGCGGCCACCACGCTGTAGGAGATGCCGTTCTTCGGGCTGAGCCAGAACGTGGGCGCCACCTGCCCGCTACCGGCCAGGGAGGCCACCATGCTGTTGGTCACATCGCGTTCGGTGATACCCAGCCCGTTGGCACGCAGACGATCCACGTCCACCTGCAGGGTCGGGTAGCCATCGGGCTGCTGAAGGCGCAGGTCCACCAGCCCCGGCACATGCCGCAGGCGGCGCTGCAGTTCCTGCGCATAGGCGCGGTTGCCGACGGCATCGGGCCCGGCAATGCGTACATCCAGCGGCGCGGGCGAACCGAAGTTCAGGATCTGGCTGCTGGTATCGGCCGGCAGGAAGGCGAAGCTGGTGCCGGGGAAGGCCGACGGCAGTACTTCGCGCAGACGCTTTTCATACGCGGCGGCATCGCCGTGGCCCGGCTTCAGCGAGACCTGGATGTCACCGTCCTGCGGCCCGATGGTGCCGCTGGCACTGTAGGCCATGTTGATGCCGGTCATCGGCAGGCCCAGATTGTCGACGATGGCGTCGATCTCGTGCGGCGGCACCACCTGCCGGATGCGCGCTTCGATGCGGTCGAAGGCCGCTGCGGTTTCCTCGATGCGCGTGCCCAGCGGCAGCCGCACGTGCAGCGACAATGCACTGGCTTCGGTGGCCGGGAAGAAGTCCTGGCCCAGGGTGGGCAGCAACGCAAAGGACACCAGCACGCAGGCCATGAAGCCGACCAGGAAGCGTCGGCGGTTGGCCAACGCCATCCCCAGCAGCGCGTGGTAGCGGTCGCGCACCGCAGAGAATCCAGACTCGAAGCGCTGCTGCCAGCGCACCAGCATCGCGGCCAGACGTGCGCGGCGATGCTGCGGGTGGTCGCCCTCATGGTGGTTCAGGAAGGCATCTTCGGGGTGGTGACCCACGCCCCCTTCCACCCGGTGCGGCTTCAGCAGGTACAGCGCCATGGTCGGCACCAGGGTGCGCGACAGCACGAACGAACTGGCCATGGCGAAGATCACCGCCAGTGCCATCGGCCGGAACAGATAGCCGGCAATGCCGTCCAGCAGGAACATCGGCACGAACACGATGCAGATGCACAGCAGCGACACGAACGCCGGGCCGACGATCTGCGCGGCGCCGTCCAGGATCGCCTCGCGCACGCCCTTGCCCTGCTCCAGGTGCCAGTTGACGTTCTCAATGGTGACCGTCGCATCGTCCACCAGGATGCCCACCGCCAGCGCCAGGCCACCCAGGGTCATCACGTTCAGCGTCTGCCCCGCCGCCGAAAGCAGCGCGATGGCCGACAGCACCGCCAGCGGAATGGACGCGGCGATGATCACCGTCGAGCGCCAGCTGCCCAGGAACACCAGGATCATCACGCTGGTCAGCAGTGCGGCAATGATGCCCTCGCGGGCCACGCTGCCGATCGATTCGCGCACGAAGGTGGAGGCATCGCCCAACAGCGAAATCTTCAGGGACGGCGGCAGGGTCTCGCTGATCTGCGGCAACATGTCGCGGATGCGGCTGACCAGGGTGAGCGTGGATGCATCGCCGTTCTTCAGGGCGGCCATCAACACCGAATGGCCGCCGTTCACCCGCACGATGTTGGTCTGCGGCGGTGAGCCGTCGCGCACGTGCGCCACCTGGCCGATGGTCACCACTGCACCGTTCACCGTGCGGATCGGCAGATCATTCAGCGCCTGGATGTCACTGGGGCTGTTGTTGAGCAGCACGGTGAATTCATTGCTGCCCAGCTTGGCCGTACCCACCGGGGTGATCTGGTTCTGCGCCGCCAGCGCGTTGCCCACGTCCTGCGCCGACAGGCCCTTGGCGGCCAGCGCCTGCGGGTCCAGGTCCAGGGTGATCTGCCGCTGCTTGCCGCCGTAGGGCGCGGGAATGGCCAGGCCGGCGATAGAAGTGAGCGGGGGGCGCACGCTGTTCTGCGCCAGGTCGCGGATCTGCGATTCACCCAGCGTGGGGCTGGAGAACGCCATCTGCAGCACGGGCACGGTGGAGGCGCTGTAGTTGAGGATCAGCGGCGGGGTCATGCCGGCCGGCATCTGCTTGACGATGGTCTGCGAGATGGCGGTGATCTGCGCATTGGCCGTACGGATATCCACGCCCGGCTGGAAGAACACTTTGACCACGCCCATGCCGGCCAGCGACTGCGATTCGATGTGCTCGATGTCATTGACGGTGGTGCTGAGCGCGCGCTCGTAGGGCGAGATCACGCGCCCGGCCATCGCATCGGGCGACAGGCCGGTGTACTGCCAGACCACGGCCACGA
Source organism: Stenotrophomonas sp. B1-1 (assembly GCF_010894375.1). Classification (NCBI taxonomy): domain Bacteria; kingdom Pseudomonadati; phylum Pseudomonadota; class Gammaproteobacteria; order Lysobacterales; family Lysobacteraceae; genus Stenotrophomonas; species Stenotrophomonas sp. B1-1. The sequence continues at coordinate 85,817 of NZ_JAAIUZ010000030.1, read as the reverse complement.
CCGGAATGCCGATATCGGGAAACACATCGGTGGGCGTGCGCAGCGCGCTGAGCGGGCCGACAATGCAGATGAAAATGGCCATCACCACGAAGGTGTAAGGCTTGTTGAGCGCGGTCCTGACCAAGCCGAGCATGCAGCTCTCCAACAGTGCCACTGCCCACCGCGGGCAGCGCAGGCCGTGAAGTATCCTTGCTGGCGCCTAAAACAAGGCTGTGCCGCGCATGAAACATATTTCATGAAAGGGGTGTTCGGCAGGGCTGCGCCCTGCACCCGCTCAACGTCAACTTCAACGTCAACAGCGGGCCCTCCGTGGGATGGCGGGGCGGTGTCGGATTACGGGGACGCCGCAAGTACGTCCTTGTAGGCTTGGCAGCCGCATCCATGCGGCTGACACCCCGCAATCCGACACCGCCCCACCTCTGACAGATTCCAGCGATCTGGTAGATCCACGCCATGCGTGGATGAATCTCAATCGGAATCGAAGATTTCGAATTGAATTCGAAAAGCATCCACGCATGGCGTGGATCTACTGGCCACCGGACAACTGTCGAAGGCGGGGTGGGTCCGGTTGCGGGGGCGTGAGCGCCATGGATGGCGCGACCGAGGCTACATGGACGTACTTGCGCCGTCCCCCGCAACCGGACCCACCCCGCCATCCCACGGATGCCCAGCTTTTGCCGTTGCGTTGAGCGGGTGCAGGGCTGCAAGCCCTGCATAAACACTCCCCCCTACAACACCTGCGGCCGGCACAGCAGGCTGAAGCTGGCGCCGCCCAGTGGCGACTGCCCTACCCCCAGCCGGAAACCGTGCAGGCCGGCGATGGCCGCCACGATCGACAGCCCCAGACCGAAGCCGCCGCCCTGGCTTGCCTCGCTGCGATGGAAACGCTGGAACACCAGCTCACGTTCGGCCTCGGCAATGCCCGGCCCGGAATCTTCCACCACGATGCACGTCGCCCCGGCCTCAGCACGCGCCGACAACTGCACGCGCCCGCCTTCGGGCGCAAACCGGATCGCGTTGTCCAGCAGGTTGCCGATGGCTTCGAACAACAGCCCGCGATCACCCACCACGCTGGGCAGGTCCGCCGCCACTTCCAGCCGCAGCCATTGCTCCTTCTCCTCGGCCAATGGCGCGTAGAAGGCATGGATTTCCTGCAGCAGCGCCTCCGGCGCCAGCTCGACGAAACCGGAGCGCCGCTGGTGGTCCTCCAGTTCAGAAATGCGCAGCAGCGCGCGGAAGCGCGCCATCAACGTATCAGTTTCATCCAGTACCTGGTCCAGCGCCACGGCCTGCGTGTCGCCCTCGCCCAACTGCTGGCGCAGCCGATACAACTGCGCGCGCATGCGGGTCAGTGGCGTGCGCAGGTCGTGGGCAATGTTGTCGCAGACCCCTTTCACCTCGGTCATCAACTGCTCGATGCGGTCCAGCATGGCGTTGACGATGGCCGCCAGCATGTCCAGCTCGTCACGGCGATCGGCCACCGGCAGGCGTTGCCCCAGGTCACCGGCAACGATGCGCGCGGTGGCCTGCTCGATCGCCTGGATGCGCCGCAGCGGGCGCCGCCGCAGCAGATGCCAGCCCAGCAGGCCCGGCAGCAGGGTCAGCGATACCCCCCACAGCAACGCGTCCAGGATCAGGTGGTTCACTTCGTTCAACGGCCCGCTGTAGCGCACCAGCACCAGCACGCGGTCATCGCGGGTGGGCATGGCCAGGCCGAAGCCGCGCTTGCCCACCGCCGTCGGATCGGACAAGGGCAATCCGCTGACCCGGTGCACCTGGCCATCGAGCGGCAGCTGCGCGGGCAGCGCCTTCAGCGGGCCCGCCAACGGCGTGCCTGTTGCACTGAACACCCCATAGGCATCGATGCCGTGCACGTCGTAGCGGCGGTTCTCGCGCAGCGCCTCGCACAGTGCATCGCCGGTGAAGTGTTCGAACAGATGCGCACGCTGCAGCAGCGCCGACTGCGCCAGGTCATCCAGGTAATGCGACACCCGCCAGTACAGGACACCCAGCAGCACGCTGCACCACGCCACGAACAGCAGGCTGTACAGGCCCAGCAAGCGGCTGCTGGACGAGCGCCAGCCGTCAGACAGCTTCGCTGAGGACATAACCCGAACCCCGCACGGTGCGGATCATGGAAGGGCCGCCGGGCAGGTCGAGCTTGCGCCGCAGGCGGCCGATGTGGACATCGATCAGGTTGGTGCCCGGGTCGAAGTGGTAACCCCACACTTCCTCGAACAGCATCATGCGGGTCAGCACCTGGCCGGCATTGCGCATCAGGTATTCCAGCAGCTTGAACTCGGTCGGCAGCAGGCTCAGGGTGCGCCCACCGCGCTGTGCGGTGCGCGCCAGCAGGTCCAGCTGCAGGTCACCCACGCGCAGCGCGGTATCGTTGCCGGCCGGTTGCTGGCGGCGGCGCAGCAGCACCTCCACCCGCGCGGCCATTTCATCGGAGGCAAACGGCTTGGTCAGGTAATCGTCGCCGCCCGCGCGCAGGCCGCGCACGCGCTCATCCACGTCCGACAGCGCACTGAGCATCAGCACCGGCGTGTTCACGCCGATGCGGCGCAGGGTGGTCACGATCGCCAGGCCATCCAGCCCCGGCAGCATGCGGTCCAGGGTGATGGCGTCGTACTCGCCACTGGCCGCGCGCACCAGGCCTTCGCGCCCATCGGCCACCCAGTCCACCTGCAGGCCATGGCTGCCCAGCTCCGCCACGATTTCCTGGGCAGTGATGGCATCGTCCTCGATGGTCAGTACGCGCGACATGGGGTCCTGGGGTGCTCAGACCCGCCCATGCTCGCCAAATCGGCCGGGGCGGGCAAATGAAACATCCTTCATGCGGGCCCTTGGTACGGGCCGGTTCAGCCGCCGTCGCCGTCTTCGGGTGGCAGATCTGCAGTCAGGCCCTGCACCTGCACGTTGTTGCGGCCCAGCGCCTTGGCCCGGTAGCACTGCGCGTCGGCGGCGGCCACCGCCTGGTCCACGCCCATGCCCGGCGCCAGCGGCGCAATGCCGATGCTGGCGCCGATGCGCAGCACCGCCTTGTCCCACGGAATGGCCAGCGCGGCCAGGGTGTTCAGCAGTTCACCGGCAATGCGTGCAGCGCGCCGCGGGCCGCAGCCGGACAGGATCACCGCGAATTCGTCGCCGCCCAGCCGGGCCACCACGTCCGAATCGCGCACACCATGGCGCAGCACGCTGGCCACCGCCCACAGCACCGCATCGCCGGCCAGATGACCCCAGGTGTCGTTCACCGGCTTGAAGCGGTCCAGGTCGATGTACATCAGCGACGCGGCCTGGCCGGTGCGCTCGACATGGGTGATCGCCTGCTGCAGGTGCACCTCGAAGCCACGGCGGTTGCTCAGTTCGGTCAGCGGGTCCATCTCGGCCAGGTGCCGGGCTTCGCGCTGGCGGGCGCGCTGCTGGGTGTCATCGCGCAGCACCCACACCGCACCGCGCACATGCCCTTCATCGTCGCGCAGCCAGGCCCGGGTCAGGTCCACCGCCACCGTGGCCGTGCCCAGGCGCAGCAGCAGGTCGGCATGCAGGTCCACCGCATTGCTGTCCGGGTCCAGCAGCACCGCCACGTCCAGCACCGAGTTCGGCGCGTACTCGGTGGTCAGCGCCAGCACGTCCTTCACGTTGTGCCCGGCCAGGGTCAGCGCGCCGTCGCCGGACAGCATGCGCACCGCGGCGGCATTGGCGTATTCGATGCGCCCCTGCAGGGTCACGCTCAGCACCAGGTCGGCCACCGCATCCAGGGTGATGCGGCTGCGCTGCTCGCTTTCGAACAGGCGCTGTTCGCTGCTGCGCTGGCCGGTGATGTCCTGGATCTGCGACACGAAATGCAGCGGCTCGCCGCGTTCGTTGCGCACCAGCGAGACGGAAAGACGCGCCCAGATGGTGTTGCCATCGCGGTCCAGGTAGCGCTTTTCCAGGTGGTAGTGGTTGCGCCGGCCACTCAACAGGTCCTGCACCAGCTGCAGGTCGGTCTGCAGGTCGGCCGGGTGGGTCAGGCGCTGGAAGTCGACCTGCAGCAGTTCTTCGCGCGGGTAGCCCAGGATGCGGCACAGCGCATCGTTCACATCCAGCCAGCGCCCTTCCAGCGACACCAGGGCCATGCCCAGCGCCGCGGAGGTGAACGCGCCGGCGAACTTGTCCGCCGCCAGCCGCGCTTCGGCACGCGCCTGCAGGATCTCGGTGATGTCGATGGCCATGCCGACATAACCGATGCGCTCGCCGTCGGCGCCGTCCATGCGGCTGATCGACAGGCGCACCTGGCGGCGCTGGCCGTCCTTGCGCAGGAATGTCCACTGCCGCGAAAAGGTCTGGCCCTGCGCCTGCGCGGTCAGTGCCTGGAACACCGACGGTGGCTGGCCATCGGCGTCGGCCAGTGGGGCCAGGTAGGCATGCATCTCGTCCGGGTCATGGAACACGCCGGGGTTGAGCTTGCCGACCACCTCACTGGCGGCGTAGCCCAGCAGGCGTTCGGCGCCGGTGTTGAACAGGGTGATCAGCCCCTCGGTATCGGTAGCGATCACCGCCACTTCGTCGGACGCATCGACCACCGCCTGCAGCCGATGGCGCATGTCGGCAGCGTCCTGTCGCGCCATCTGCAGTTCGGTCACGTCGGCATGCGCGCCGGCCATCCACAGCGGGCGCCCCTGCCCGTCCCATTCGTACACGCGGCCACGGTCGTGGATCCAGATCCACTGGCCGTTCTTGTGGCGCATGCGCAGCAGGCAGCGGTAATGGTCGCTGTGGCCCTGGAAGTGCGCCTCCAGCGCCGCGTCGGAATGGGCCAGGTCGTCGGGGTGCACCAGCGCGATGAAGGTTTCCTGGCAGATCGGCTCCAGCTCGTCCAGGCGGTAGCCGACGATCTCGGCCCAGCGCGCGTTCACCCGCATCTGCCCGGTCTGCACGTTCCATTCCCAGGTGCCGGCGGCGGTACCTTCGATGATCATCGCCAGACGGCGGCGTTCTTCGGACAGTTCCTGCAGGCGCCGCTCCAGCAGCGCGTTGGCGTTGGCGTCGTGGCCGTGCCCGGTCATCGGCGCCCCCGCGCGGAACGGCGGGCACAGCCAAGCCGCAGCCCGGCGCTGCAGCCTGCGGTCGCGTTGGCGGCTCGTGCTGGCGTCATGGCCCTCCCCGGCGCCCTGCAGGGCGGCCCGCGGCCCCCCATGGGCGCCAGTGTGCGCACGCCGGGGAGGGCCGACAAGTCCCCCCGCCACGGCAGGCGTGGCCGGGGGGCGATGGCTCAGCTGCGCTTGGCCCGGGCGAAGGCCTCGGCCAGGGCATTGTTGGCCGGCGGCGCCGAGCTTGCGGGACGCGCAGCGCCCTGCCCCTGGCCGCGGTTGGGGCCGCGGTTTGCGCCGCCATCGCGCCGCGCCGGCCCGCCCTGGCCGCGCTCATCGCGCGCACCGGGGCGGCTGGTGGCCTGGCCCGGGGTATCGTCCAGGCGCCGGGTCAGGGCGATGCGCTTGCGCGCCACGTCCACTTCCAGCACCTTCACCTTCACGATGTCGCCGGCCTTGACCACCTCGCGCGGGTCCTTCACGAAGGTGTCCGACAGCGCCGAAATATGGACCAGGCCGTCCTGGTGCACGCCGATATCGACGAACGCGCCGAAGGCGGCCACGTTGCTGACCACGCCTTCCAGCACCATGCCTTCGCGCAGGTCCTTGATGTCTTCCACGCCCTCGGCAAAGCGCGCCGCCTTGAACTCGGGGCGCGGGTCGCGGCCCGGTTTTTCCAGCTCTTTCAGGATGTCGCGCACGGTCGGCACGCCGAAGGTGGCGTCGGTGAACTGTTCCGGCTTGAGCCCACGCAGGAAGCTGCCATCACCGATCAGCGCCTTGATCGGGCGCGCCGTACTGGCCACGATGCGCTCGACCAGCGGGTAGGCTTCCGGGTGCACGGCCGAGGCGTCCAGCGGCTGGTCGCCATCGGCAATGCGCAGGAAGCCGGCACACTGTTCGAAGGTCTTTTCACCCAGCCGCGCGACCTTCAGCAGGTCCTTGCGGCGCTTGAACGGCCCGTTGTCATCGCGGTGGCGCACGATGTTCTCGGCCACCGTGGACGACAGCCCCGACACCCGCGACAGCAGCGCGGCCGAGGCGGTGTTCACGTACACGCCCACCGCGTTCACGCAGTCCTCCACGCGGGCATCCAGCGCGCGCGCCAGGCGGTACTGGTCCACGTCGTGCTGGTACTGGCCCACACCAATCGCCTTGGGCTCGATCTTCACCAGTTCGGCCAGCGGATCCTGCAGGCGGCGGGCAATGGACACCGCGCCACGCAGCGACACGTCCAGGCCCGGGAATTCCTTGGCGGCGAATTCCGAGGCCGAGTACACGGATGCACCGGCTTCGCTGACCACCACCTTCTGCAGCTTGGGGTTGCCGATGGCCTTGATCGCCTCGCCGGCCAGCTTGTCGGTTTCGCGGCTGGCAGTGCCGTTGCCGATCGCGATCAGTTCAACGTTGTGCCGGGCGCACAGCTGCTTGATCGTCTGCAGCGACTGATCCCACTGCCGCCGCGGCTCATGCGGGTAGATGGTTTCGGTGGCCAGCAGCTTGCCGGTTGCGTCGACCACGGCAATCTTGCAACCGGTGCGGATGCCGGGGTCCAGCCCCAGCACCGTCTTCGGGCCCGCCGGGGCAGCCAGCAGCAGATCCTTCAGGTTGTCACCGAACACCGCGATCGCTTCGGCCTCGGCCTTTTCGCGGGCCTGGTTGAACAGGTCCAGCAACAGGTGGGTATGCAGCTTGGCCCGCCAGGTCAGGCGGCAGGCGTCCAGCAGCCAGCGGTCGGCCGCGCGGCCCTGGTCGGCGATGCCGGCCTTGCGCGCCACGCGCCCTTCGGCGTACTGGTGGCCGGCCTCGGCATCGCTGCCCGGGTCCAGCTCCAGGAACAGGATTTCCTCGCGGCGGGCACGGAACAGCGCCAGCAGCCGGTGCGACGGAATCTTCGCCAGCGCTTCGGCATGTTCGAAATAGTCGCGGTACTTGGCGCCTTCGTTTTCCTTGCCCTCGGCCACGCGCGCGCGGATCACGCCGGTATCGCCCAGCCAGGTGCGCAGTTCGCCCACCAGCGCAGCATCCTCGCCCCAGCGCTCCATCAGGATCGCGCGTGCGCCTTCCAGCGCGGCCTTGGCATCGGCCACGCCCTTATCGCTGTCGACGAAGGTGGCAGCGAAGGCCTGCGGGTCCTGGGTGGGGTCGCCCAGCAGGCCATCGGCCAGCGGTTCCAGCCCCGCTTCGCGTGCAATCTGCGCGCGGGTGCGGCGCTTGGGCTTGTAGGGCAGGTACAGATCTTCCAGCCGGCTCTTGGTATCGGCGGCCAGGATGTCGTTGCGCAGCGCGTCGCTCAGCTTGCCCTGCTCGTCGATGCTGGCCAACACCGCGGCGCGGCGGTCTTCCAGCTCACGCAGATAAGTCAGGCGCACTTCCAGGTTGCGCAGCTGGGTATCGTCCAGGCCACCGGTCACTTCCTTGCGGTAGCGGGCGATGAAGGGGACGCTGGCGCCCTCGTCGAGCAGCCCGACGGCGGCACGCACCTGGGCGGACTGGGCACCGATCTCGACGGCGATGGTCTGGGCGATCTGCTGGGCGAGCGCGCTCTGGGCGTTCTTGGCGTCGTGCATTGCTTCCGGTCTGTGCCGCGTTACGGGAAAGACCCATTCTGGCCATGCCCGGCGCGGGCATACAAGCGTTGACAGCAGCAGGGTTCAGGCGGCAGCGCCGGGTGGGGACGCCGGCATCCTGGCGGAAGGGGCCGTGCTGGCCCGGCTGGGATGCCGGCGCGGGTGCGCGCACGTGGGCGCACCCTGCCGCATGTTGCGAAGGTCAGCGGTAATGACGGGCCGCACGCTGCATGACGATCTCGTCACGCATGCTTTCCAGTGCCATCAGGCGGACCTTGCCGACACCCTGCAGTTCCATGAACCGCTCTGTGTAGAACTCCGGCCCCAGCGCGGTGTCGGCGCGGGATTTGCTGAAGCCGTAGGGCACCACGCCCTTCTCGCCGTCCTTGCTACCACCGACATAAAGAACAATCGCCATGTGATGTCTTCCTCCAAATTGCTACTGCGTACTGCGCACGATGAGCGGTACTTGTGGGCTCATCGGGGTAGAGCTTACCGCGACCAAGCTGACTGGAACGTCACGAAGGCTAATGACGATCGGTTGCATGCAGATGACGACCCGATCACAGCAGAACGCTTACGGATCTTTAACCTCCAACTAACAAACGAGGGTTTCCAGCCAACGGCGCAGCCCCTCGTGGGTGGCCGTAGAACGCGGCTCATGCGATTGGGCCGGGCGGATTGGGGCCGCGGGACACGCCGTAAACCCGTCCTTGGGGGCTCGTAGGCGCCATCCATGGCGCCTGCGGTCCCGCGCCCCCAACCCGCCCGTCCCCCGACAGTTTCCGGGTGCTCACGCCCACGAAGAGAAAAAAGAAGATCAAGAGCAGAGCAGCTTGGCCGGCGGCTCTTTGCTTCCTGTAGAGCCGAGCCATGCTCGGCTGCGAGCAAGCGCAGCGCGCGACCCGCTTCTGCTTTTCTTTTTCTTTTCCGTGGCTGGCCGCCGCAGGAATGTGTCCGTGGCCGGGCAGGTGGGTTGCGCAGGGGCGTGAGCCGCATGGATGCGGCGACCGAGCTTACATGGACGTACTTGCAGCGTCCCCTGCGCAACCCACCTGCCCGGCCAACCCTGTGAATCAGATGCAGCGCCCCAGCCACGAGGGGCTGCGCCGTTGGCTGGAACCTACGGCCACCAGCCGTGCCCGAACCGGGCGTAGCGATCGGCCGCGCGCTCGAACGGGTTGCGTGCACTCACGCCCCCGCACAGCAGATACACCGGCAGGTACAACGGCCCCAGCACCAGGTACTGGTACACGTGCGCCCGCTCGTGGTCATCCAGCCGAATCAGCGGCTCCACGCCCCACCCCGCCTGGTGCGCATAGGTGCGGCAGCACATGCCCAGATCGTGGCCGGTGTGCAGGATCACATTGCCCAGGGTGATCGCCCCGCCCGGGCCCCACGGCCAGCGGTCGAACACCACTGCGCAGTCGCGGCCGCTCCAGCGCGGCCTGGCGCCACCCAGCAGGCCCGCCAGCCCGGCCAGCAGGCCGATCAACGAATTGGGGAGGGTCCACAGCGCGCCCAGCACCTGCACGGCGCGCAGCCACAGCGGCACCGGACCGGACGCGGCCGCGTTCAATCGGCCTCGTTGGGAATCAGCAGCCACAGGATCAGGTAGACCAGGATGCCGGGGAACGCGGCCGACGCCAGCGACACCAGCACATAGACCACCCGCAGCAGCGTGGGGCTCCAGCCGAAACGGTGGGCGATGCCGCCCATGACACCGGCGATCATGCGGTCGTTCAGTGAACGCGACAGCGTTTTCGGCGTGGTGTTCATGGCGGTTCTCCCAGATTACGGAAAAGGCAGTCGAGCGTGGCCCGACTCTACACCGCCCCTTGTCTACGGCGTGCGTTGGCGCAGGGCCTGCAGGCGGGCGCCGAACCAGGCCGCTGCGGTCTGCTCCGGCTGGCCCGGACAGCGGATCCGGTACGGCTTGCCGCTCATGCTGCTCTGGCTGGCGGCCCGCTCGATGAACTGCTCGGGGGTATCGACCAGCTTCTTCTTCAGCAGGTAATCGTACTTGCGCTGCAGGTGCGCGCGGGCGGCGGCGGCGTCATGCCAGCTGCCGTTGCGCTGGAACTGGCAGGTCGAGCCGTCCAGGCTGCCGATCAGCTGGGCGATTTCACGCTGGGCCTGTGGGCTGGGGGCGGCATGGGCCAGCGGGGCGGCCAGCACTGCAGCGAGGATCAGAAGAGTTCGTCGGGACATCGTGGTTTCCGGTTCATCGCCAACGGCAGTCGAGCAAGCCCGACTCTACAACGATCGGCGTTGAATGTTTGCGCAGAAGGCGAGGAAGTCGGGCGCAACAGGAATCGCCTCATTCGCGCGAATACCGTCCCATGAAACCGTGAACTTCACAGCACCTGTCCGAAGGTCAATCCAGTAGTCATTGTCGCCGCAGTCACCCGCGAAGGGGATATGGAATTCAAGGAAAGCCCGCGCCTCAGGATGGTGATCCCTCCTCCACTTCATCACTTCACCCATCGACACAAGTCGCGGATTGGCAGGCATGTGCGGCGCCTCGATGTAATGGAATGCTTCCAACTCCAGTCGATTGAATTCGTCTGAGGCCGCTTCGTAGAAGGCATTTCGATAGAAGACGGCGCCGCCGTCGAAATAGCCTCCATTGTGCGCTGCATAGAACGCGATGAAACCGTCTCGGCCGGGGAAACTGCCCGGCACCATTGCTGCGACCAGATCAATCGGGACCGATGGCGCCGAGTCGTTGAAGGCTACGTTGTTCCGGGCAAAAACTGGCGGCTGGGCCATGCACTTGTCCGTCGACTGGGCATTGGAGCTTACCCGTCTTCGGCAGTCGAGCAAGCTCGACTCTACCGGTCGTGGGCGTTCAGCCAGCCGTCGATGGTGGCCGGGACTTCGCGCTGGGCGCGGCCGGAGACGTAGATCCCGATGTGGCCGCCGCGGAAACTGGACTCGGTGTAGTCCTGTGTGCCCAGGCGCCCGCGCATCGCGCGCGAGGCATCGGGCGGCACCAGGTGGTCCTGCTCGGCATAGATGTTCAGCACCGGCAGGGTCACTTGCGACAGATCCACCGCCTCTTCGCCGATGCGCACGGTGCCGTTCACCAGCCCGTTGCCCTGGTAGAACTGCTTGATGAAGTCACGGAATGCCTCACCGGCCAGGTCCGGCGAGTCGAAGATCCATTTCTCCATGCGCAGGAAATCTTCCAGCGCCGCCTTGTCATCCAGGATGTCGAGCAGGCCCACGTATTTCTGCACGTTCAAACGGAACGGCTTGAGCATCAGGTAGCTGGCGTTCATCAGGTCGGCCGGGATGTTGCCCAGCGTATCGACCAGCAGGTCCACGTCCACCTGCCGGGCCCAGTGCGACAGCATGTTGTCGGCGGTATGGAAATCGACCGGGGTGACCATGGTGATCAGGCTGGCCAGCTTCTGCCGGCGCAGTGCGGCGTAGCACAGGGCGAACACGCCGCCCTGGCAGATGCCCAGCATGTCCACCGGCTCGCCGCTGCGCGCGCGCAGCGCATCCACGGCGCCGTCGATATAGCGCAGCAGGTAGTCTTCCAGCGTCTGAAAACGTTCGGAGCGGTCCGGGTAGCCCCAGTCCAGCACATACACATCCTGGCCCAGTGCCAGCAGTTTCTGCACCAGCGAGCGGTCGGCCTGCAGATCGACCATGTAGGGCCGGTTCACCAGCGCGTAGACGATCAGCAGGGGCCGGCGCCGGGCGGGCGCGTGTTCGCCCACGAAGCGGTACAGCACCACCTTGCCATCGCGCCAGACTTCCTCGCGGGCGGTGGCGCCGTAGTCCACGTCCTCCACCTGCGGCAGCAGCTTCAACCCTTCCATCAGCTTGCGCTGCATGGCCAGGGTTTCCTGCATCAGATCGTCGGCATTGAAGCCCAGCGGCCCTTTCATCGCCCACGCACCTTCGGCGTCGCACGCGCGGTGGTCCTCTTGGCAGGTGCCTTTTTGGCCGGTGCGTTCCTTGCAGGCGTCTTCTTTGCCGCCGCCTTCTTCACCGGCGTCGCCTTCTTCGCTGCCTTGCGCGGCGCCGGCTTAACCTTGGCCGCCGCCGGCTGTGCCACCGGGTCCACGGCTGCAGTTCCGGCCAGTACCGCCACCTGCGCCTGCAGGCGGCGCAGGCTGCGCTCCAGCTCGGCAATGCGCCGGTGCGCGGTATCCATCTCACTCCGCGTCGGCAGGCCGATGCGTTCACTCATCTGTTCCACCTCGCGTTGCAGGCCTGCGCGCAGGCGCATCTGCGCGTTGCCCAGCGAGGCGTACACCTGCTGGAACGGCTCGGACAGGGCGACCTTGGCATAGGCCTCTTCGGCCACTTCAATCCACAGGTCGAACATCGCCCGCGCACTGGTCAGCTGGCTGCCGGGCTGTTCGTGCTCGGCCAGGCGTTGCTCGAACAGGGTGAAGGCTTCTTCCAGCGCCTGCTTGATCTGTTCCACGTAGGCGCGCGAGTGCTGCTGGTACTCCTCCTGCGCGCGCAGCAGGGATTGCCAGCGCGCCTGGTGCTCGCGGCCCGGGCCGAACGCCGGGCTCTGCAGCCAGGGGCCGGCCTGCAGCTGCCACTGCTGCAGCCAGGCGGCGAATTCGGGCACCGACGCACCGGCCTGGGTGCTGCCGCGCGCGCCCTGCAGCATCCACTGCAGCATGCCCTCGCCCTGCCCGTTCACCGCCTCGCGCCAGGCCTGGGCCACATCGGCGCTGCTGGCATCGCGGCCGGCAAAGCGCGCGGCCACTTCCTGCATGGTGCCGTACCAGCTGCCGGCCTGTTCGCGGAAGCGACGCAGCGCGTCTTCCGGCGCGCCCTGCCCCTGTTCGGGCAACAGCTGCCCCCACCAGTCGAACAGGCGCTGCCAGCTGGCCGGGTCATCACCGGCCGGAGCGCCCGGCGCGCCGGCGTGGCGCAGGGCATCGCCCCAGGCGCCGAAGTACTGCCGGGCCAGGGCTTCGAAATCGCTGCTGCCGGCGTCGTGGGCCGAGCTGGTCATCGTGCGCCTCCGCGGGGCTGCATCAGGGCTTGGGAATGCGCAGGGTCTTGCTGATCATCAGCGAACCGGACAGCGCGAACAACAGCACCATCGGGTGCAGCTGCCACGGGCCGATCTGCCACTGCCCGAACCAGATGTCCCGGCCGATGGCATCGGTGCCGGCGGCGATGGCCAGCACGATCACCAGCGCCAGGCTGGTGGGAATGGGCGTGCCCTCGAAGTACTTCACCTTGCCCTCGTCACCGGCCAGGGCTTCGGCAGTCACGTTGTAGCGGGCCAGGCGGCTGACGCCGCAGCAGACGAAATAGCTCAGTACCAGCCAGTCCCAGCCACCCTGCATGCCGCAGGCATAGGCCAGCGCCGCCGGCGCCACGCCGAAGGAGATCACGTCGGACAGCGAATCAAGTTCGCGGCCCAGAGTGGAACTGGATTTGCGCCAGCGTGCGATGCGGCCATCCAGCGCGTCGAAGATGAAGGCCAGCGGGATCAGCGCCATGCCAAACAGCAGATAGCCCCGCTCACCGTCCTGCAGGAAGCGCATCGCGGCAAACACCGCGCCGGTGCCGCAGAACGCATTGGCCAGGGTGAACCAATCGGCCAGCTGGAATTCGCGCAGCATCGAGAAATGACGTTTCATGGAATCTCACGGGGCATCAAGGGCCACAGGGTACCGCGACCACCGGCGCGGACAACAGCGCGGCGAGGGCCAGCCTTCACCCAGGCATCACGCCTGCTCACCTGCGGTGAATTTTTCGCCACCCATCTTGACAGCCTAGAGGGGTGGCGCCTGCCACGGCTTATCCACAAAGTTGCCCACGCGTAATCCACACCCCCTGTGGACAACCCGGTCGCAGGGGCTGCGACGCTGGCTATTTTCTCATCACCACGCTGCGGGGTTTTCCTACTTCCCAACCTGGGCGCGCAGCGCTATGGTCAACGGCGGACCCGCCGCCGCCACGTCCGAGCTCCCCCCTTGACGGACGATGTTGATGCTGGATGCACGTACGCTGGCCGCGCAGTTGCGGCAGCCCCATGGCGAGGCCGCGCTGGCCGTGGGCGAATCGATGAACCGCAGCAATGCGGCGCTGAACCAGGCCGCCATCGCACTGCTGGCCGTTGCCGATCACGAGCAGGTTCTGGAAATCGGCCCCGGCAACGCAGCCTTCGTGCCGCTGCTGCTGCAGGCCCAGGGCAGCCGCTATCTGGGCATTGAACTGTCCACGGCCATGGTCGAGGCCGGCAACCGGCGCCTGGCGTCGGCAGGGCTGGACGGCCGCGCCGCGCTGCGCACGGGCGATGCCCACGCCCTGCCGGTGGCCGATGCCAGCATCGATGCCGCATTGGCAGTCAACACGCTGTACTTCTGGCCGGACCTGGCCCCGGTACTGACCGAGCTGGCCCGCGTGCTGCGCCGGGGTGGCCGCGTGTGCCTGGCCTTCGTCGATGCCGCCTTCATGCGCACCCTGCCCTTCACCGATGATTTCCACCTGCACGAACTGGACGCGCTGGAGCTGGCCCTGCGCGTGGCCGGGTTCAGTGTGTGCGGCTGGCGCGCGCACCGCGAGACGGCGGCCGGCAATGATGGGCAGACGCGGGACAAGTATTTCCACCTGCTGCTGGCCCAGCGCCGCTGAGCCACCCCGCCGGGCATGGCCCGGCGCTACCTCAGGGGGCGCGGAATCGTAGCGCCGGGCCATGCCCGGCGAGCACTGTGGCGCCCGACCGCCTCACAGCCGGCTGAACGACCAGCTCTGCATGCGCCCGTCGCGGTAGGGCATCACCCCGTGGAACGGCCGCGGGTCGGCATCGAACACCAGCGGCAGGAAGTTGCGGTCGCCTTCCCACATCGGCAGCGTGTCCAGCTTGTCCACGTCCACCCACTCCAGGGTGCCTTCGTGGTTGCCGCCGTGCGGGGTGCCCTCGAAGCTGTCGATCACGAACACGAAGCCGAACCAGTCCTCGCCGTGCTTGCCGAAGCCCGGCCAGCTGATGGTGCCGCGCAGGCGCATGGCCGTGCAGTCGATGCCCGCCTCCTCGGCGATCTCACGGCGCATGCCGGCGGCCACGTCCTCGCTGGGTTCGACCTTGCCGCCCAGACCGTTGTACTTGCCCAGGTGGTGGTCACCGGGCCGGGTATTGCGGTGGATCATCAGCACCTGGCGGCGATCGGGCGACAGCACATAGCCCAGGGTGGCGACGATCGGGGTATACGGCATGGGGCGGATCCGGCGGCGGGTCAGCCCACGATTATGGCCGATCAGCGCACCAGCGACAGGCGGCGCTCGGCCGAAATCGCTGCCGGGCCGTCCGGGTCGCGGCTGAGCGTGGCCACGCCATGGCCGCGCTCAGCCAGGTATTCCAGCCACTTGCCCAGGAAGGTGTTCATGCGCATGCGGTGGTTGATCAGCTCGGCCGGTGGCGGGTACAGCCCCATGGTGTCCTGCCAGCGCCGGCCCACGTAGCAGTGGGTGGTCTCGGCCTGGCGGGCATCCCGGTACAGGCGCACATAGGCCGAGGGGTCCGGTTCGCCGGTCACCGGGTCGGCCAGGTCGTAGGTCAGGCGCAGCTCCACCGTGTAGCGGTGGCATTCGATCACGTCCAGGCGCACGTCCAGGCCGTCGCCCACCGAGGAAACATAACTGCCAGCGGTCAGTTCGGCCGGCGCGAACAGGCGCACCAGGTGCCGGTAATTCTCGGCGTACAGCCCCATCAGCCAGCTCAGCCGGCTGAGGCGGGGAATGCGTTCGGTTCGGGGCGAGGCGTGGGCCATGGGTCGATCCTACACGTTGGCCATACAACGTGGGGGCTGACACGCGCAGGCCAACCCCTGGCAGCGCCGGGCCCGGCGGACCGCACCGGTCAATACAGCTCGCGCTGCAGCCCCAGCGTGGCCAGCACCTTGCTGGAAATCTCCTCGATCGAGGTATGGGTGGTGCTCAGGGTCGGGATCCGCTCCATCTGGAACATCACCTCGGCCGCGGCCACCTCGCGCTTGCAGGTGTCCAGGTTGGCGTAGCGCGAATTCGGCCGGCGCTCCTGGCGGATCTGCTGCAGGCGGTCCGGGTCGATGGTCAGGCCGAACAGCTTGCGCCGGTAGTTGCGCAGGCGCGGCGGCAGGCGGTCGCTCTCCAGGTCTTCGTCGGTGAGCGGGTAATTGGCCGCGCGCACCCCGTAATGCAGGGCCAGGTAGATGCAGGTGGGGGTCTTGCCGGCCCGCGATACCGCCACCAGGATCACGTCGGCATCGTCGTAGTTCACCGCGATCCCGTCATCGTGGGTCAGGGCGAAGTTCATCGCATTGATGCGGCGGTGGTAGGTGTCGAAGTCGACCATGCCGTGGGCCTGGCCGACCCGGGCCAGGCGTGGGCTGGCCAATTCCCGCTCCAGCGGCTCGATGAACGGGGCGAACACATCCAGCATCAGCGCCCCGCTTTCGGCCAGGATCAGGCTCAGGCTCTGGTCCACGCAACTGTTCACCACGATCGGCCGAACCTGGTAGCGCTCCCCCGCCGCCTGGATCCGGGCACAGGCTTCACGCGCTTTTTCGGGGTCATCGACAAAAGACATTCGGTCGGTAATGAAGCTGAACCCGGTGAACTGGGTGAGCAGGCTATGCCCAATGGTTTCAGCGGTGATACCGGTTCCATCGGAAACGTAGAACACCGGTCGGATGGTCGACATGCGCGCTTTTACCCCCTACGAAGCTTAAAAGGGCCGCCAGCACAAGCTTGTGCCGACGGTGGTCTGCCCGGCATCATATCGACTTCTTCCTACGGACGCGGCCACTCAGCCCGCCTCGGGCGATGGCCAAACGGAGCATCGCGCTTGAACGAGAACATCCTGTGGTTGCACGAACTGCGTCTGGCCGATCTGGCCCGCGTGGGCGGCAAGAATTCCTCGCTGGGCGAGATGATCGGCAACCTGGCCGGTCTGGGCGTCTCCGTCCCCGGGGGCTATGCGACCACGTCTGAAGCCTTCAAGGACTTCATCGCACACAACGACCTGTCCAAGCGCATCTTCGACAAGCTGGCCACGCTGGACGTCGAAGACGTGACCGCGCTGACTGCCGCCGGCAAGGAGATCCGCAGCTGGGTGATCGATGCGCCGCTGCAGCCGCAGCTGGACCAGGACATCCGCAGTGCCTACGCCAAGCTGAGCGCCGACAACGGCGGCGGCGATGTGGCCGTGGCCGTGCGCTCCTCGGCCACCGCCGAAGATCTGCCCGATGCCTCCTTCGCCGGCCAGCAGGAAACCTTCCTCAACGTCACCGGTGCCGATGATGTCGTGCACAAGGTCAAGGAAGTGTTCGCCTCGCTGTACAACGACCGCGCCATCGCCTACCGCGTGCACCACGGCTTCAAGCACGAAGACGTGTTCCTGTCCGCTGGCGTACAGCTGATGGTGCGTTCGGGCGTCGGTTCCTCCGGCGTGCTGTTCACCCTGGACACCGAATCGGGCTTCCGTGACGTGGTCTTCGTCACCTCCTCGTTCGGCCTGGGCGAAATGGTCGTGCAGGGCGCGGTGAACCCGGACGAGTTCTACGTCTACAAGCCCACCCTGCAGGCCGGCAAGCCGGCGATCCTGCGCCGCTCGCTGGGCAGCAAGGCGATCCGCATGGTGTATTCGGACGTGCCCGGTGAGCGCGTCAAGATCGAAGACACCCCGGCCGAACTGCGCAGCACCTTCTCCATCAGCGACGAGGACGTGCAGGAACTGTCCAAGCAGGCGCTGGTGATCGAAAAGCATTACGGCCGCCCGATGGACATCGAGTGGGCCAAGGACGGTGTCAGCGGCAAGCTGTTCATCGTGCAGGCGCGCCCGGAAACGGTGAAGTCGCGCAGCCACGCCACCCAGATCGAGCGCTTCGCGCTGACCGAAAAGGGCGGCAACGTGCTGGCCGAAGGTCGCGCCGTCGGCGCCAAGATCGGCTCGGGCGTGGCCCGCGTGGTCAAGACCCTGGACGACATGAACCGCGTGCAGCCCGGCGACGTGCTGATCGCCGACATGACCGACCCGGATTGGGAACCGGTGATGAAGCGCGCCTCGGCCATCGTCACCAACCGTGGCGGCCGCACCTGCCACGCGGCCATCATCGCCCGCGAACTGGGCGTGCCGGCCGTGGTCGGTTCGGGCAACGCGACCAAGGTCATTGAAGATGGCCAGCCGGTTACCGTCAGCTGCGCTGAAGGCGATACCGGCTTCATCTACGAAGGCCAGCTGAAGTTCGAGCGCACCACCACCGACCTGGGCAACATGCCGGCGGCGCCGCTGAAGATCATGATGAACGTGGCCAACCCGGAACGTGCCTTCGACTTCGGCCAGCTGCCGAACGCCGGCATCGGCCTGGCCCGCCTGGAAATGATCATCGCCAGCCACATCGGCATCCACCCGAATGCGCTGCTGGAATACGACCGCCAGGATGCGGCCACCAAGAAGAAGATCGACGAGAAGATCGCCGGCTACGGCGATCCGGTCAGCTTCTACGTGAACCGCCTGGCCGAAGGCATCGCCACCCTCACCGCCTCGGTCGCACCGAACCCGGTGATCGTGCGCCTGTCGGACTTCAAGTCCAACGAGTACGCCAACCTGGTCGGCGGCAGCAGCTACGAGCCGCACGAAGAGAACCCGATGATCGGCTTCCGCGGCGCCAGCCGTTACGTCGATCCGAGCTTTGCCGCCGCCTTCGCGCTGGAATGCCAGGCCGTGCTGCGCGTGCGCAACGAAATGGGCCTGGACAACCTGTGGGTCATGATTCCGTTCGTGCGCACCCTGGAAGAAGGCCGCAAGGTGGTCGAGGTACTGGCCCAGAACGGTCTGAAGCAGGGCGAGAACGGCCTGAAGATCATCATGATGTGCGAAGTGCCGTCCAACGCACTGCTGGCCGATGAGTTCCTGGAAATCTTCGATGGCTTCTCGATCGGTTCCAACGATCTGACCCAGCTCACCCTGGGCCTGGACCGCGATTCGTCCATCGTTGCGCACCTGTTCGACGAACGTAACCCGGCGGTGAAGAAGCTGCTGTCGATGGCCATCAAGTCGGCGCGTGCCAAGGGCAAGTACGTCGGCATCTGCGGCCAGGGCCCGTCCGACCATCCGGATCTGGCCGAATGGCTGATGCAGGAAGGCATCGAGTCGGTGTCGCTGAACCCGGACACCGTGGTCGACACCTGGCTGCGTCTGGCCAAGCTGAAGGCCAACGGCTGATGCCGTAGTGGCATGGGCTGACGTCGTGTTCATCGTCGTCGGCCCATACTGGCGCTGCACGCAAACCCCGCTACTGCGGGGTTTGTTGTTTCTGGCGTGCGCGCACGCCGATGCCGTCCCTGCCAAGGAGCCCCCATGACTGCCACTGCCCCGTCCGCCCCCGCCACCGCTTCCTGGTTCCACTCGCTGGACTGGGAGCGCCTGCTGGAAACGTATGGGGTGCCGCTGCTGGCCGCCATCGTGGTGCTGTTGATCGGCATGTGGCTGGCCCGTCGCCTGTCCAACGCGATGCCGCGCGCCACCGCGCGCATGGGCGTGGACCCGATGCTGGGCAGCTTCCTGCGCAACGTGGTCTACGCCGCCTCGCTGGTGATCGTGGTGATCCTGGCCATCGGCACGCTGGGGGTGCAGATCACCCCGCTGCTGGCCGTGCTCGGCACCGCCGGCCTGGCCGTCGGCCTGGCATTGAAGGACTCGCTGTCCAACATCGCCTCCGGGGTGATGCTGGTGACCCTGCGCCCGTTCCGCGTGGGTGACGTGGTTACCGTGGCCGGGCAGACCGGTACCGTGCGCGAAGTGCGCATCTTCCAGACCGTCATCACCGGCGCCGACAACCAGCACACCACCATTCCCAACACGCTGATCACCGCCGCGCCGATCATCAACCTGACCGCCGAACCCACCCGCCGTGTGGAGCTGGTGGTGGGCATCGGCTACGAGGACAACATCCAGCAGGCGCGCGACACTGCATTGGCGCTGATGAAGGCCGACCCTCGCGTGCTGGCCACGCCCGAACCGGACGTGGTGGTGTACGAACTGGGCGCGCATGCCATCAACCTGGGCATCCGCTGCTACGTGAAGTCGGCCGACCACTTCGGCACCAAGGTCACGCTGCTGGAGCAGATCAAGCTGGGCTACGACAAGGCCGGCATCAATATTCCCTACCCGCAGCAGGACATGCACCTGTACCTGCACGGCAAGGACGGCGGCGTGCTGGAAGCCGACGCGCTGGTGCGCGACAAGCCCTGATTTCCAGGTTCCCGCCGGGCATGGCCCGGCGCTACCGATGCCGGTGAGTGCCGACCGTTGGTCGGCACCTCTGCCAGCATCAGGCCTCGACAGCCTCGCCCAGCACCGGGTAATCGGTGTAGCCCGCCGCTCCGCCACCGAAGTAGGTCGCGCGGTCCGGTGCGTTCAACGCCGCCCCGGTACGCAGCCGCTCGGGCAGATCCGGGTTGGCAATGAACGGCCTGCCGAACCCGATCAGATCGGCCCAGCCCTCGGCCAGCGCCTGCTCGGCGCGCTCGGCACTGTACTTGCCGGCATAGATCAGCGTGCCCGGGTACACCATCCGCAGCGCCTGCTTGAACGCCACCGGCATCTCCGGTGCGTCTTCCCAGTCGGCCTCGGCAATGTGCACGTAGCCCACGCCAAGCTGGCCCAGCAGATGCGCGGCAGCCAGATAGGTCGCCTGCGGCGTGTCATCCACCGCACCCTGCAGGGTGGTCAGCGGCGCCAGTCGCACGCCCACGCGATCACCACCGGCCACCGCCACCACCGCATGCACCACCTCGCGCAGGAAGCGCAGGCGGTTCTGCAGCGCACCACCGTAGCCATCGGTGCGCTGGTTGGCCTGCGAATCGATGAACTGGTTGATCAGGTAGCCGTTGGCGCCGTGCAGCTCCACGCCATCGAAGCCGGCGGCGAGCGCATTGCGGGTGGCGTGGGCGTAATCGGCGATGATGCCGGGAATCTCGTCCTCGGCCAGCGCGCGCGGCATCGAGTGCTGCAGCATCTCGCCCACCCCGGCGTCCGGGCCTGCGCCGGTAGGATCCACGAACACCTTCACACCCTCGGCCAGCAGCGCCGACGAAGACACCGGCGCGGCGCCATTGGGCTGCAGGGCCACGTGCGAAACGCGGCCCACATGCCACAGCTGCGCGTAGATGCGGCCACCAGCGGCGTGCACCGCGTCGGTCACCTGCCGCCAGCCCTGCACCTGTTCGGCGCTGTGGATGCCCGGCGTCCACGCATAGCCCTGGCCCTGCGGGCTGATCTGCGTGCCTTCGCTCACGATCAGCCCCGCGCTGGCACGCTGCGCGTAGTACTGCGCCATCTGCGCGGTGGCGACATTGCCGGCCGCCGCCCGCGAGCGGGTCATCGGCGGCATCACGATACGGTTGGGCAGGCGCAGCGGGCCCAGGCGATAGGGGGTGAACAACATGGCAGCATCTCGTGCGGGGGACTGCCCACAAGGATGGGGATCGGCCGGGGCACGCAACAGACGCAGTCTGGCAAAACAGTTGTGCCGCTCAGGCAAGGATGAAGGCCGCCCCCGCGGTAGAGTCGACCGTTGGTCGACTATCGCGCGCAGCGCGGGCTTTCATGGCCGGTCGGCGAAAAGCAGTCGACCAACGGTCGACTCTACCCTCTACGATGCGCGCTTACAGCGTCGGCTCGATCAACGCCCCGCCATGGGCAATGCGGTCGTAGCACGCGCGCACCACATCCTCGCCGTACTTCAGCTCCAGCCGGCGCACGATGAAATGGCCACGCGCCATGTCCTGGTAGTAGTCGGTGAACATCGTATTGAGCGTTGCACCCGCCGCGGCGCCGACAATCGGCACCGCCTGCGCGGCGAATTTTTCAGTCACCACCACGCCGAAGCGGGCCGCCACTTTCTCCACCAGCTTGGCCAGCAGCTTGCCGGCCTCCTTCGGTGCCACGCCCAGGGTCAGGTCGCGCCCGGTCACCACGCGCCCAGCCAGTTCGGCCGACAGATGCCGCATCACATCGGTGGTGAAGCCGCGCGCCAGGTAATAGCCGGTTTCGCTGGCATCATCACGCGGCGAATTGCCGCCCAGTGCGAACACCTCCAGGCAGGCCTGGCGCGTGCTGAACTGCGACAGGTCGAAGCCTTCGCTGCGGGCGACATCGGCCACCGCGCGCATCATGATCGTTGTCGATACCGGCAGTTCAATGAACAGCGCGGCGAAGCCGAACGCACCGCCCACCGCGCCGGACGTGGCTGCGGCCAGCTTGTGCCAGCGGGTGGACGCGGATTTCCCGGGCGTGTTGCCCATGCTCCACAACGCCGCCTGCGCGGACTTGGACAAGGCGGCCTGCACGGCGCCGTGGATGCGACCGGACACCGCAGTCGGCAGCGCCTTCACCGCGAACTCCAGCGGCGTGCCCACCAGGTTGGCCATGCGCGCGGTGATCGTAGGCGCCTCCAGCAGGGCGACCGCCCGCTGCAGGTCGCCCCAGTCCTGGGCATCGTGGGCGATATCGCGCGGCAGCAGGATCGGCTCGTTCATGGGGCCGATCATAGCGCTGGGAAGTTGAACGGATCGTCGCGGGCAGGCGGCCCGGCGTTACTGGGGTCAGAGCCCTTTCCGCTGGAAAGGGATCCGAACCCGCTCAGGCGACCGGCAGGCCCGACAGCTCACCCATGAACTGGCGGTAATGGCGCAGTTCGGCGATGGAATCGTGCACATCGCTCAGCGCGGTGTGGTTGCTGTTCTTGGTCAGGCCCGCGGCCACGCTCGGTGCCCAGCGCTTGGCCAGTTCCTTCACCGTGGATACGTCCAGGTTGCGGTAGTGGAAATACTTTTCCAGCCGCGGCATCTGCCGGTGCAGGAAGCGGCGATCCTGGCAGATGGAGTTGCCACTCATCGGTGAAGCGCCGGCCGGAATCCACTGCGCCAGGAAGTTGATGGTCTGCGCTTCGGCCTGGCCCAACGTGGTGGTGCTGTCCAGCACGCGCTGCCACAGCCCGGAACGGCGGTGCTGGTTGCGGTTCCATTCGTCCATCGCCTCCAGCGTTTCCAGCGGGTGGTGAATGGCGAATTCCGGGCCTTCGGCCAGCACGTTCAACTGCGCGTCGGTCACGACCGTGGCGATCTCGATGATCGAATCGTTGTCGGTATCCAACCCGGTCATTTCCAGGTCGATCCAGATCAGTCGCTCGTTGCTCGCGCCGTTGTCGGCCATCGTGTCGTCTCGTTGCCGGGCTGGCACGTGGCCCGCCGCAGGAATAGGAAAGGGGCGACCATCATACCCTTTCGCTGCTCAGGCCTCGTCGGCGTGGTTTTCCAGCAGCAGCGGTGGCTTGCCACGCTTGGCGCGGAAGTAGTTGGTCAGGCGCAGGCTGGCCTCCTTGGCCAGCACGCCGCCATGGATCTCCACCCGGTGGTTGTGTCGCGCATCGCCCAGCAGGTTGAACACGCTGCCGCAGGCGCCGGTCTTCGGGTCGCTGGCGCCATAGACCAGGCGCGACACACGCGCATGTACGATGGCCATGGCGCACATGGCACACGGCTCCAGCGTGACGTACAGAGTGCTGCCCACCAGACGGTGGTTGGCCAGCACCCGACCGCCCTCGCGCATGGCGACGATTTCGGCATGCGCGCTGGGGTCGTGGCTGGCGATGTTGAGGTTCCAGCCCTCGCCCAGCACCTGGCCATCGGCGCCCACCAGCACCGCGCCCACCGGAATCTCATCAAACACGTGCTGCGCGCGCTCGGCCAGCGCCAGCGCGTGGCGCATCCAGTGTTCGTCAGCATCTTGCACGGGCACGCCCAGGGAATCGCTCATGGTGGTTCTCGCAGTGAAGACCCGGCCACGCCGGACGGCCGGCATTGTACGCCCCGGGCGCGTGCAGGCCGGGTGGCCGGCCGCCCACAATGCTAGATTCGACGTTTTCCCAAGGAAGGAGTGCCCGCAATGGGGGGTCAGATTCTGTTCTTCATCTTCGCCACCGTCATGAGCGTGGTGTGGATCCTGGTGCCGTTCGCGATCTTCGGCGTGCGCAGCCTGATGCGTGAACTGCTGGCCGAACAACGCCGCACCAATGAACTGCTGACGCACATCGGTGGTTACCGCATTCCGCCGCCGGCGCCGGAACCGCGCCCGTGGCAGGCGCCTTGACGCCGGGGTCAGAGCCGCGCTCCGTCGGAAAACGGCTCTGACCTCATCACAGCGGCGCAGTCGCCTCGAACGCTGGCGAATAGCGCACCTCGCCCTGCGCCATCGGCGGCTGCAGGCACAGGGTCTGGAAATACTCCGCAGGCACCCCCGGCAGGATCAGCCCCGGTTCGGCGCGGAAACCAAACCGACCGTAGTAGGCCGGCTCGCCCAGCAGCACGCAGCCGTGCGCCTGCTGGCTGCGCAGTGCATCGATCGCGGCCTGCATCAACGCCGCGCCCACACCCTGCCCCTGCCGGGCCGGCAGCACGGAAATGGGCCCCAGGCCAAACCAGCCGATACTGCCGTCGCTCACCGCAACTGGCGACACCGCCACATGGCCGACCACCGCACCGTCCTGCTCGGCCACCAGCGACACCGTCAGTTCGCCCCGGTCGCGCAGCGCGTCCACGATGAACTGCTCAGTATGGCTGCTGTGCTCGGCCTGGCGGAAGGCGGCCTCGGTCAGGGCGTGAATGGCGGCCACGTCGGCCGGTTGTTCGGGGCGGATCAAGGGCATCGGGGGAACTCCATGGAAGCGCGCACACCATGGCCCCGGGCGCTGATTCACGCAACCGTTACGTCCACCGCGTAATGCGCCCCGCGTGAATTGTTGATCCACCTCACGAATTGAGACACCCGTCCGCAGCGGGTTCCAGCGTACTGCAGCATGCGCAAGCCCTTGTGCAAACAGGCATTTCCACGGCATCGGCTGGGCTGCTTGCGTCAAATTCATGACGGAACCAGGCCGCAAGCGGTGGCAGCGTGTCGTCATGGCCTCCCATAATCAAAACTCCCGTCCCCAAGGAAAGGAGACCTGCCGTGCACATTGCGTTGGCGTTCGCGCGCACGGCTGTACATCTGCAGACGCTGCCTGCCGTGTTGCCGCACCGTCCCTGCCCCGCCCCACCGGCGGCCTGAGGATGCGCGGCCGCACATTTCCCTGCGTTGTTCTGTCGCTGCTGATCGCCTGCAGCCCGGAGGCTCTCATGTCACAGGAGTTTGATTCCGCCGCCGCCAACGTCGCCCAGGGAGGGCGCGGCCTGGCAAAGCTCAACCCCGCCCCCCGCAAGGCCTATGAACTGGTCCTGCGGCTGGCCAACCCACCCGGCGATTTCGCGGTGGTCGAAGGCGTGGCCCAGTACGACGTCACCAACGAAGACCAATGCGGCTACATCGAGCCGGAAACCGGCACCCCCGCGCGCATCACCAGCCAGGAGCCGGTGACCCTGCGCAAGGTGGCCGACAACGAGTATCGCGGCACGGTGTACCTGGACCGCATGCTGGACGAGGACTACTACGGCCGCGGCGTCTGCACCTGGTCGTTCAGCGGTGCCGGCGCCATGCTCAAGGCCACCGGCGCCGACGGCGAAACCCGCTTCCTGTCCTTCCTCGGCGCCGATCCGTTCATGGGTGGGCGCACCGAAACCCGCCACTACCCGCGCGGCGACTACCCGCGCGTGGATGACATGCCCGACTACGGCGCCAGCGGCCAGCAGGACCCGAACCGCTTCCGCGCCGAACTGCGTGATGCACTGTTCTCGGCCACCCTGAGCGCGCACGAGGTCAGCCCATGACCGTGACCAGCCAGGACTACGCCGCGCTGGCCAGCGATGCCTACCGCGACGAACGGGTCGGCCGCCACGATCCAGCACAGGAACAGCCGGTCATCCTCAATGGCCACGCCTACCGCGTGCTGGAACACGCCAACAACCGCCTCAACGGCTACCAGGGCACCATCTATCAGCGCGTGGATACCCACGAGATCGTGGTCGCCCACCGTGGCACCGAACAGATCGGCCGCGACGGCATCCTGACCGACGGCGGCATGGTGCTGGCCCGGCGCAACCTGCAGGCCAACGACGCACTGGAACTCACCCGCCACGCCCTGGCCTATGCGCAGAAGGAAGGCCGCGACCTGGGCCAGACCCCCGAAGTAAGCGTGACCGGGCATTCGCTGGGCGGCACGCTGGCGCAGATTTCGGCCCATCACTTCGATCTGAAGGGCGAAACCTTCAACGCCTACGGCGCGGTCAGCCTGACCTACCGCATTCCCGAAGGCGGCCACAACGTGCTCAACCACGTAATGGCGGCCGACCCGGTCAGCGCGGCCTCGCAGCACTTCGGTGACGTGCGCATGTACGCCACGCAGAAGGAAATCGACACGCTGGGCAGCTGGGGCTTCAGTAACAGCCGCTTCCGCGCGCTCATTCCCGACAGTGCGCTGGGCGCGGCGGCCTCGTCACTGGGCTCGCACAAGCTCAGCAACTTCCTCGGCGACGATTCGGTCTTGAACACCGCGGGCACGCAGGAACTGGCCCGCGACAACAGCCGGATGATCGGCGAGTACCGCAACGAGGTGGAGCGCGTGCGCCGCGGCATCACCATTGGCGCGCGTGGCATCACCGGCAACCTGTACGACATCTACGACCACAGCCGCGGCCCGCTACAGCCGGGCGAACCGGCACGGCGGGAGGCCCCGGTGGCGCCGTTGCCGGGCATTACCGAACGTGACCATGCCGGCAATCCACTGTTCAACGATGCCCTGCGCGGCGTACACGCCCTGGACGCACGTGCCGGGCGCACGCCCGATGCGATGAGCACGCAGTTGGCAGGTTCACTGGCAGCGGAAATGCACGCCGCCGGCGGCCAGCGCATCGACGAGGTGGTGATGAGCGGCGATGCCGCGCGCAGTTTTGCGGTGCAGGGCCAGAGTGGTGATCCCGGCCATCTGCGGGTATCGGTGGATACCGCAGTGGCCACCCACACGCCGCTGGAACAGAGCACCCAGCGCATCGAGCAGCAGACCGCGCAGCGCCAGAGCCAGGAACGCGACCCGCAGCAGGAGCTGGTGCAGAGCCAGGCACGCGCCCTGCCCTCCTGACGGGCGACGGCTTGCGCAAACGGGAGCCGGACCTGCCGGCTCCCGTTGGTGCAGCACGCAATGGCGCCGTTACGGGCTGGAGATTGCCGCGGTGCTGTCGCCGGCCGCGTTGTCGGCCGTCACGTAGACATCCGGGCCCGAATCCGGGAAGCCACCGCAGGCGCGATCGCCGGGCGCGACCGGGTCACACGGCCATTGCCTGCGCGCCACACGCTCGCGCAGTTCGAAGTTCTGCCCGTTCCAGACCACGAAGGCCAGGTGTTCGCGATTCCAATCGCTGAATGCGTGCGGGCCGGTCTTCTGCGGCGATTCCGGATACTGGACGTACCAGCGCAGCGCCGGACCGTACTGCAGCTTGCTGTGGTCCAGCAGCACCCGGCCTTCGCGCGCCTGCTGGCGGGCGCGGTCGGCCTCGGTGATCGACGGTGCCGACGGCATCACCTTGGCGGTGACGTCCTGGGCCACGCCATCGGCCCCCATCTGGTACACACGCTGGCTGACGTAGGCCTGCTGGCAGGCACCGGCCGGCACGCGCACCGGATCGGGACGGGCGTCGCTGGGCAACGCCCGGTCGGCGCACTCGAACGGCGCCTGCACCAGATAGGTGGTGACCGCCGGATCGGCGCCTTCGAACGAACGCACCCAGATATCGCCCAGGCGGGCGATGAAATCCGGCCGCTCGCCGAAGCCAGCAACGGCCTTGAACCACACGCGCTGGCGCACCTCGCGTTCGCGCCAGGCGCGCGGCAGCAGGATGTCCTGTTCCGGCACGGCCACCAGCAATGCGGCCAGATGCGCGGGCAGCGTGCCCTGGCAGGCGCCGATCATCAGATCGCCCTGCGGCGCCAAGCGCCCGGCCAGGTCGACCGGGCAACGCGCGCCGAGCTGGCGCTCGGTAGCCTGGTCCGGCGGCAGCGGCACTACGGCCAGTGCAGGTGGTGCCGGTGGCGCGACGGGTGCCGGCGGAGCGGCGGGAGCGCCCGGCGCCTCGGCTACCGGCGCGGCAGATGCTGCGGGTGCGGGTGCGGCTTCAGGCGCAGGCGCAGGCGCCGGAGCCGGAGCCGGAGCCGGAGCCAGAGCCGGAGCAGCTTCAACCACCTCCGGTGCGGCCGGCGCTACCGCTACCGCTACCGCAGGTTCCGCTGCCGGTTCGGCAGTCGGGGCAGGCGCCGGTGCCGGTACCTGTGCCGCCTCGGCCACGGGCGCAGGCGCCGGAGCCGGTGCGGCCTCAGCCGCCACTGCCGGAGCGACTGCCGGTGCAACGTCTTCCGCAGCAGCAGGCGCGTCCTGTGCCTGGGCCAGCGTGGCGGTCAGTGCCAGCGACAGCGCCCACAACGGCGCCAGGCGCACGCCGCAGCGCGGGCGATGCGCGGCAGCACGCCGCGCGGGTGATTCACGATTCTGCATGTTGTGTCCCTACAAGGAAGTTCCATGAAGGCGCCCGCAGGCACCCAACCCATGCGATCCCACGCCTGTGCCCAGGCGGACCGCGCTTACAGCGATCGCGAGCGCTGCTGTTCCTGCTCGCGGTTGATCGAAGCCGACTGTTCCTGCCGTGCAGTGGCATCGGTCGCCAGTTGCCGGCTGCTTTCTTCCAGCGATTGCTGGGAGGCCTGCGCGCGTTCCACCGCACAGCGCTGCATGGCCGGGTCCCCCATGTTGCCCTGCACCGCAAACAGCATGCGCCCGTCCGCGCCAGCGACCACGTGGTCAATCTGCTGCAACCCCGCCTTGTGCGCGCCTGCGGCCAGGGCCGCAGCGGCATTGTCCAGTTCCTGCGGCGTGCGCAGGCCACTGCCCGGCCCAAGCTGCTGCAAGCCGTTGCGCGCGCCCAGGAACAGGCCATGGCCGACGTGGCTGGGATCGGTCATGTCACGCGCCACCGAGGCGCGTTCGCCCACCTCGCCACGCCCCAGGCGCTCCATCACGTCGGGCGTCAGCTTCTGCTGCCAGCCGTCGAAGCGGCGCAGCCGATCCTCCACCCCGTTCATCGCACCATTGATGGCATAGGTTGCCTCGCGCACATCCTCGCGCGCCTGCTCCGGTACGTGCTGCTGCCACTGCCAGACCGCGATGCGACCAGCGTGTTCGGGCTGCGCGGCCAGCTCGGGGTGGTTCAACAGATCCAGATCCAGCGCCTGGCCGGCGCGCGCGTAAGCGTCCTTACCGGTCAGCGGCAGATAGCCGCGCCCGTGGTAGGTCAGCGCATCGCCTGGCGCATCGTTGCCCAGCCGGCCGCCGTACATCAGCTCGGCCAGCGCCTGCGGGCGCCCACGCAGGGCCTCCTGGCGCGCCGACTCCAGTGCGTCGTTGCCGTTGCGCCACGCCGCTTCCACCGGAATCTGCGAGATGCCCCGGGTGTAGTTGAAGCTCTCGTTCAGACGCGACAGGCCGCGCGACTCGTGCCCCGCCTGGGCCATGAAGTTGGCCAGTTCGCGTGGCGAATCGATGCCTGCCGCAGTCGCCTGCCGCAGCAGTTGCGACTCCCTATCCCTCGACACGGTGCCACTCCTGGGTAGTCATCAGCGCGGGGTCCGTCCCGCCGGTTGAAGCCTGGCTCATGGAAGCGTCACCTCTGCGACGCTGGCCGGATCGAAATCCTCGAATCGCACCCGGCCGATTTCGGCCGCCGAGAATTCGCGGATGTTGGTCGCCTCGGTTTCGATGTCCACCACCTTGCGGCGCACGGTATCGACCCAGCAGTCCCGCTCCGCCGAGGCATAGCGGAACGTGTAGGTGCTGCTCCAGCGCTGCCGGCTGCCGCCGTTGGTGATCACGCTGAACGTGTCTTCCTCAACCATTGCATACGCAAAAGGGTCGCCGGCCAGGCCACCCCGGGTCGAACACGGCACCAGCTTGTCGTTGCGCGCGGCCAGCTGCCAGCGGCCGCCGCCGTCACCGCGCAGCAACAGCAATACCCGGTTGGGACCGTGCTGGCCGGCCACCAGGCCTTCCGGCGCGGGCTGGTCGATCACCAGTAGCTGATACTGCACACCGTCGCCGTTGCACACGCCCCTGACGGCTTCCAGCAGGTTCGCGCCAGACGGAACGAATGCCAGGGCATTGTCCATGTGCGCGCCACTCCGGTTCTCCATCCCCTCCCACTCCTTCAATGTCATGCCGCCGGTGCCCACCCGCTCCGCGGGCACGGACGCCAGGTCCACCTGCACCGGGCTGTCCGTCGAAACGGATCATAGCCCCGGCACCGTCGCCGCGGCGATGGTGGCGAGCGTCACCCTGGGACGGGACAGACAGAGTCCTCATGGACGGGAAAGCTCCTGCATGCAGTGCACCGACGCGTCATGTTTCTGACGCAAAGCGAGCTTACCGCGAGGGCATTCGTTACGTCGAAGGGGTAAGCGCTGAAAGAGCGGTTTCAGTCACAAAAAAACTGTGACTTTCGCGAAGCGGGTGCGCTGTGGGCGACACCATCAGTACGGTCTGAAGATCTGCTCGGTGCAGTTCTCATACACAATCGCACACGCGCCGGGCATGTCGTTCTGGCAGATCCCCTGCGCCAGTTCGGCTGCACGCTCCAGTGTCGGGCCGGTGCCGATACCGGACCTGCCATTACCCGTGCGACCACTGGGCACGACCCAGGACATGCATTGATTGAAGTAGGTGACGCTCACCTTGCAGTCGCGAGCACCGCTGTTCGCGCACTTGACCATGGCATCGCGCTCGGCCTCCTTCTTGGTCAGCTGCCCCGTGGACACGCCTGCGTCCGATGTGGTCTCAGACACCGCCACTCCGCCCCACGTACGGATCCACTCGCCCAAGGGCCTGGGCGGTGGCGAGGCCATCTGCTGTGACGTCGAACCTGCTGCGCCGCCCATGGGCGCACAGCCCTGCACGCCCTGGCCACCGATGGGGTACATGCCCGATGGGCAGCCGCCCTCGGCATAGGCTGCGCCCACACCTGACAAACCGACGAACACAGCGAAAACGCGCGCGGCGATGCTTTTCATTGATTCACCCTGCTACGAATGGCGCCGGCCCCCTGCGTGGTTCGCAGTCGCCGAGCGGATTTTCGTTACCCACGCCCGCGGTTCAGAATCTGCTGAATTCAGGAAGCGAGCACTCCGCATACACAACGTGGCACTTGCCGCCACCGGTGTCCTTGCAGTTTCCGATTGCGTTCTGTGCCACGGTCTCCGTGTCCGCCGCAGTATCAAGCGACCCTTGGCCCTTGCCGGAAGACGGGACAGCAAAGGCAACGCACTGGTTGTAGTAAGTCACCGTAGGCTTGCAGCCCTGCGCTCCCTCCGCGGCGCACTTCCGGGTGGCCACAGCCACCGCGCGCTCCTCGCTGGATTCGTTTGCCGAAGTGCCAACGAGATTGGAGGACGGCGATTCCACCACAGCCCCCCAACGTGTCAGCCATTCCCCCAAGGGACGCGCCGGCGCAGCGCTTGCGGCCGGCCCGGCACCGCCGGAGGCCCCGGGAATCGGCGCACAGCCCTGCACCCCCTGGCCGCCGATGGGATACATACCTGATGGGCAGCCGCCCTCGGCATGGACGGCGAAGGCGGCCAGATGCAGCAACAGCAACAGCCCGATGCGCAGAACGTGGATATTCATGACCTTGTTACTCCTTTCATTTGCCACCGCACCGCACGGCCCCGTGCCCGGGCATCGGCATGCCCTTCTGCAAACGCGCTCAGAAGCGCTCGAATGTCGGTTCGGCACAGTCTGAATAGAAGGGCTTGCAGGCATCGCCAGCACCGTCCCTGCATTCCTTCTGGGCAAGCGCTGTGGCCTCTTCCAAGGTCGGCGCCTGTGCCATGCCGGACTGGGTACCCGGTCCAACCACACCCGGGACCACCCAGGCAAAACACTGATTGGAATAGGTCATCACCACCGTGCAGTCGTCTGCGCCCTCGACAGCGCACTTCTTCAGCGCAGTCCGCTCCGCAGAGAGACGCGACGTCTCCGCGGTTGCAGTGCCAACCAGCGACGTTGATCTGGAGTGCGCAATTGCGCCCTAGGCATCGTGCCAGCGCCCAGTGGGGCGCGGCGGCGCGGGCGGACTTGCACCGCCCTGCCCTGCTGACGCCCCTGGAATCGGCGCACAGCCCTGCACGCCCTGGCCGCCGATGGGATACATGCCGGATGGGCAGCCGCCCTCGGCATGGGCGGTCCCCGTCACGGCCATGCCACCCA
This sequence comes from Stenotrophomonas sp. B1-1, assembly GCF_010894375.1. NCBI lineage: Bacteria > Pseudomonadati > Pseudomonadota > Gammaproteobacteria > Lysobacterales > Lysobacteraceae > Stenotrophomonas > Stenotrophomonas sp. B1-1. The sequence continues at coordinate 53,960 of NZ_JAAIUZ010000030.1, read as the reverse complement.
GCAGCAATGCGAAAAAGAAACGTGCGCGCATGGCACTAGTACTCCCTGAAAAATGGAACTGCACAAGCAGAGTAGATGGACCTGCACTCCTTTCCGCCGGCCGCTGTGCATGCCTGGACCGCGAGTCTGGTCGCTGACTCCACCGACCCTGCGCTGGCGTACTTGGTACCGGTAGAGACCAGTTCAGAGTTCACTGCGGACACGCATTGGTTCTGGTAGACGAAGTCAACTTTGCAGCGCCCACCACCTTGGCGCTCACAGTTCTCAACAGCCTTCAGACGCGCCGCATCCTCAGTAAGCTGGTTCACCGACGCACCGCCTGCGGTACCGTCAACTGCGCCGGCCAGCGCGCCCCAGGTCTTGATCCACTCGCCGGTAGGACGCGGCGGCAGGGGCGTGGACGACGCCCCACCTCCAGCCCCTGCTTGGGCCCCGGGAATCGGCGCGCAGCCTTGGACGCCCTGCCCGCCAATGGGATACATACCCGGCGGACAGCCGCCTTCAGCGTAGGCGGGTGTGACAGCGAAAGCCGTCAGGAGCAACAGGGCAACGGGGATGATGCGAATGACCATGGCACACCTCAATCTCACTCGTTTCCGCCATGGAGCAAAACGCGGCGGATGACCACTGGCGCTCGTCAGTACTTCTTGAAGAAAGGAACGGTGCAAGCGGAATAGATGGACTTGCACTGCTTGCCACCGGCTTTTTCGCAATCTTGAACAGCTAGCTTCGTCGCGATTTCCTCGCTCGCTGCAGTCACATACTTTGTGCCAGTGGAAGCGAGCTCGGAAGTCACTGCCGAGACGCATTGGTTCTGGTAGACGAAAACGACCTTGCAGCGCCCTCCACCTTGGCGCTCACAGTTCGCTATCGATTTTTCGCGGGCCGCTGCCTCCGTCAACTCACTTACCGAAGCACCGCCTTCCTCTCCTTCGATTGAACCGGCGAGCGCCCCCCAGGTCTCGATCCATTCTCCCAGCAGGCGGGGCGGCAGGGGCGCGGATGAGGTTCCGCTGGCTCCGGCGCCTTGCGCGCCAGGAATGGGGGCGCAGCCTTGAACGCCCTGCCCACCAATCGGGTACATGCCGGCGGGGCATCCACCTTCCGCGTATGCGACGGAAATGGCGAGATAAAGCAGCGGCAACAGTGCAACTCGTAGAAAACAAACGTTCACAAGATCACTACTCCCTTGTCCTGGCTGCATCAGCGTGGCGCGAACCGCCCGGAGCCAATGCGCCTCCGCCACAAACCGCCCCATGCCAGGCGCACCTGTCAGAATCTCTCGAACCGCGGTTCGCTACAGTCAGAATAGACGATCTCACACTGCATGCCTCCCTCTTCCCTGCAGGACTTCATTGCAGTTTCCGAGGCACTCTCCACGGTTGGACCCCCTGCAAAGGATGAGCCGGTGCTTGACGCCTTGGGGGTGGCTATTGCAGCGCATTGATTTTCGTAGGCAAGCATGACTTTGCAGTCATCCGCTCCCCAGGATGCACACTGCGCAAGCGCCACCTCCTCGGCTTCTCGTTTCGAATCTCTGCCCTTCGAAACGCCGGTATCCCCACCTCTGCCGATGGCCATGGCGCCCCATGTCTTATGCCATTGCCCAGTCGGCCGCGGCGGAAGGGCCGGAAGCTGCTGAGAGGTCGAGCCACTCGCACCTGGAATCGGCGCACAGCCCTGCACCCCCTGGCCGCCGATGGGATACATGCCAGCAGGACATCCTCCCTCGGCATAGGCCAGGAAAGCCGCGAAACAGAACACTGGAATGGTGGCAAAACGCACGATGCGAATCGACATATGAAACCTCAACCTCGTTCGTTATTTGCTGCCCCACGTTGGCCGGTGCTCTGAGCTGGTTCCGCGAACCCACCAAGCCGGGACCCCGAGCCACCACTCCTGCACTGTGTCCCGAACGCGGGCAACCATTTCCATCGCGATGCTTGTCATAGCGGCCAGCACGGCCATCGAGAAGCTGATCGATTGGGACGCACGTCAAACCGAACCGGGGTGAATCGACTGCGCCGTCTAAAACCCCATGAAACATGCGGCGCACGGCTGAACAACGCACTCCACCGCCTCAGTGAAGAACAGCAGAAAGTGGCCGGACTACGAACTGCGGCTAGTACTTCTTGAAGTACGGAACTGTACACGCCGAATAGATCGACCTGCACTGCTTCCCGCCGGCTTTCCTGCAATCCTCCAAGGCCAATTCTGTCGCCGCCTCTACCGTCGCCTCACTGACGTAAATAGTTCCGGTTGATTCCAACTCAGACACTACTGCCGCCACGCACTGTTGATGATAGACAAATTCGACCCTACACCGCCCGCCAGCTCGCTTCTCACAGTCTTCTACTGCCTTACGCCTGGCCTCACGCTCGGTGAGCTCGCTAACCGAAGCCCCGCCTTGCTTTCCTTCGACGGCGCCCGCGAGCGCCCCCCAAGTGGTAATCCACTCGCCGGTCGGACGCGGAGGGGCCGGTGCAGAAACAGAGGAACCGGCGGCGCCGCCTTGAGCGCCCGGAATGGGGGCGCAGCCTTGAACGCCTTGGCCGCCGATGGGATACATGCCCGGAGGACATCCGCCCTCGGCGAAGACCACGTTTGTTCCAAGCATCGCAATGCCTATTACGACAGTACGGGCGAGCAGCTTCATTGAACCACCTCCACGGCCATTGAAGAGATCCGTAGGCCGCTCATCAGCAGCACACATCCCAAAGCGCAAGCGAAATCACCATCTCGCCGTCCCCGATACTGCGATGGCGCAGACGTAACACCATCCAGAAAACACGTGGGCACGTGAGCACTAGAATTCCCTGAACACTGGCTCCGAACATTCAGTGTGAGAGATAACGCACCGCCCACCACCCATGTCACTGCAACTGTCCAGCGCATCCTTCTTGGCGGTGGGCAGATCTACGGCCGTATTGACCGAGCCCCTGCCTTTGCCAGAATTCGGCACGGAGAATGCCACGCACTGGTTGTAATAGGTCAGCGACGTCTTACAGTCTTTCGCGCCTTCGGATGCGCAAATGCGCAGGGCCTCAGACTCCGCAGCACGCTCACTCGACATGTTCGCCGCCGTCCCTACAAGATCGGAAGTAGGCGACTGCGCAACTGCACCCCAGGTCGTCAACCACTCACCCGACGGTCTGGGCGTCGCGACCACGGCACCTTGGGCCGGCGATCCACCGGACTGACTGCCGGGAATTGGAGCACAGCCTTGCACACCTTGGCCGCCGATGGGGTAGTAGCCCGAGGGGCAGCCGCCTTCAGCAAAGACTGGCCACGCCAACACCAGCGCCAGCACCGCTGTGGCTGGCTTGATCAGCCATGCGAAGTAGCTGGTGCGTGAACGGACCATCATGCGAACTCCCTTCCGGCGCGCAGCATACGTCTGCCATTACGTGAACCTTGGGTAGACAGCCACAGCTCCCCAATTCCAGTCAGAAGCGCTCAAACGTGGGTTCGGCACAGTCTGAGTAGAAAGGCTTGCAGGCATCGCCAGCACCGTCCTTGCATTCCTTCTGGGCGAGCTCACTGGCCAACTCCATCGTCGCCGCCCTTGCCATACCTGATTGTGCCCCCGGCCCACCAACATTGGGGATGACCCAGGCAAAACACTGGTTCGTGTATGCCATGACCACCGCGCAGTCTTTGGCACCTTCAACCGCGCACTTCTTCAGGGCGGTGCGCTCGGCAGAACGGCGGGAAGTCTCAGCGCTTGCAGTTCCCACTACTGACGTCGACTTGGAATGGGCAATCGCGCCCCATGCATCGTGCCATCGCCCGGTTGGCCGAGGAGGTGTCGGGATACTGGAGCCGCTCTGTCCACCACCGGCGCCCGGGATGGGAGCACATCCCTGCACGCCTTGGCCCCCGATCGGATAGGAACCCGGCGGACACCCTCCCTCGGCATAAGCAGTTGTGCCACTGACCCCAGCGCCGATCAACAGCACGGCAACGAGAATCCGACGAATCATAGGCACCCGAGCGTTTGGACGGCAGATCGGACGAGACTAATACTTCTTGAAGAACGGTACAGCACACGCCGAGTAAATAGACCGGCACTGCTTGCCTCCGGCCTTTCTGCAATTACGCATGGCGGCCTCTGTCGCCTCATCTGCCGTCGCGGCGCTGGCATAGTTGGTGCCGGTCGATGCCAGCTCGGACACCACCGCTGCCGCGCACTGTTGGTGATAAACAAATTCAACCTGGCATCGTCCGCCAGCGCGCTTCTCGCAGTCCTCGATCGCCTTGCGTCTCGCAGCGCGCTCGGTGAGTTCACTCTCCGACGCACCACCTTGCATTCCTTCGACCGCCCCCGCGAGCGCGCCCCAAGTCGTGATCCACTCGCCCGTCGGGCGCGGAGGAGCTGGAGCAGAAACCGAGGAGCCCGCGCCACTGCCTTGAGCACCAGGAATAGGAGCACAGCCTTGGACGCCTTGGCCGCCGATCGGATACATGCCCGGAGGACATCCCCCCTCGGCATGAGCAGTGGAGAGGGTCAAGTAAACCAGCGGCAAAAGTGCGATGCGCAGAAAGCGAATATTCACAAGACCATCACTCCTCCGACGCTTGCTCCCCACGGTTTGACCATTCTGGCACCTACCCCGCGGTTCGCGCGCGAAAAACCTTGTCAAATCGTATGAATATGTACTCACTGCGGCAATGTTTGGTGACCTCGCATTGCGCAACCAGCTTACTTCACCGCCTCGGCGTCTACCTGTAGGTCCATAACCTCGGAAGCGCGGCTCCTGGCGGAAGCATGGGCAGCTGATGTCACTCGACACTTGGCCACGATCTCTATTCGACCAAAGACACCGGAGCCCCATCCGACGAAAAGGAAGCGTACAAGTGGGACTTGCAGGTGCACGCCCGAGGCCTAAGTAGTTACGCGCCAGACAGCGCAAGCACCCTATTTCCAACTGTACTACTGCCACAGGCTCCGTTCGCTTAATCAACAAGCCAGTGGAGTCTTTGCAAAGCAAAGCTGACCAACTCAGAAGCTAGCACTAGTACTTCTTGAAAAAAGGAACACTACACGCCGAGTAGATACTCCGGCACTGTTTACCGCCAGCCTTCTTGCAATCCTGCAGAGCGACCTCGATCGCTTCGTCCTCAGTTGCAGCGCTGACATAATTCGTCCCACTGGAAGTCAACTCTGGGGAGGAGACAGCGGAGACACACTGATTCTGGTAGACAAAATCAACCTTACAATCGCCCCCCCCGTTCTGCTCGCAGTTCTCTACTGCCTTCCTCCTGGCAGCAGGCTCGGTAAGTTCGTTGGCCACAGCGCCCCCCATGTTTCCCTTGGATGGCCTTGCCAAAGCACCCCAGGTCTTGATCCACTCGCCGAGTGGACGTGGCGGCATAGGCGTTGTTGAGGGGGCACTCACGCCCCCGCCCTGCGCTCCCGGTATTGGCGCACAGCCCTGAACCCCCTGCCCTCCTATGGGATACATACCTGGAGGACACCCCCCCTCGGCATGGGCCAGGAAAGCCGCGAAACAGAATAATGGAATGGTGGCAAAACGCAGGATGCGAATCGACATGTAAAACCTCAACCTCGTTCGTTATTTGCTGCGCCACGTTGGCCGGTGCTCTGAGCTGAGTCCGCGAACCCCCCAAGCTGGGACCCCGAGCCACCACCCTTGTACTGCGTCCCGGTGGCAACCGGCGCTTGAGGAATGAATACACCACCACCACCGCCACCACCATGCGAGCCCGGCGGCTGACCCTGCGGGCCAGGTGCAGCCGCACCCGGACTTCCGCCTATCTGCGAATATGCCATGAAGGTACCCAGCGTACCCTGGAAGAACATCGCAGCCATTGGGGGTGCAGTCAGAATCAGCGTCGTCAGGATCAGGCCCATGCCACCCTGCTGCAGCGCCATGCTGCTCATGCCTTCGGTCAGGTTCGTGCTCAGCAGCGCGCCCAGTGCGGCAGCGCCCCAGAACGAGGCGGCAACGCGTGCCACCATCTCCATGGCGATGCCTGTCATGGCGGCCAGCACCGCCATCGAGAACATGGTGCCGATGCCATAGAACAACCAGCGTTGGAACAAGGATTTGGTCTGCTCGAACAACAGACACAGAATGAACAGTGGACCGAAGCCGATGAACATGGCCATCGCGACCTGGTACAGCAGCAGCATGGCGCCGGCGGTGACCGCAGGACCGCCCGTGCCCAGGCCGATGAACCACATCGCACGCGTCTTCGCGCTGTCCAGGGTGACGTCGCCGGCAACGTCGAGCACGCTCACCGACGTCAGCGCCAACTGCATGTAGCCCAGGTTGCGGTCGATCAGTTCTTCGGCCGTGTCATCCTTGCCGGTCACCACGTAGGTGATCTCGTCCTGGACGTCCTGGGTCAGGAAGGACTGCAGATCCTTGCCGAACATCGCCATGGACGTGGCCACCGTCACGATGAGCGCCGCGCGCGCCATGTTGGTGGCCAGCGCCGCCATCGAATCGCGGCTGCGCCCGGTCACGATGCGGAAGCCCTGGATCAGCACCCACAGCGTCATCAGCACCAGCGCGATCGAGCCCACCCAGGTCATCATGCGACCGAGCACGCCTTCGCCGAAGTTCGCGATTTCCTCTCGCAGGTACTCCAGGATCAGCTTGAAGAACACGAAGTCGCCCACTGAGGCGAACAGCGTTCCGTGCAGCAGATCCCCGATCACCATGCCCTGCATCATTCCCTGACTCATCACATCACCCGCCCCGCGTTGGGGCCCTGCTGGAGTGCGTTACGCACGTGGTTCACTTGGAGAGCGCGGTTTTCAGCGCGGCAGCCTTGATAACGGTGCCAAGCGGGTTGCTCTCGCCCTTCAGTGCGCGCTCGGTCAGGTTGCGCTGACGCCCCTGCAGGGCCGCGATCTGCTGGTCGTAGACCTTGATCTTGGTCTCCCATTCCTTGAACGCCTTGTCCATCGCAAGCTGGCTGGCAGTGTTATTGGAAATATCCTCCTGCAGCGCGCCCTCGTTACGGAACGCGTTGCGGATCTTGCGCAGCGTGCCCAGCATTTCTTCCATGGCCGGCAGCGACTTGGTCACCACGTCCACGGTTTCGTTGTACTTCTTGTTCTCAAGCACCTGGATGTAGGCGCAGATCGAGCGCTGCTGTGCGCCGATGTCGCCACCCGGGCTGACACCCAGCAACGACATCAGGCCTTCCTGGCTGACCATCGAGCCACCACCGCACTTCTCGGCGACGTTCCAGCTTTCGGGAATTCGGGTAAGCACCGGCGTGACCGGCATCAGAGGGGAGGCAATGATCTGGTACCAGTTCTGCAACCTGGAAACCCAGTTCTCCACCGTCTTCATGTACTGCCCGGCCGTCTCGCTCCAGCGCCCGGCTTCGGTCACGTACTCGCCGGCAGACTTGTATTCCTGCAGGAAGTTCATGATCCAGTTGGCCGGGTCATACACGGTCATGGCCTGCGCCTGCTGCGTACCGGTGCTGAAGCTCATGCCCAGGGTCAACATGGCCGCGAACAGCGGCGCCAAGCGCCGACGACGCGGCGCGCTCTTTCGGGTTTCAATGCCCATGGCAGTTTCCTTTTGCAGTTCGGTGATGGTTTTCATGCCGCCTCCTCCTGGTCCTTGTCGGCTCGCTTGCCCGAGCCCTTTCGATTCTTGTAGAACGCGTCCAGCCACTGGTCCGGGGTCAGTTCGTCCACGGTCACGCGGGCGCGCACCGCCGCGGTCTGCAGCACCCGGTGCATGACTTCGATGTTGTCGGTAGATGCCGAAATGACCGACAGAATGTCGTCCATGCCGCGCAGGTTGAGCTGGCACACGCTGGAGGCGTGGCCCTGCTTGACCAGGAAGCAGCGCGAGCGCTCGTCCAGCGCAGTCACCACCTTGAACTCGGCCTCGGTCAGCTTCAGGCCGTCCATGTAGTCGCTCTTGCTGGCGTTCGGGTTCGGCAGCAGGATCAGCGTAGCGGTCTGTTCGATCAGGGCAGCGGAGATGTCGCTCTTAAGCGCGTCTTCCGGGCTCTGCGTAGCGAAGATGCCCAGACCATTCTGCTTACGGATGGTCTTCTGCTTGTTCTTGGCGAACTCCTTCAGGCCACCCTCGCCGTCCAGAATCTTCCAGAACTCGTCCATCACATAGATCAGCGGACGACCGTCGATCAGCGATTCCAGGCGGTGCAGCAGGTAGTTGATGACCGGCACGCGCACTTCGGGGTTGTCGATGATGTCGGTGTAGTCAAAGCCGATGATGTTGGCCTTGCTCAGGTCCACCGTATCGACGGGATTGTCGAACACCCAGCCCAGCGAGTTGCCCGAGGTCCAGCGGCGCATGCGCGCGTACAGACCGTCGTCGCCCATGTTGGGCAGGCTCTTCTGGAAGTTGGTCATGCTGCGCAGGTGCATGGGCGTGTCCAGCATGCTTTCCACCGCGCGGTAGATGTCTTCCTCTTCGCGGGCACTGTATTCGCGCTTGCCAGCCAGCACCTTGATCAGGTCGGCCAGGAACTGCACGTTGGCTTCGCTGTTCTCGCACTGGAACGGATTGAAGCCGGTCGGCGCGCCGTTTTCCAGGGCCAGGTAGTTGCCGCCACAGGCACGCACGAAGATCTCTGCGCCGCGGTCCTTGTCGAAGAAGAAGATCGTCGGCGACGGGTCGTACTTCTGCACCTGGCTCAGCAGGAAATTGATAAGCGCGGTCTTACCGGTACCGGACTTACCGATCACCATGGTGTTGGCGATGGCCTTTTCACCCAGCGAATTCTCGGACGGATGCGTGGCGTGGAAGTTGAAGTAGTACGGCTGGCCGTTGGTGGTCTGCAACGTGGTGACGCAGTCGCCCCAGGGGTTGTTGTGCTGCTTGCCGGTGGCGAAGTTGTGCAGCGGCGACAAGCCCAGGAAATTCAGCGAGCTGACGTTGGCCAATCGCGTGCGGTAGCGCCAGTTGCCCGGCAGCTGCGAATAGAACGACGAGGTGATGGCCAGGTCTTCCTTGGTCGACACGAAGCCGGCATTGGACAGCTCGGCGCGCGTGGTCGCCACGTTCTGCGAGAGCTTGGCCTGGCTGTCGCCGTAGACGGCCATGATGAAGTGGTATTCACCCAGCACGAAGTTGCCCGAGGACAACTGGTCCATGGCGTAGTCGAGCTCGGCAATCTGGCTGACTGCCTTGTCGCCGGAGGAAATCATCATGCCCTTGGTGCGATCGAGCACCTTCAGTGCGTCCTGGCGGCCCATCGGGCTGAAGGAATGGGTGATGACGTACTCGTAGTCCAGGTACTTCAGACCATTGAGGATGCCCGGGTAGGTACCCTCGGCATACTCCTTGATGTTCAGGATGGCGCCGAAGTGATTGGCGCCATTGGGCGTGTTGATGACGTAGTCACCGGTCTTGGCCGAGAACATGTGGCGGCTGATCGGCAGATAGTCCTTCACCGGCGCGGGCAGCACCGGCACCGGCTCGTCCACGCGGTTGATCAGGTAGCCGAACAGCTCCAGCGTCTCGGAGAACACCACACCATTCTTGGCTTCATACATGCCCAGGCGGTACGGTGCGTAATCGCGGATCACCGCTTCGACGTTGCCGGCCAGCTCCAGCAGCTTTTCAACGGCCTGGTCCTGCTCGCCCTGCAGCTTTTCGATGCTGGCCGACTTTTCCACGAAACGCTTACCGGCCACGACCGGGCGGTAGATCATGGTCAGATACAGCTCGTTCTGCATGATGCGCTGCGAGGACAGCATGCCCATGTACTGGTCAGCCACGTCCTGGTTGAAGCGCTGCCCGTAGTGGCTCTTGCCCTTCAGCGTGCGGCGCCGGCGGATGTCGTGCACCCAGAAGGCGACGTTGACGAAGTCCGGCGCACGCAGGGTCTGCAGCAGGCGGTTGAAGGTGTTGTGGCGGTGCTCCAGTTCCCACTCTTCGCGGCCGACGAAGGGCAGCCCTTCCAGGTACCAGGTCAACAGATAGTCACCGCCCGTGGTCTTGACCACGTTCGGCGCCACATGCGACGACAGGGGAATGAATTCGCTGATGGAGGTATCTGGAGAGAACATGCGACTGCTTCCAAAAGGTAAGCCGGGGAACTACGAGGTGGCCGGGCAGGTGCGTACACCTGCCCGGCCGTTGCCCGTCAATCCATGCGGGCGGGTTTCTTGCGGTAGTGGTTCGGGCTGAACACCCACATTCCATCGTGGTCCTGCAGGTTGCGCGCCTTGAACTTGAACAGCAGGCGGAGCCCCAGCAGGCGGAAGATCAGCTCGTCGCGCTTGGCCATCTGCCGCATGATGAAAATGGCGACAGGAATGGTGAGCAGGAACCAGAAGTTCGTGTACACACTCAGCAGCAGCAACCCACCTGCCACCATGAAAAATGGCAGGTAGGGAACGCCCAGGAACATCGCCGGGCGCGTGCAGCCGCGGAACAGCACGTTCTTATGCACTGTAGTACTGCAGCACGTTGTTGATGATGGCGGCCGAGCTGCCCGAGCAGTTGCCGTCGCTGCCTTCACCCAGCAGCATGCGGGCGATCTGGCCGGCAGCGCCGATCAGCACGCCACCGATCAGGATCGGGGCCACATCGGCAATGCGCTTGTGGGCGAAGGCAATCTGGTAGCCCGCGAAGATGACCGCGATGGTGACCACGGCGATCGAGGCAATGTTCAGCAGACCATTGATGTTGTTGAAGAAGCCGCAGACCTTTTCATCGGTGCCGCCGAAGTCGGTGCCGCTGGCGATGGCCTGCGGGGCAAACACCAGGCCGACAAAGGCAACGGCCATCAGCATGGTCTTCAGCGTGCGCTGGGCCTGGGCCAGATCGAGATTGAATCGCTTCATGGATTGATTTCCTTGTTGATGGACTAACACAACTGAATCGGCCAGCCGGGGGTCTGGCCGTACCACGACTTCGTCAGAACACGAAGGCCGCATCCCCTGCGGGAATCTGTTGCACCGGCGCTCCCTGCGCAGGCACGTTGTATGCATTTTCTGGTGCGGCCACCGGCTGGTTGCGCTCGCTCCACGGGCGCAGCATGACCGGCTGCCCGTTCCCCGCTGCCACGCCGGGCAGCTGCTGCGGCATGGCCTGGTCGCCACCAGCCTGCGGCAACTGCTGCGGCATCTGCTGTGGCATGGCCTGGGGCTGGGCCTGCGGCTGCATCATGCGATCCACCGAACCCAGCACCACGCGCGACAGCGCCTGGTCGGCCAGGTTCAAGGCACTGCTTCGCGCCATGGCACCCGCCGAGGGGTAGACCGTGTAGGCACGGGCCGGATCATTGGACGGCACGTACACCGGCGCGTCGGCCTGGGCGACGATGCGCGACTGCACCGGCGACAGCGTCTGCGGATGGTGTTCAACCTTCACCGTACGACGCTCGCCACGGCTGACCACATCGATCGGCACTGCGCCATTGCTGGCCACCTGCTGCCCACGGCGCATCGAATCGTAGATCTTCTGCACGTAGCCATGGCGGAAGCCGGTGGTGAAATTGCCCGAGTAGTAGCAGCTGAACGACTTGCCCCAGTCCTGCCCGGAACGCTTGTAGCACTCGGCCAGGATGCGCGAGCCCGCCTGCAGGTTGGCGCACTGCTGGAAGGCTTTTTCGTAGGAGTCCAGGCCGTACTTGGCCAGGTTGTAGCGGTTCACCTGGGCCAGGCCGACCGAGAAGTTGTAGCCCTTCTCTTCCAGCATGCGCACCGTGGCCAGCGCTTCATCCAGCGCCTTGGGCTGGCGCACCAGCGCACCGCCCACCACGCCAATGGCGAAGGGGTTGCGCGAGGATTCCACGTTGATGACGTGCTGCATGACGTCCATGGACACGGCCATTTCCGGGCATGCCATCATTTCCAGGCCTGGCAACATCGTTCAGCCCTCCTGCCCCTGGGCACGCCCAGGATTGAAATCGATGCCGGTGATGTAACGCGAACCGGCATGCGCCTTGATATGCACGACGATATCGATGGTCATCATCAGCAGGCGCTTGATGACCTCGAACTCCAGGCCGGAGCCTTCGTTGGAGGCCTTCACCATCAGCGCCAGCTGGTCCCAGGTCTGTTCCGGGCTGCCGGCATGGCAGCTGGTGATCGAACCCGGGTGACCGGAGGCGCAGTTACGGATGAAGTAGAACGCTTCGTCGCCGCGCAGCTCGGCCAGGATGATGCGCTCGGGCTTCATGCGCAGGCAGGCTTCCATGCAGCTCTTGGCGGTGACGTTGCTGGTGCTCTGGCCACCCTTGGAGTACAGCAGGTGCACCACGTTAGGCTGGGTCAGGAACAGTTCGCGGGCGTCCTCGATGGTGACCAGGCGCTCGTTGTCCGGAATGTGGTTGACCAGCGCCTTCATGAAGGTGGTCTTGCCGCTACCGGTGGCGCCGGACACCACGATGTTCTTGCGATACATCACCGCACGCCGGAAGAACTCGGCGTATTCGCGCGAATGCCGCAGTTCCAGCAGCTCGCGGTCCTGCTCGCTCAGGCTGCCGTCCTGTTCCAGGATCTGGTTGAAGAACCCGTCTTCGTGATACTGGGTGAGCGACTTGGTGTGCTTGGACGGCAGACGGATGGTGATGGACACCTTGCCGGCATCGCACGCAGGCGGGATCACGAACTGCGCACGCTGCCCGGTGGGGAAGGTGAGCGAGACCACCGGATCGGCATCGGTGATGCGCTGGCCGGTGTTGCTCTCGTTCACCACCGCGGTGCAGAACTGCCGGGCCCGCTCGAAGGTCAGGCCCGGCACGTCCACGCGCTGCCACCCCGCCCGGGTTTCCAGGTACAGCTCGCCCGGACGGTTGATGCAGATTTCCGTCACGTCGGGCGAGCTCATGTACTCCGCGATGCCCAGCACTTCGTACTGATAGCGCAGGAATTCGCTGGAAACAAGGGCGATGGGAGACACTTCGGCGTCCATGATCGTTCTATGAATTACCGGCGCGGGTGGAGCACGTTGGTGAAGTCGACGTCCTTTGCGACGTAGACGTTCACGATGGTGCCCTGGTTAATGGTGACCGTCGGCGGGCGACGACCTTCGCTGAGTGCTTCGTTGGCCAGGCGCTCCATGGTGCGGGCGGTCGCGCTTTCATACGGCGACTGCACGGCGAACCCGTTGCTGGCCACGGTGGTCGACTCCGGGCCGTGCTCGGCTGCGGCGTATTTGAACGCATCGGCGATCAGGCTGATCATCAGCGCCGACGCAATGCGGCTGCCCCAGTGCGCGCTGTACTGGCCAGGATGGCCCGCACCGCCCAGCCCATCGATACCTGGGCTGGACATGGCCACGTCGATACCGTTCGGCGTGGTGACGCGATCCCAGATGACTTCCACGCGCTTGCCGTTGGGGCCGCCACCGTAGGAGCCATAGATCTTCGAACCCTTCGGCAGCAACAGGTTGCGGCCGTTGATCGAGTAGACCGGTTCGGTCAGCAGGCACGAGGTGTAGCCGGCAATGTCGGTGATGATGCGGGTTTCCAGCACGCAGCGCAGGTAGGTACCGCGCACCAGCAGGGCATCCGGACTCTGGATGAAGCTGGCGTTGGACACGTCTTCCACGTCCGGACCACGGCGCACTTTCTGCTGCTGCTGGGCCTGCGGGTTGGCGGCCTGCATGGCGGCGATCATCGCCTGGCTGTAGTCGGTGCCCTGCCCTTGCGGCTTGGCGTTGCCATCGCCGGCGCCGAAGCCGCTGCTGCTGCCAATACGGCGGTCCAGCAGCGACGGACCCTGCGGCTCGGACGACTGGCGCAGGCGCGCACGATCAGCGTCCTGCAGGCTGACCATCGGAATGTCCTGCTGCGGCGGCGGCGGCAGCATCGGGATCGGATCGGCCGGCGCGACGGGCGCCGCTGCACTCGGCGCAGGCGCAACGGTCGGCAGGTCCGGCGTCGATACCCGGGCCTCCTGACGGTTGGAGGGCGCTGCGTTCTTGTCATCCTGGCCCTTGCGGAACAGCAGGAAGCCCATGGCCACCAGCAGCACCACGATGCCGCCGAGGAACATCAGCGCCTTGCGGTTCAGCCGCTGCTCTTCGGCCGAGCGCAGCTGCGGAGCCGCCGCATCCAGGTTCGGTGCGGACTCGGTCTGCTGCGTGCCGAAGTAAGGATTGGAGGTCGACTCGGCCGGTCCTTGGCCCTGGCCACCGTAGGGCGACTGCCCGTCGTCGCGGGCGTTGTTCGGATCGTTGCCGGGGGTGTTCTGCTGGCTCATTTCTTCACGTTCCTTCGCAGGCCAACGACGTACTCGCCGTGGCGGATGACCAGGTACGGGTAGGTGCCGTGGACGATCAGGGTGTTGCCCTCGACCGTGGTGTTGACCACGAAGTCCTCGCCGTACTCTTTCTCACGACCGAACACGGCCGGGAAAATGCCGGTCTTGTATTCGGGCGAGTTGGGCAGTTTCAGGTACGTGAAACGGCCATCGTCATAGGCATTGACGGGGATCAGCCACCCCATCTTCTTCGCCTTGCTGGTCGAATAGGAGTAGTTGAAGTTGTACTGGCGATCCTTGGCCAGTTCGCTGCTCAGCAGCGGCTGCGCTTCTTCTTCCACCGCCTGCTGGGCCACGCCGAACACCGTGTCGTTCGGGTAGGAGAAGGCGATCTTGTACTGCACGCCGGCGCGGCGGGCCTGTTCCAGCTGGCGCCAGTCGGTGGCCACCACCTTCAGTTCGAAGATGTAGGAATGGGTTTCGGTGCGCACCATCATGTTGGTGTCCACGTCCACATTCTTCGGCTTGATGTAGAACACGTTCTCGCGACGGGTCAGCTCCCAGCCGTTGCTGAAACCGGTGCTGTAGTCGAGGATCTTCTCGTTCGGGCTCAACTCGATCTGGGTGGTAAGGCCCAGGCCGGTGCGAACCGGATAGATGCGATCCTTTTCATACTCGTAATGGTCCACTGCCTGTGCCATGGCGCCGGTGGAGAACACCAGCGACAGCAACGACAGCAGCGCCAATGCGCTCCCCCTGACTTTTCGACTACTCATCGGTTGCTTGCTCCATCAGCATTTCCGGTGGATTGGTTCTGCGCCGGCCTCATGGCCGGCTGGCCGGGCATGGTCTGCCCGGGCATGGGTTGGCCCTGCATCGGTTGGCCTTGCTGCATCGGCTGAGCCTGCTGCACGGGCTGGCCGGGCATCGGCTGCCCCGGCATGGGTTGCTGCCCCGGCATGGGCGGGGTGACCTGCACATCGCCCGGCACCGCCAACGGCTGGCCGGTGGCCGGATCGATCATGGTGGCCGCAGCAGGATTGTTCGGGTCGTAGACCCCCTGCTGTGCCTGCAGCGCCTGCTGTTCTGCCTGCCGCTGCAACTGCGCCTCGTCCGGACCCGGTACGCCGCGCGAGTAGTCGTTGTCGCGACGGTACTCGAACACCTGCATGCCCAGCGGATTGAGGATGCGCTGCTGCTCGTTCAAGGCAAGGTTGCTGTCGTAGCGGAACCGCAGCGTGATGAGCTGGTTGTCCAGGTACGAGGTGGTGGCCTTGTTCTTGTCGTACACGCTGCGCTGGATGCGCACCGAGGCACCGCGGAAGCCACCATTCACCTGTGCTTCCAGCGGGGTGATGCTGAGAATCTTCACCCGGATCGCCCGGTCCTTGCCGTACAGCACGACAGGGCTCTGCGGATTGTTCTGCGAATAAAAGGCACGGATGGCCGAGCTGGTGCGCGTATCGGACATGACATGCACCAGGGCCCAGTCACGCAGGCCCATGACCGCGAAATCGTAGGATTCACGGGCCATCACGTACTGGGCGACGTTGCTGCGGTTGATCGCATCGCTGGCGGTGATCGACTGGCCTTCGAAATTGCCCGTCAGCCGCGCCACCGTGGCCGTACCGGTGTAGGCATCGGCCATCACCAGGAACGGCACCTTCTCTTTCAGCGGCAGCATGTAGTAGTAGCCGCCCGCCAGCGCCAGCGACATCAGCAACGACCCGGTGGCCACCCACCAGGCGCGGCGCTCGCTGCGTCGTGCCATGTCGGCCACGGTGATCTCGTAGCTGACCGCCTTGGCGACCGACTGCTCGACCTTCTGGCTGTTGCCTGCATCCTTCTTGCGGAACATGGATTCTTCCGTACTGCTGAAACATCAATGGGCGTGACGCCCCTGCGGCGGGCGCGGGGTGCGGCACGTTCGATGATTTCGGTGGGGCTCAGCTGCCGCTGTTGGCGTCAGCCGCCGGAACCGCCGCAGTGGGCGTCGATCCGGCGTTTTGCACGACAATCTGGTTGCCCACGATGGAGACGGAAACACCTTGTGCCGCATAGGCTGCCGTGAGGTCGATCACGGCCTGCTGTGCGTTGGTGGTGTCGATGTCCGACACCGCGCCATACAGGGTGAAATCCGAGCTGAGGCGATAATCCAGGGTGCGGCCGGAATCCTTGGCCCAACGCTCAAGCATCGCCTTCAGCGTGCCGTCCATCGGCGACGCCTGGTACACGTAGCTGGTATAGAGCGGGATTTCGGTCGGGGCGGTGGCAAACCGGTTCACCGGCTTCCAGCGTCCGCCGAAATCGGGTGCGGGCTTGGTGGCGCAACCGGCCACCATCAACGCCGCGGCTGCGGCGATGGACATTTTCACGATAAACGCCTGATTCATACGGGCTTCACTTTGACGTACGAAAAAGCAGTCCCGATGTTGGTCCCCTGGTCGTCCGGCGCTGCGTGGCGCACGCCAGAAACGTCACAGTAAGCGCACTTAACAGGGCACAACTGTCACGGTTCCCCTGCAGCCCGAAAGCTGCCAACCAGGTCGCAGACCACGGCTCTTCCAAGCCGCGCTCATGCGCCCTCACCAACGTCGGAACCATCCCTGTTCCAATGGCTGAAACTCCTGGCCACTCTGAAAGCAAGCTGAATCACGAGGATTCCCAAGCCGTGCATAGAGTCGCACAACCGCACGTCAATTCCATGTCAGACAAGTCTGAATTCCATCAACGTATGGTGTTTTTTTGACGCGCTTCACGAATTCACATCCATGAATTCGTGCATGCGTCACATTCAGCACTCGACAATTCAAATATCGAGCACCGGCGCGTCAACTTTCGGAAGTAGACGCGACGTGAAATAGCGATCCTTGTAATAGCGGATCTTGTCGCACTTCACCGGATGCGGAATGCCCTCGTACAGGAACACTTCGTGGTCCGGACCCATCGCCTTCAGTTCCTGCGGCAGCATCAGCGCGCGCCGCTCTTCGCTGTAGCTGTGGGTCTTCTCACGGGCATGGGTCACGTTCTTCTTGCGGATGGTGGTGTAGCCCAGCATGTCCGAGTAGTCGTTCGCGTCCTGCTGTTCGCGCGGCGCGTACAGGATCTGCAGCGCGTGGTTGGTGATGATGGTGCGCGAGGTTTCCCGCCCATAGGTGGCATCGAGCTGCGACATGCTCTGGATGATGGGCAGCAGGCGCACGTTGTAGCCGGCCATGTAGGACACCGCCGAGGCGATGATGTCGACCTTGCCGATCGATGTGAATTCGTCCATCAGCAGCAGGCACTGGTACTTCAGGTCCGGGTTGGACTTGGGCAGTTCCTTGGTGTTGAGGTTGATCAGCTGGCTGAAGAACAGGTTGATGATCAGGCGGCTCTCGGCCAGCTTGTTGGGCTGGATGCCTATATAGATGGTCATCTTCTTCTTGCGCACGTCGGTGAGCAGGAAGTCGTTGGTGCTGGTGGCCTTGTCCAGCACCGGGTTGATCCAGGCGTTCAGCGGCTCCTTGAAGGTGCCCAAGATCGAGGCGAAGGTCTCATCGGCCTGGGACAGCATGTTGGCGAACGCCGAGCGCGCATTGCTGCTCAGGAACGGCCGCTCGGACAGGCTCTTCAGGAACTTCTTCAGATCGGTGCCGTCACCGGAGGACAGGCGGTAGACCGCCCCCAGCGTGGGCGTGCCCATGCCGCCGGGGAAGCCGCTGGCGCGCTCGTCGTCCCAGTTCTCGAACAGGTACAGGGTGAAGGCGATGAAGGCATTGCGGGCCTGGCTGACCCAGAACTTCTGGTCCTCGGCGCCATCGGGGTACAGCATGGCGGCGATGCTCATCAGATCCGAGACGCGGAAGGCCGGATCGTCGGACACATAGCTGAGCGGGTTCCAGCGGTGCGTGCGGCGGTCTTCGGCGAAGGGATTGAACAGGTAGATTTCCTGGCCCTGGCTGGCGCGCCAGCCACTGGTCAGGTCGAAATTTTCCTGCTTGATGTCCAGCACCACCAGCGATTCGCCGTATTCCAGCAGGTTCGGAATGACCACGCCCACGCCCTTGCCCGAACGGGTGGGCGCAGCCAGGATCACGAACTGCTGGCCGTCCAGGCGCACCAGCTTGCCGCCGTGGCTGCCGACCACGATGCTCTGCCCGGTCTTCTTGAACATGCCGTGCTTGGCCAGGTCGGCGCTGGTGGCAAAGCGGGCATCGCCGTGCAGCGAGCGCTTGTCCTTCTTCAGCAGCGCCACCAGCGCGATCACCGCCAGCAGCAGCAGCGGCACGCCGAAGCCCAGGTAGCCGGCCCACTTGATCTTGCCCACGAACGGGGCGACCTGCGGCTGGTCCAGGGCATTGAAATACTGGTAATAGGTGTTCCAGGTGAAGAGCTTGGTATCCAGGCCGAGCAACAGCAGGGTCAGATAACCGGACAGCGCAAACCCGAGCACCAGGGTCGCCAGGGTGGCGATGGCGATGAGCAGATACTTCTTACTGGGCAACACCCGAATCCTCCATGATGCGCCCAAGGGCGCGACGAACTAGCGGCGGCGCCAGCGTGACGCCTTCTTCCGCAGGTGGTTTTCATCCTCCAGCCCGGGCTCGATGCCCTCTTCCCGCAGCAGCCCTTCCAGGTAGTGCCGCGCCTCGGCCAGCGACATCAGATCGGACAGACGTTCCCCGTCATCGGCGATGACCGCATGCCCGATCACATCGCCGGGAGCGTACACCGGCGCGTGGGTCACCGCTACCAATCGGTAGCGCCCGCGTAGTTCAAGTTGATGTGTGTACTGCTGCATTGCTTCACTCCGTGACGGCGTTCACATGTCGTTCCCACGACGGGCCCGTGCGTCGCCCCGATCAGGGCTGGCAACGCGCGGGTGCCACCCCTGACAATACACGCCTGCGCTTCGGAGACCACCATGGATTGGATTGCACGCGCCCGCGCACTGGCTGCTGACGCCCACGCCGGGCAGATCGACAAGGCCGGTGCGCCCTACATCGGGCATGTGGCCCGCGTCGCGGCACGGGTACGCGGCGATGACGACGCCGAAGTGGTGGCCTGGCTGCACGACGTGCTGGAGGACTGCCCGGGGTTCGCCGCCCAGGTGCAGGACTTCCCGCCGGCGATCCAGCACGCGGTGCAGCTGCTGAGCCGCAACCACAGCGCCGACACCGCTCATTACTATGCAGGCATCGCGGCCAACCCGCTGGCACTGAAAGTGAAGCTGGCCGATATCGCCGACAATGCCGATGAAACCCGGCTTTCGGCCCTGGATGCGGCCACCGCCGAGCGCCTGCGCGGGAAGTACCGGGCCGCACGGGCGCAGCTGGGGCCAACGGCCGTCTAGGCGCGCCACCGGCCGAACACTGATTTTCCTGAACGCCGATGCCGCCTGCTGCAGTGCAGCAGTACAATGGCCCGTTCCCCTGCCCCATCGCGCCCCCGCATGAGCCCCAATTCCTCCCTGGCCGCACGGCTCACGCCCCGCCAGCGCACCCTGATCATCATCGCCCTGTCGCTGGGCGGCTTTGCCATCGGCACCAGTGAATTCGCCAGCATGGGCCTGATGCTGGAAATCAGCCGCGGCCTGTCCATCAGCGAAACCCAGGTGGGCCACCTGATCAGTGCCTACGCCATCGGCGTGGTGGTCGGCGCCCCGATCCTGGCCTTCGTCGGCGCCAGCTTCCCGCGGCGCAAGCTGCTGCTGGCGCTGATGGGCTTCTACGCCGTGGGCAACCTGGCCAGCGCCCTGGCGCCCAACTACGCCACCATGCTGGTCGCCCGCTTCGTCGCCGGCCTGCCGCACGGCGCCTACTTCGGCGTGGCCATGCTGGTAGCCGCGGCAATCAGCCCGGCCGGCCAGCGCGGCCAGGCCATGTCGCGGGTACTGCTCGGCCTGTCGATTGCGATCCTGATCGGCAACCCGCTCACCACCTGGCTGGGCCAGCAGGTCAGCTGGCGCACCGCCTTCGCCTTGGTCAGCCTGCTGGCCATCGCCACCGTGGTGATGATTGCCCGCTTCCTGCTGCCCGACCCGGACGAGGTGCGTACCTCGCCCATGCGCGAGCTGCGCGCATTCAACACCACCCAGGTGTGGCTGGCGCTGGCGATCGGTGCGGTCGGCTTTGCCGGCATGTTCTGTGTGTTCACCTATCTGGCCCCGACGCTGGTGCAGGTGACTGGCGTGGCCGAATCGTGGATGCCGCTGGCGGTAGGCGTGTTCGGCATCGGCGCGATCATCGGCAATATTGCCGGCGGCTGGCTGGTGGACAAGTTCCACTTCAAGGCCGCCGCCGTGGTGCTGGCCTGGTCGATCGTGATGCTGCTGCTGTACCCGGTTGCAGCGCAGTCGGTGTGGTCCATCGGCCCGATGATCGTGACGGTGGGCACCATGGGCGCATTGGCGGCCGTGCTGCAGACCCGCCTGATGGACGTGGCGGGCGAAGCGCAGACCCTGGCCGCCGCGTCCAACCACGCTGCCTTCAATACGGCCAATGCACTGGGCCCGTGGCTGGGCGGCATGGCCATCAGCGCCGGCTTCAGCCCGGCCACCACCGGTTACGTGGGCGCGGCGACCGCCATCGGCGGCCTGCTGCTGTGGTGCGTATCGGTGATGGTGGACCGCCGTCGCAAGGCGTCGGTTGTCACCTCACACTGAGTCGCCACCCGCTGGAACCTGCGCAGACGCCCCTCACCGAGGGGCGTTTGTGTTTCTGCCACGCGCCTACGTTGACAGCAACACCGCACGCCACAGACGAAGCCGTCACGGCCCGAACCGGACGATGGAATCTCCTCCCTTCGCCGAGCTTCCCCATGCCGGACACCGGTCGCTTCTCGATCCTCGCCTTCGACGCCATCTTCAACCTGTCCGGCGGCATCGAGCGGATCACCGCGCTGACCATCAGCTGCCGCCATTGCGCGGCCACCACCACCGCGGCCGACCACAACCTGCTGCATCTGCCCGGCGGCACCCTGTTCCGCTGCGAAGCCTGCGGCTGCCACCAGGCCGTGAGCAATTCGCGCCTGACCGACGGACAGGCCTGGGCCGGCGCGGCAGAGGCGACCGCCCAGCTTTGATGGCACCGGCACCGCGCGACGTCGGGCGCGCGCGGCAGCCAACCCTATCCGAGGGACCCCATGCGACGCTTCGTACAGGCCTTCGCTGCGGAAGATGCCTTCGCACCCGGCCTGCCGGCTGACGTGGCGGAAGCATTCGCCGCTGCGCCTGCCCACTTCAACATCGGCAAGGATGCGCAGGCCTGTGTCTGGGCTGCGGGCAGCGATGATCCCGCGTGGGTGGCGCCCATGCACTGGGGCCTGGTGCCGCGCTGGTCGCAGGAACCCAGCACGCCCTACACCACGGTCACCGCGCGCGTGGACCGCGCCGCGCGTAGCCGTTTGTTCGGCGATGCCTGGAAGCATCGGCACTGCATCGTACCCCTGACGGGGTATTTCAAATGGGACCGGCAGCGCCGGCGCCCCTGGCCAATGTACGTGCAGCGCGCCGATGGCCTGGCATTGCTGGCCGCCGGCCTGTGGGAGCGCTGGCGCGACGCCGACAGCGATGAACCCCGCGATGCATTCACCCTGCTCACCCACGCCGACGCTCATATTCCTGCCCCGCTTTCGCCTGACGGCCCGGTGTTCCTGGACCCTTCCGCAGCGGGCGCCTGGCTGCTGGGCGAGCGCATGACCGCCGCGGTCCTGCTGGCGCAGGCGCAGACACCCGAACTGGAAGCGTATTACGTGGCGGCGGCGGTAGCCGATCCCCGCCGCGACGACTACACCCTGCTGGATCCCGTCGAGCCCCCCGTCAACGATGATGATGACGATGCCGTGTCGAGCGACGATTCCGCCGAAGACGATTGAACCCGTAGCTGGCCCAGGTGAATGCCGGAAAAACACACGGCGTGGATATCGGCTGCGGCACAGTAGCGCTGCACCCACTGCATAGCCGCCTTTCGCCATGCGCCAGACCGCACCCCCAGCCCGACATGATGCGGTTGCCCTGCAGGCGGGCATGCTGGGCAGCGTGCTGGCGGTTGCGCTGCTGAAGGCACTGGCCCTGGCCACCGGACTGTCAGGTTCGCTGCTGGTGACCGGGCTCTGGCTGCTGGCCTGTGCCCTGCTGGGCGCCTGGGCGCTGGCCGCGCTGGTGGCCTGCCTCGCCCTGAGCCGGCGCGTGTTCGCGCTGACGCTCGCGCTGTGCGGCGTGTTCGTTGCCTGCATGGTCTAGCGCGCCGGCGGTGCGCGCCCTACGAAAATAAAACTGAAAGCTGCGCTAAAGCTTCGGCCTGCAGCGCCGCTACCGTCTTACTGCCTGCCGGGACTCTCTCCTGTGCAGACACGCCCGGCAGTCGGGCTTACGACGACTACCGGACTTCACAAATTGAACACACTGCGCCGCTTCAAGGTAGGCACCCGCCTTACCGCTGGTTTTTCCATCCTGTTGTTGATGATCGCCACCATTCTTGCGATCGCCCTGCACAGCAACTACAAACAGCGGCAACAGTTCGACAACGCGGTGAACGTACGCGTGACCCGCATGGGCGAGCTGTACGACATGCTGATCATCAACAAGGAACTGTTGCTGCTGCGCCGCGACATGCTGCTGCGACGCGGCCAGGCACTGGACCGCGACCTGGCCACCGTGCAGGCGCAGACCGCGCGCTACGATCAGATCTGGCAGCACTTCACTGCACGGCCAGCTACCAGCCCGCTGGCACAGACCATGCGTGACAAGGTGGCCGCGCACCAGCAGGCCACACAGGCCGCACTGGCCGAGCTGGACGCACGCATGCGTGCCGGCGATTTCGAGGCCGCCGACGCCCTGCTGCTGGACAGGGTGGCGCCGGCTGCAGCGCAATGGAACACGGCACTGAGCGAGTTCGCCGATCTGCAGCAGAAGCTTGTAGCGGAAGCGGCGGCGGAGATGCAGTCGCTGGCGGCGCGCACCACCGGCCTGCTGACCCTGTTCGGCGTGGCCAGCCTGGCGCTGGGCGTCCTGGCCGCGTGGCTGATCTCGCGCAGCCTGACCGTGCCGCTGGCACGCGTGCAGGCCTCGATCAATGCGGTGACCCGTGGCGACCTGAGCGTGCGCGCCCAGGATGACAGCCAGGACGAGGTGGGCCAGATGCTGCGCGCCACCGATGGCATGGTGCAGCTGCTGCAGCGCTTTTCCCAGCAGACCCGGCAGATGATCGACAAGCATGCCGCCGAGGACATCACTCATCGCATGCCCACCGACTTCCCGGGCGTGTATGGCGAGCTGGCCGAGGGCATGAACACCATGGTGTTCGAGCACCTGGACGCTATCGTGGATGCGATCGAGGTGCTGAACGAGTATGCCCAGGGCGATCTGCGCCGCGACGCCCGGCGCCTGCCCGGCAGCCGCGCGATGCTGCATGAATCGATGGATGCGGCCAAGGCCAGCCTGCACGCGATCAACCAGGACATCCAGCGCCTGGCCCGCGCGGCAGCGGCCGGCGACTTCAGCGCGCGCGGCGATGCCGGTGCCTATCGCCACGACTTCCAGCGCATGATCGTGGATCTGAACCAGTTGATGGAAACCGCCGATGGCAGCCTGAAGGCCTTGTCGGTGGTGCTGGGCGCGATGGCCGAGGGTGACCTGAGCCGACGCCTGCAGGGCGACTACCAGGGTGTGTTCGCGGCCATGCAGCGCGACACCAACCGCACCGCTGAAAACCTGTCGGGCATCGTGCAGCGCATCCAGACGGCAGCGGCCTCCATTGCCAACGCCTCGGACGAGATCGCCGCCGGCAACGCCGATCTTTCGCGCCGCACCGAGAGCCAGGCGGCCAACCTGGAGGAAACCGCTGCGTCGATGGAAGAGCTGACGTCGACGGTGCGCCAGAACGCCGAACACGCCCAGCATGCCAACGCCGCATCGCGCAGCGCCGGTGATGCCGTGCAGCACACCGCCCGCGCAGTACAGGATGTGGTGCAGGTGATGCAGCAGATCGATGCCTCGTCCCAGCGGATCGGCGAGATGGTGGGCCTGATCGATGGCATCGCCTTCCAGACCAACATCCTGGCCCTGAATGCCGCCGTGGAAGCGGCACGCGCCGGGGAACAGGGGCGCGGTTTCGCCGTGGTGGCCAGCGAGGTGCGTACCCTGGCCCAGCGCGCGGCAGCGTCGGCCAAGGACATCAAGGCGCTGATCGAAACCTCCGGCGAGAACGTGCAGGCCGGCATCGGCATCGCCCGCCAGTCCGAACAGGCGATCGACCAGCTGCGTGCCGCCGCCGCCCAGACCGATACGCTGATCCAGCAGATCGCCCAGGCCAGCAGCGAGCAGGCATCCGGCATCGAGCAGGTAAACCAGACCATCGCGCAGATGGACGAGGCCACCCAGCAGAATGCCGCACTGGTGGAAGAAGCCAGTGCATCGGCGCGTGCCATGGCCGAGCAGGCCAGTGCGCTGGACCAGGCCGCAGCGACGTTCAAGATCGCAGCCGCTGGCGCACCACGCGCAACGTTGCAGCGCGCAGCGTAGGCGCACGCCCTGCCCTGCCCAGCTGAAGGATTCAGTGGGCAGGAACGCAGGGCCGTGCCGTGCAAGCCGACGCCACACCGCCTTCGCGCCGCCTGCGGCATGCTGGCGGTGTAGCGCCCCGACCGCCGTAACGATGTGCCGTACATGCCTGCCAGCCGTGATGAAGAACGAATGTCCACCCTCGCCGGCCTCAATGCGCTGGGCGAGATCAGTGGCGCCTCGCTGGACAGCCTGACCGAGCTGGCCACCCACACCTTCAACGTGCCGGTGGCGTTTGTTTCGCTGCTGCAGATCGACCGCCAGCGCCTGGTCTCGCGCCGTGGCCTGGCGATGTCGCAGACCCATGTCCGCGATTCCATCTGCGCCAGCACGATTGGTTCAGCCGAAACGCTGGTGATCGACGATCTGCTGCAGCACCCGCGGCATGCGAGCAATCCGCTGGTGGCCGGCGAGCCGCACCTGCGTTTCTACGCCGGGGCGCCCCTGGTGGCACGCAACGGCGTGGCCATCGGCGCGTTCTGTGTGATGGACGATGCACCACGCACGCTGTCCGAGGCCGAGCGGCGGCAGCTGGAAACGCTGGCCCGGGCGGCCATGAACGAACTGGAGCTGCGGGCGATGAGCGGACGCAGCGACCCGGTGAGCGGCCTGCCTGATCGCCAGCAGTTCATGCTGGACCACGATGCGCTGGCCGAACGCGAGCCGGGAACCTTCATGCATGCAGTGCTGGTGGACGTGTTCGATACCGCCGTTTCCACCGAGGCGGGACAGGTGCTGGGCATGGCGCCGCTGGAAACGCTGATACGGCGCACCGGCGTGCGCCTGAAGGTGGCACTGGACGGGCTGGCCCAGGTCTACCACGTGGGCGTGGCCCGCTTTGCCTTCGTGCTGGAACTGGAGCAGGCCAGCGCGGTGGAAGCCCTGCTGGCCGAACTGCAGGCGCGGGTGACCCGGCCGATGATGGCCGCCGAAGTGCCGATGTCACCGGGCTTCCACGCCGGTGTATGCGAGCTGACCTTGGGCCAGCACAGCGCGGGGGAAGTGATCCGCCGCCTGCTGGTCGGGCTGAGCGCGGCGGTGTCCGCCCGCGCGCCCTTCCGCTGGTACTCGCAGGGCCACGATGCCAGTACCCGCCGCGGCTACCGGCTGGCTACCGACGGGCGCACGGCGCTGCAACAGGACGAGTTCCATCTGGTCTACCAGCCCCGCTTCCGGGCCCGCGACCTGCAGCCCGTCGCGGCCGAAGTGCTGATCCGCTGGAACCACCCGCAACTGGGCCCGGTCAGCCCGGCCGAGTTCATTCCGGTGTTCGAACGCACCGCATTGATGCACGGCATCACCGACTGGGTGGTGGACCGCGCACTGGACCAGCTTGCCTGCTGGCACGCCGATGGCCTGCCGCTGAACCTGTCGATCAACTACTCGGCCCGCGACATGGCCCGCGAAGGCGCGGCCGAGCGCTTGATCGCCGGGATCGACCGGCGCGGCCTGGCCTGCACGCAGGTCGAAGTGGAGATCACAGAAAGCCAATGGTTGCGTGCCGATTCGCAGCAGGGCGTACAACTGAAGCGGATGGCCGATGCGGGCATCCGCGTGGCGGTGGACGACTTCGGCAGCGGCTACAGCAACTTTGGTTACCTGACCGAACTGCCGATCAGCACGCTGAAGCTGGACAAGTCGCTGATCGATCGCCTGTGCCTGGACAACCGGTCCAGCGTGAAGGTGGAAGCGATCATCGGCCTGGCCCATCGCCTGGGCTACAGCGTGGTGGCCGAAGGCGCCGAGAGTGCCGACCAGGTCAGCCGCCTGCGCGCACTGGGCTGCGATGAGATCCAGGGATTTGCCCTGGCCCGGCCGATGGATCCGGATCAGCTGTTCACCGGCCACAGCCGTCCGCTGCTGGATACCCACGTGGCCGAGTGAATCGCTGGCGCACCGCGCGTCGCTATACTGCCCCTGCCCAGACGCGATGCCGGATTGCCTGCGATGCCCTCACGAATCGACTTCCGCACCTCGCTGGACCTCGCCTGCCAGTTGACCGGCATGCGCGTGGCGCTGGTGGGCGAAATAACCGATGCGCACTGGCGGGCCGTGCAGAGCGTTGACCGCGCCGGCCTGGGCATCAGCAACGGCATGGTGCTGGACATCAACAAGACCTTCTGCAGGGACGTGAAGGCCCAGCAGTGCCCGGTCTGGTTTGCCGACGCACACGCCCACCCGGATTTCCAGCACAGCCCGGTACCCGGCCTGTATGGTTTCCGCAGCTATATCTCCGTGCCGATCACCCTGGCTGACGGCAGCATCTTCGGTACGCTCTGCACGCTCGATCCGCTGCCCCGGCCAGTGGACGAGAGCCATGTGGCGGCGCTGACGATGCTGGCGCGGCTGGTGGCCGCGCAGATTGATGCCGTGCACAGCCACGACGCCGATGCGGAACTGATCGATGGCCTGAAGCGTGATGGGACCAGCCGCGACGTGAAGTTGGCCGAATCCGAGCACAACAATGCCGAGCTGCTGCGGGTGGGCAAGGAGCGCGAGGAGTTCATCGCGGTGCTGGCCCACGATCTGCGCAACCCCGTGCAGGCCATCCGTGCCGGCGCCGACCTGCTTTCGCTGGGCGCGCTGAGCGTGGCGCAGCAGAAGGTGCTGGAGCACATCAACGACAGCACCGACCGCATTGCCGAGCTGATCGATGTGACCCTGGATTTCGCCCGGGGCCGGCTGGGCACCGGCATTGCCCTGAAGCTGGAAGACTGGTCCGATCTTTCCGGGGTACTGGCCGTGGCCTGCCGCGAGGCCATGCGTGCCTATCCGCAGCGCCGTTGCGAGGTGGATCTGCAGTTGCCGCCGGTGTTCCGCTGCGACGGTGCGCGCCTGTGCCAGCTGCTGGCCAACCTGGTCATCAACGCCGCCGTGCATGGCACCGCCGGGGAACCCATTCGCGTGACCGGCCGCAGCGAGGGAGACGGCCTGCGCATCGAGGTGGCCAACGCCGGGGTGATCCCGCAGGCGCAGCTGGCGGCGTTGTTCGAGCCGTTCTCGCGCCCGCAGGAGAAGCGCCTGGATTCCGGCCTCGGCCTGGGGCTGTATATCGCCTCGCAGATCGCCAAGGCCCATGGCGGCACCCTGTCGGTGGCCAGCGCCAGCGATTCGGGCACGGTACTGACCCTGCGCCTCTGAAACGAAACGGCATTGCCCGAACGGGGGATGCGTGTCGAAGTGTTGCAAATGCTAATATTTCTCATTTGCAACCACCCCCACACTGCCCATGCCCATCAACTTGCCCCGCCGCCGCGCCCTGTGCGCCGCGCTCGCCCTGCCCTTGGCTATTGCCGCCCACACTACCCACGCGGCCGCCAGCCCGCCTGCCGGCGTGCAGGATCTGGACAAAGTGGAAGTGCGTGGCCGCGCACAGACGTTGTACCGGGCCGACGACGCCGCCGTCGGCACCCGCACCGACACCCCGCTGACCCTGGTGCCACAGTCGATCCAGGTGTTGCCGCGCGAACTGATCGATGATCAGGCCGCCCGCCAGGTGACCGACCTGTACCGCAGCATCAGCGGCATCAGCTTCTTCAGCTACGCCGGCGTGACGCTGCGCGGCTTCCGCCAGGAAAACGTGCTGTACGACGGCCTGCGCGGCGATCCCTATGCCGGTTTTTCGGTGCCGCAGCTGTTCAACATCGAACGGGTGGAAGTGCTGAAGGGCCCGGCCGGCGCCCTGTACGGCGGCGGCGATGCCGGCGGCGTGATCAACTACGTGACCCGCAAGCCCAAGGCCAGCGCCGAGCGCCGCATCGAGCTGCAGGTGGGCAACGAGGACTTCCGCGCCGCGTCGATTGAAGGCACCGGCCCGTTGAACCGCAGCGGCAGCGTGCGCTACCGCGCGGGCCTCTATGGTGATACCGAATCGGGCGTGCGCTGGAACACCGACAGTGAGAGCGTGATTGGCGATGCCTCGCTGGCCTTCGACGTGGGCGACACCGGCGAGCTGGTGCTGCAGTTCACTGATATCACCCAGAACCTGGGCGGCAACCGCCTGCGCGGCGTGCCGGTGGACGACAACGGCACCTTCCTGACCGACCGCCGCTGGAACCACAATGAGGCCAGCGATTTCCTGGACATGCGCGCCAAGGTGGCGCTGGCGCAGTACCGCTTCGCCCCCACCGACGCGCTGGACGTGGACGTGGCGGCGCGCTGGTTCAAGAACAGCGAACACCAGATGTACCACGAGCCGATGGGGCTGATCGACCGTGACGGCGACGGCGTGGCCGAGTGGATGACCCGCCAGCTGCGCAACCAGATCCGCGACAACGACGCGGTGACCGCCAACGCCAATGCGGTGTGGCGCACCCGCACCGGCGGCATCGAGCACAAGGTGCTGTTCGGCGCCGACGTGTACCAGACCGATGCAGACTTCACCGCGCAGACCGCCAACAGTGCAGACCTGGCCCGTGGCGCCGGCCCGGTGCAGGGCATCGACCTGTTCAACCCGGTGTACGGCGCCAGCACTTGGCATGACTACAACCTGGCCGCCCTGCCCTGGCGCAGCACGTCCACCCGCAGCCAGCGCTACGGCGGCTACCTGCAGGACGAGCTGACCCTGACCCCGCGCTGGCACGTGCTGGCTGGCCTGCGCTGGGACGGCTTCAAGGACGAAGACCGCATCGCCCACAGCAGCGTGGATGGCAACGACATCAGCTGGCGGCTGGGCAGCACCTTCATCGTGCGCGACGGCCTGAACCTGTACGCCAACGTGGCCAGTGGTTTCGTGCCGCAGACCGCGGCGAACCAGAATTCAGCCGCCGGCGGTCCGTTCGATGCCGAGCGCAGCAAGCAGTGGGAGGTTGGCATGAAATCGCTGCTGGCCGACCGGGTAACCCTGAACCTGGCCGCCTACCGCATCGACCGCAGCAACATCGTGCAGGCCACCGGCGAAGTGGTGGGCGGGGTGAACCAGCTCGCTGCGCTGGGCCTGGTGCGCAGCACCGGCATGGAAATGGACCTGCTGGCCGACGTGACCGAACGCTGGGTGCTGAACCTGACCTACGCCTACAACGATGCGCGGGTGAAGGATGCCGGCCCGAACGGGATCACCAATGCCTCCGGCGATCGCTTCGCCAATGCGCCGCGCAACAAGCTGGGCCTGTGGACCCGCTACGACCTGCCCGCCCTGCATTCGGCCATCGGCTTCGGCGCCGATTACGTGGGTGAGCGCGTCAGCCTGGACGGCCAGCGGGTGAAGCCCTATGCCGTGTTCGACATGAGCTGGAAGACCACCTGGCAGCAGTGGCAGTTCCAGGCCAACGTGAAGAACCTGTTCGACAAGGTGTATGCGGCCAGCGGCTTCATCGAGCGCAACGGCCACTTCCCCGGCGAACCGCGCCGGGTGTACCTGCAGGCGGCGTACAGCTTCTGATGCCGCAGTGACCACCCGGCGGCGTGTAGAGCATGCACACACGCCGTCGGGTACGCTGTGCCACCTTCCTGCCCTGAGCGGCCATGCACGCCTTTTCCCTTCCGGTCTCTGCGCCCGAGCAGCTGGCGTACCGTCTGCTGCAGGACAGTGACTGGGCACAGACCGCGCAGGCCGCACAGATGCCGGACGAACTGCGCACCGTGCTGGCCATGGTGTTCGATTCACCCGAGCCGATGTGGATTGCCTGGGGACCGCAGGACAAGGCGTTCTTCTTCAACGACGCCTACCTGCCGCTGCTGGGCGGCAAGCTGCACGGCGCCATGGGCGCACGCCTGGATCTGGTGTGGGCCGATGTCTGGGCCGACGTCAGCCAGGCCATCGACGATGCCTTCGCCGGCACCGCGCGCAGCTTCCAGAACCTGCGCCTGATGATGGACCGCGACGGCGCGATGAAGGAAACCTGGTGGACCTTCTCGTATTCGCCGCTGCGGCTGGGCAACGGCGAGATTGCCGGTCTGCTGTGCGTGGTGAGCGAGCAGACCGAGCGGGTGATCGAGCGCGACCTGCACAGCCGCCAGGTGGCTGCCATTACCCAGGAAGCACGCGAGGCGCACCTGGAACTGGTGCGCGCACGCGAGCAGCTGCGCCAGGCACAGAAACTGGAAGCCATGGGCCAGTTGACCGGTGGCGTGGCGCACGACTTCAACAACCTGCTGCAGGTGATCACCGGTTCGGTGGACATGCTGCTGTACGGCTGGCCCAGCGATGACCCGCGCCGGCGCTACGCCCAGGCGATCGAATCGGCGGCCGAGCGTGCGACCAAACTGACCGCCCAGCTGTTGGCATTCTCGCGGCGGCAGAGCCTGTCGCCGGAAGTATTCGACCTGTGCGAGAGCGTGCTGGCGCTGGCGGACATCATCACCACCGTGGTGGGCGCGCGTATCGATGTGGACCTGCACTTGCCCGACGTGCCGCTGCCGGTGCTGCTGGACCGCAACCAGCTGGATACCGCGCTGATCAATATTGCGGTGAACGCGCGCGATGCGATCGAGGGCCACGGCAAGGTGACACTGGCAGTGCAACGGGTCAGCACCGTGCCATCTGTGCGCCAGTCGATTCCGCTGAAGGGCGACTTTGCTGCGATCAGCGTGACCGATTCCGGCAGCGGCATTGATCCTTCGGTGCTGGAACGCATCTTCGAACCGTTCTTCACCACCAAGGGCGTGGGCGCCGGCACCGGGCTGGGGCTGAGCCAGGTATTTGGCTTCGTGAAGCAGTCCGAAGGCGAAGTGGATGTGCAGAGCCGGCCGGGCGCGGGCACCTGCTTCACCCTGTACCTGCCGCTGACCCAATGCACCGACAGCGTGCCGCGCCCTGCCCCGCACCCTGGCCTGGCCAGTGGCGACGGGCTGTGCGTGCTGGTGGTGGAAGACAACGTGGACGTGGCCGACTTCGCCGTGGGCGCGCTGCGCGAGCTGGACTACGGCGTGGTCCTGGCGCGCAATGCGGCCGAGGCCATGGCCGAACTGGAACATGACGCCGCGCGCTTCCAGCTGGTGTTCACCGACGTAGTGATGCCCGGCACCAACGGCCTGGAGCTGGCACGCACGATCCGCACGCAGTTCCCGAAGCTGCCGATCATCCTGACCAGCGGCTACAGCGAATTGCTGGCGCGCGACCCGGGCCATGGCTTCACCCTGCTGCGCAAGCCGTATTCGCTGAAGCAACTGGCCCAGGTGATGACCGAAGCGGCGCACGGCAGCGCCCGGTAGATGCCCACCTAGGTGGGCATGGCTTTCCGCCTACCCTGCGCGGTCTCGCTTTGGTAGATGCCCACCTTGGTGGGCATTGCTCTTTGCCTGCCCCGCGCGGTCTCGCTTTGGTAGATGCCCACCTTGGTGGGCATTGCTCTCTACCTACCCCTTGTGCCCACCAAGGTGGGCACCTACCGAAATGCCTTTGGTAGATGCCCACCTTGGTGGGCATTGCTCTCTGCCTACCCTTCGTGCCCACCAAGGTGGGCACCTACCGGGCACGCAGCGGATCGTGGGTTGTCACGGAACCAGACACCGTTCCACCTGCAGCGACAAGGCTTCGCAGGCGTCGAACAACCCATCGACCACGGCCGCTGAGGGGCAGCCCGCCGGATCATCACTCTCCCGCGCCACATGGGCGGCATGCAGCACGGCGGTCAGTGCCGTAATGCCCGACGCGCAGCGTGTGGCCAGGGCCAGATCGAATGCGCGGGTGGGAGTCAGGCGATGTTCGCCCCACGGTTGGCCGTCGGCACGCAGGTTCCTGCCGTGGCCTTTCAGGTGCGCGAAGAAGGCAGACGGCGCGAGGCTGTCGGGCGAATCGCAGAGCGCGTCTTCCAGCTGTTCGGCGATGGCATTGGGCAGATCGCGCGTGGCATTCCCCAGCAGCGCGTGCAGGCGGGGATAGTCGGGAAGCAGGTCGGACATGGCGGCAACCTCACGGTGTGGCCACCTGCGAAAGCAAGGTGGCGGACGGTGCGGGTTGGCGTGCCGGATACATGCCACGAGAAGCCGGCGGATCGGGAGATCCCCACGCACCGTCCGCCAGAGACTGGCAGGCGGTGCATTGTCGGGGCCGCACGTTGCTGTGCAAACCCGACGTCGTGCAGACATGTAAGTTCGGGACGCCAATCCCGGCCAGGGCGGGTGCCTTGGCGAGGCGATGATTGCCGCAGTCTTTCGTGGATGAAAAGTAGGGAAATACGCCGCCATGGCGTGGTCAAGGCACATGCGTCATGCGGTGACGGGCGCCCCCTTCAATGGCGCTGCCGGCTTGGAGCCTTCATCCACGCCAGCCGCAATTCAACTCGCCCCTACAGGCCAATCGCGACACCTCACCCGTCAACTGTCATCGCGCGCGCTCTGATAACCGCGATAGGTTTCGCCCACTCGCGCATGGCCAGCAGCACCGGCACCAGCGTGTGGCCGAACTCGGACAGTTCGTACTCCACCTTCGGCGGCACTTCTGGATAGACATGGCGGATCACCACGCCATCGGCCTCCAGCTCGCGCAGTTGGCTGGTCAACATGGATTGGGTGGCATTGGGCACCCGCCGCGTCAGTTCCATGAACCGGCGCCTGCCCTTGATCAGGTGAAACAGAATGATCGGCTTCCACACGCCACCCATCACCGAAAGCGTGACTTCCACGGCGCAACCACTTTTGTTGTCCCAACGCCTGCTACGCATGAATACTCCGGAAAACCATAGTACCTACGAAAAACCATCGTTCTTGTTGCAATAACGGTGCGAGCCTAGCATGGGCGCATCCATTGACCGTGAGGCCCGCGATGACATTCAAGGCACTACTTTCCAGCAAGACCGACGACCGCGTAGTGACTGAACTGGTCGATTTTGATGAGGCCGACCTGATGGACGGCGATGTGCTGGTGCAGGTCGATTATTCGACCCTGAATTACAAGGACGCGCTGGCGCTGACCAACAGCCGCCCGGTCATCCAGAAGTTTCCGCTGATTCCCGGTATCGACCTGGCCGGCGTGGTGCTGGAATCCAGCAATGCCGATTTCAAGACCGGTGATCGCGTGGTACTGAACGGCTGGGACCTGAGCATGGGCCACCACGGCGGCCTGGCCCAGCGCGCGCGCGTGCGTGGCGAATGGCTGAACAAGATTCCCGGCAACCTGACCACCCGCGATGCCATGGCCATTGGCACTGCAGGCTATACCGCCATGCTGTGCGTGCTGGCGCTGGAAGATGCCGGCGTGACCCCGGTCAAGGGCGATGTGCTGGTAACCGGCGCTAATGGCGGCGTGGGCTCGATTGCCGTGGCCATTCTGTCCAAGCTGGGTTACCGCGTTGTGGCCGCGACCGGCCGCCCCGAACATGCCGACTACCTGCACAGCCTGGGCGCGGCGGAGATCATCGACCGCGCGGAGCTTTCCGAGCCGCGCAAGAAGCCGATCAGCGCCGAACGCTGGGCCGGCGTGGTGGACGTGGCCGGCGGCCCCACCCTGGTCAATGCCCTGGCCGAAACGAAGTACCGCGGCGCGGTGGCGGCCTGCGGCCTGGCGCAGAGCGATGCCCTGCACGGCTCGGTGCTGCCGTTCATCCTGCGCAACGTGACTTTGGCAGGCGTGGATTCGGTGAACGCACCGCAGGACGTGCGCCAGCGCGCGTGGGATCGCCTGGCCACCGATCTGGACCCGAAGAAGCTGGAAAGCACGGTGCAGCAGATCGGGCTGGCTGAAGTGCTGGATGTGTACGAGCAGATCATCCCGGGCAAGGTGCGCGGGCGGATCGTGGTGGATGTGAATGCCTGAGGGCGCGTAGATCGGCGCACGCCGGTGCCCATCCAGGTTCACGCACCCATCTGGCCCACGTCGACCCAATCGACGTGGGCCGCGTCGAGCCCGATCTACCCTATCCGCCCACCATGGTGATCGGCATCTGGCATTCCTTGCGGAAGTTGGCGGCCTTGCGGTCCAGCGCACGTCGCAGCTTTGGAATCGTGCCCACCTTGTTACGTAGTGCCACTACCGAAATCGTCCCCGCAGCGATGGCCGACGTTCCCCCAAGGCTGTTGGGTGCGCTACGAATGTTCCAGGCCAGCGCATCCAATCCCGTCCCGAACGCCAGCACGCTATCCAAGGGCATGAATGCCGTCGCGCCGACGTTACCGTTGTTATGTTCACCCCAGTGCAGAGACGTGGTCAGGCTCGTGGATGACGAGCGGAACTCCTTCTGCGGATCCGAAGACCTGTACAGGTGCAACGCCGCATCTTTAGACGCGCGCATTGGCGTCCCGGCTTGCTGCGCGTCGAACCAGAAGTCCATTTCCGCGACAACGTCACGTTCCGCAACGGCCTTCACAGCATCGCCTGCGCCCGGCCGGATTTCATAACTCAGCGACCACCTGAACGTCGCACCTGGAGCAAAGGATGCCTTCTCTGCAGGCGTCCACGTATAGCTCTCCGACAGCCCGACCGCCGCGCCTGTACTTTCGCTCACGTACCTTGTGGCGAGCCAACGCCCATCAACACCCTTTTCTTCCACGGTACAGGTGAGCCAAGGGCCAGATGACTGGGCCATCACTGTCGGTGCAAGCACCAGCAGTAGGCTCAGCAGACAACGTCCCTTCTGACTCACAGGCATGGCATTCCTTCCTTGTCGAGGATTGTCCGTTGGACCGCAGCGTACCCCGGTCCGGCGCGGAGGTAAAAGCCACACGCGACGCCAAGCCCCCTTATCATTGGGCTGTAAGGGCGCTTTACGCCCAGTGACGTACGCAAGGCAGTATCTGGATGTCTATGGAATGGCGCCCCTCGGGCTGGGGCCAACGTGTGACCCGCTCGCCGGACTGGCGGCTGCGGCTGGATGGCGAACAGGTCGAACTCTCGATTGGGAGCACGCTGTACCAGCAGCACGTAGATGGCGCCGCGCGTGTGCGGATCATTCCGGGCCTGTTCTGGGCCCGGGTCGAGCTGCAGCGCGACGACGGTGAAACGCTGTCCGTCGATGGCCTGCCCAACCGCCAGGCATCGCAGCTTTCGGCCGCCGTGCAGCAGGTCCTGCTTGCCTGCACCACCCGTGGGCGCAAGGCGCTCTTTCAAGACATCCTGACGCAGATCCAGAACTGGCTGGCCGAGGCAGATGCCCTGACCGACCGCGGCAGCGCCGGGCGCCGCTGGATCACGCACGACCAACAGCAGGCACTGCTGGCCGAGCGCCCTGCCCTGCCGTTGCAGCCGTCCGCGCTGCAGCGGCTGTTCCTCGACGAGGATGTGCACGACGACCTGCATTCGCACAGCCACCGTGCCGCGCTGGACGCCCTGCACGATTGGGAGCTGGATTGGCCGTCCGTCTGGGCCGAAGCCAACGCGACCATGGCAACGCGCGAGCTGGTGCTGGCCCGCAATTTCCTGCACCGGGTCGAGAGCAAGCCACTGACCGAAGAACAGGCCCACGCGGTCATCTGCTTCGACAACCACGTGCAGGTGGTCGCCGCCGCCGGCTCCGGCAAGACCTCGACCATGGTCGCCAAGGCCGCCTATGCCATTGATCGCGGCTTCGTTGCGCCCGAACGCATCGTGATGCTGGCCTTCAACAAAGATGCCGCCAAGGAACTGGAGGACCGCGCGCAGCGATCGTTCGAACGGCTGGGCATGGGCGATACCGTGGTGGAGGCGCGCACCTTCCACGCACTGGGCCTGTCGATCATCGCCAAGGCGACCGGACGCAAGCCTGATATTCCAGACTGGGCCATCGACGCGACGCTGGGCTTCAACAAGCTGGCCGAGCTGGTGGACGACCTGAAGGACCGCTCGACCCACTTCCGCACGCAGTGGGACATGTTCCGGCTGGTATTCGGCCGCGATCTGCCGCCGCTGGGCGCGCAGATGCTGGCCGATGGCTACGACCGCGATGGCACGCCCTATATCCGCACCCTGCAGGGCGAGCGGGTGAAGAGCCTGGAAGAGTGCGTAATTGCCGATTGGCTGTTCTACAACGGCGTGGCCTACGACTACGAGCGGCGCTACGAATTCGATACCGCCACCGATATCCATCGCCAGTATCGGCCGGACTTCTATTACCCGGATGCCGCGCTCTACCACGAGCACTTCGCGCTGGATGCCGACGGCCAGCCGCCGCAGCAGTTCGCCAACTACGCCGAGGGTGTGCGCTGGAAACGCGAGCAGCATGCCGCACGCGGGACCGCGCTGGTCGAGACCACCTCGTTCGGGCTGCGCAGTGGCGAGGCCCTGCACCACCTGTCGGCGCGGCTGGGCGAATCGCGCATTGAACTGGACCCGAACCCGGACCGCGAGCTGCCCGACGCCGGCGCCAAGCCCATGCCCGATGCCGATCTGATCGGCTTGATGCGCACCTTCATTGCCCATGCCAAGAGCAACTGCCTGAGCCTGGAAGACATGGCCGAGCGCCTGCGGCAGATGCCCGAGGACCAGTTCAAGGAACGCTACCGGCGCTTCCTGGAAATCGCCGGGCCCGTATTCCAGGCCTGGGATGACGCACTGGCCGACGAGCGCAGCATCGACTTCGAAGACATGTTGAACATGGCCGCCGGACTGCTGGAACAGGGCCATTATGAATCGCCCTACGAACTGGTGATGGCCGACGAATTCCAGGACGCCTCGCGCGCCCGCGCCCGCCTGTGCCGCGCCCTGGTCAACCGCCCGGGCCGCTATCTGTTTGCGGTGGGCGATGACTGGCAGTCGATCAACCGTTTCGCCGGTGCCGATGTTTCGGTGATGACCGGTTTCCGCGAATGGATGGGGCACGGCCAGGTGCTAAAGCTGGAGCAGACCTTCCGTTGCCCGCAGGCACTGTGCGATATCTCCAGCCGCATCATCAGCCGCAATCCTGCGCAGATTGCCAAGACGGTTCGCTCTACCGCGCCGGTAATTGGGCCGGTGCTGCAGGCCTTCCAGATGACCCGGCGCGAAGAAGTGCAGGATGGCGTTCGCCAGTATCTGGCCCAGCTGCATCAGCAACTGCTGTCCGGCGCGGTGCCTCGCGGCCGCAACGGGCGCGTGACGGTCTTCATTCTGGGCCGCTACCGGAATGAGCGCAGCGCACTACCGGCGGACTGGAAGGCAGCGTTCGGCAGCACGATGGACGTGGAGTTCCTGACCGCGCACCGTTCAAAGGGCCGCGAGGCGGACTACGTGATCCTGCCGGGAATGGTGAACCGCGGCTTCCCCAGCCTGCGCGCGGATGATCCGGTGCTTTCGCTTGCGATGCCCGAAGGCGATACCTTCCCGCTGGGCGAAGAGCGGCGGCTGTTCTATGTGGCGCTGACGCGCGCGCGGCGGAGTGTTGCGATGTTCACGCTGCAGGGCAAACGCTCGCCGTTCCTGGATGAGCTGGTGCAGGATGGCGTGGTGGAGGTTACGAGCGTGTCGGGTGTGGCGATCAATGAGGAGCGCTGCCCGGTGTGCAAGGTGGGGGTGTTCGTGGAGCGGAATGGGCCGCATGGGGCGTTCCGGTCGTGTTCCAGTTACCCGTTGTGCCATAACAAGCCGAAGGGCGTGCGACGCGGGTAGGCCTGGCCAGAGCGGATCGTATGGTCAGCGCACGCCTTGCAATGGCGCGCCGATGAACGTGAAGCTGAGAGAGCGGGAACTGTCGCATCTGCCCAAGAAGCCAGTCAGGGCTTCATCTTTCAAGGCGACACGCTCTACCCAGCTGATCTACGATCTGGGCCGTCCTGCGAACTGCATCACGCACTGAGAGCCATGCTTTGTAGTAAGCCTGTACTGGCGCCGCCCGGCAGCACCTCAATCAGCGACATGGATCGATCATGCTGACATTCCTCCAGACCCTTCCTCGTGTAGTTCTCATCGCCTTGGTCACCGTCGTCGCGCCTGGCTGCAGTGAGGACCGTTCGTACCCGGCCTACCGCGAGAATCCTGCTCCCACGGACGCGCTTGCTATCGTGATTCGGGTAAACGATGCGCCCGTGGAAGTCCCTGCTCCCAAGGTCTTCGTCTCCTACGAAATAGACCCGCTCTGTCTCCCGCCGATCGACAACTACGAGGGCGTGCAGTACGCGCCGCAACGCCAGTCAGTGGTGTTTCCGGTGCAACGCGTCAGCAAGACCGAATTCACTGCAACAGTGTTCAAAGATGGTATGGAGGTCGCCGACTACTATGGCCGCGGACCATGCAACTGGACGCCACGCTTTGTGCAAGCATCGTTCATGATGGACGTCGAAGGCCGCCCGATCAGAGTAGCTATTCCCGCCTTCTTTCCAGAGATCGAAGATAAAGCGCGCTCTACTACATACGTGGAGAAGGCACTTAGACCGCTGATTCCAGGACAGACACCCGAGCGAGCGGGCATCTGGCCAGACAGCCAATTCCAGAAGATCCCCGAAGGTGAGCACTCAAAGTACTTCCCTATCGAGATTTCCAGAAAGGCTGAAGGAGAGATTCGATGAATCCTGTTACCGCCGCCGCGCTCTCCGACAGCACGTATGAATCCCCTCCCTTGGAAGATGCGTTCATCACCGTTGCGGGTATCAAGTACGAGATTCTGGCCGGACGCGACTCCAGTACCGGATATCAAGGCACCGTCTATCGCAGCCTAGCAACGAACGAAGTCATTGTTGCCCACCGCGGCACCGAGTTTGATCGCGAGCCACTGCTCGATGGCGGGATCGACGCCGCCATGGTTGCTGCCAGAATCAACCCTCAGATCGACGATGCCCTCGCGCTGACCAAACAAGCCATCAGAATGGCGAATGAAATGGGGTACGGCCCTGTACACGTCACCGGCCACTCCCTGGGTGGCGCGCTTGCACAGATCACCGCACACCACTACAACCTCCCCGGCGACGCGTTCAATCCCTACGGCGCTGCCGGATTGGCGTACCGCATTCCCGAAGGCCAGCCCGCCAATGCGGCACCCTTCACCAACCATGTCATGGCAGGCGACCTGGTGAGCGCAGGCGGCCCCCATTACGGCAAGGTTGAGATGTATGCGCTCCCCAAGGAACTGGAGGTTCTGCGCAACGCCGAACAGGGCCAACGCGTCGGGTCCCTTCTGGCACCTGGATTGAGGAGCGGGCACGCCATCTCCGCGGCGGTGGCGGTGCAATTAGGCGACTCCCATCGGGTAGTTCATTTCCTTGATCGCATGACCGACAAAGGGCCGGTGCAGTCCGTCCTTGACGATCCCAGCGCACGGATCACCGCCCCCGACGACCTGCGCCGGGTCGCTGAGTACCGCAGTGACATCCATCAAGTACGCATGGGAGCCACCGTTGTTGTAGGTGGCGGCCCAGGGCTACTACGTGACGGGATCAATCATCTGCGAGGCACCGAGGAAGCCGGCGAGTACGCTCGCCGCGAGGCCGAAGCGGAGCAACGGGCACACAGTGCACTCAAACCTGGTGAGCGACTGACGCAAGAAGCAACCGACAAGGGCTCGCCTTCGCTGAGCAACCCGGGCTTCGCACCCAAGAGTCCACTACAGGAAAGCATCGAATCGACCCTGGACAAGATGAATCAAGATCCCAGGGACAAAGGGCACGCTGATCATCCGCTCTATCAACAGATCCGCAATGGTGTATCGGCCGTGGACTCCACGCATGGGCGCAGCTTCGACGAAACCAGCGAACGCGTCTGTGCCAGCCTGCTGGCATCGGCCAAGAGTGGCGGCCTGGATCGGGTCGATCACGTCGTCTTGGGCAACCCATCTTCCGACGGCTCTGGCCCGCGCATGTTCGTTGTGCAAGGTGAGCTCGACAACCCGGCACATCTCCGGGCATCAGTAGCCATCAGCGACGCGATCAACACTCCAGTGGAGCAGTCACTCGCCAAAGCTGAGCAGATCTCACAGGCGCAGCAGCAGGTTGCCCAGAAAGAGCAAGCCCACGAGCAGGCGCGAGATGCGATGCGCATGGGGTAATTGCTGCGCAACCGAACCCCATCTGTTCGTTGCTCTCACGTGATTGCGCAGCCAGATGACGGATGAAAATGCCCCGCCAGGGGTCTTTCATACGCCGGCACGGCAAAAAAGAAAGCCCCTGTTTCCAGAGGCTTTCCAAATATTCTGGCGGAGAGAGTGGGATTCGAACCCACGGAAGGTTTAACCCTTCGCCGGTTTTCAAGACCGGTGCCTTAAACCGCTCGGCCATCTCTCCGTATCGGCCCAGCCTGCTGGCCGGGCACGCATTCTCGCACGGCCGGGCGATTTGCCCAAGACCGGCGTAACGCCGGGCGTGACCCGGCGCTATCGGCAGGCCTCAGCCCGCATCCACCGCCAGCGCACCCAGCGCACTGGCCTTGATCTTCTCCTTGGCCTTCTCGCACGCGCCACCGCAGTCCAGGCGCGAGGCCTCCAGCTGCGGCGGCAGGTGTTCGGCCAGGAAGTCGATGAACACGCGCACCGCCGGCAGCAGGCCACGGCGCGAGGCGAATACGGCATGGCACACGCCCTGCGGCAGCGACCAGTCGGGCAGCACCACTTCCAGTTCACCGTTGCGCACGGCTTCGGCGCAGACGGTTTCCGGCAGCATGGTGATGCCGAAGCCGTCCTTCACCATGCTCTGCAGCAGCGGGAAGTCGAAGCCGGCCACGCGCGGCTGCAGGTCCACCCGGCGTACTTCGCCTTCCGGGCCATGCAGTTCCCAGCGCTGGCGCGCCTCGTCTTCGCTGATGCTGAGGGTGACGTGCTGGGTCAGCTCTTCCGGATCCTTCGGGCGGCCGGCGCGGTCCAGGTACTTCGGGCTGGCCACCAGTAGTTCCTGCACCTGGCCGAAGCTGCGCATGACCAGGCTGCCGTCGTCGTCCAGGCGCGAACGCACGCGCAGGGCCACGTCGTAGCCTTCATTGATGATGTCCACGCGGCGGTTGCTGATGTTCAGCTGCAGGCGCACCTTCGGGTACTGCTCCAGGAACTTGGGCAGCAGCTTGGGCAGCTGCATCTGCGCCAACGAGACGGGCACGCTGGCGCGCACCACGCCGCGCGGCTCTGCGCTCAGGCGGTCGACCACTTCGCGCGCGGCCTGGGCCTCGGCCAGCATGGTCTGCGCATGGCGGTGCACGCTGGTGCCGACGTCGGTGACCGCAAAGCGGCGCGTGGAACGCTGCAGCAGGCGCACGCCCAGGTCGGTTTCCAGCTGGCTGATACGGCGGCTCAGGCGCGATTTGGGGATACCCAGGGCGCGCTCGGCGGCGGCGAAACCGCCGTGGTCCACGACCATGGCGAAGTAGTACAGGTCATTCAGGTCATGCATACCCGAGTTCCATATCTAGAACAATTCGTG
Source organism: Stenotrophomonas sp. B1-1 (assembly GCF_010894375.1). Taxonomy (NCBI): domain Bacteria; kingdom Pseudomonadati; phylum Pseudomonadota; class Gammaproteobacteria; order Lysobacterales; family Lysobacteraceae; genus Stenotrophomonas; species Stenotrophomonas sp. B1-1. The sequence continues at coordinate 12,072 of NZ_JAAIUZ010000030.1, read as the reverse complement.
GCATTGAACCACCTTTATCCCGCCCATGCAACAACCTATCGTTCTCTCCGTCGGCGGCGAACCCGCCCCTCCTTCCCGAACATAGGTGACTGCCATGAAGCTTCTGCATCTCGACGCCAGCGTGCTTGGCGACAACTCCGTCTCGCGCCAGCTGACTGCGGCGGTGGTCGCCCAGTTCAAGGACCAGATCGACGGCCTTCAGGTCGATTATCGCGATCTGGACGCCAACCCGGTACCCCATCTGCGCAGCGGTTCGCTGGCCGGCGCCGATGCCGCCGAGGCGGCCGATGCTGAACAGGTGATGCAGCAGTTCCTGGCCGCCGACATCCTTGTCATTGGCGCGCCAATGTACAACTTCAGCATTCCGTCCACCCTGAAGGCCTGGATTGACCGCGTGGCCGTTGCTGGCCGCACCTTCAAGTACACCGAGAACGGCCCGGTGGGCCTGGCCGGTGGCAAGCGCGTGATCGTGGTGAGCGCCCGCGGTGGCATCTACACCGATTCGCCGGCCGACTTCCAGGAACCCTTCCTGCGCCAGGTGTTCGCCTTCATGGGCATCGACAACGTGGAATTCGTGCGCGCCGAGGGCATTGCTTATTCGCCCAAGCACCGCGAAGACGCCATTGCCGGCGCGCTGTCGGCCCTGCCGTCGCACGCTGCCGAAGAAGTGGCTGCGTAAGTACTGCGTTCCAGCGATCGGCGCCCTCCCCCCTCCTCGTCGGGGGCGCTGATTGCGGGCCGGGAGCCCCTCCCCCATCCCGGCCCACCCCGACGGCTCCGCATTGCGGGGCCGTTTTTTGTTGCGTGGGGCCGGTAGGCTGGGGGCATGGACTACATCGTGATCACTGCGCACCGCAGCGAATTTCCGCAACCGATCACCCTGCGCCGTGGGCAGGCGCTGGTGGTGGGCGAACGTTATGAAGGCCCTGAGGGCTGGGAAGACTGGTTTCTATGCCAGGCCGAGGGACAGGAGCCGGGGTTCGTGCCGGCGCCGGTGATCGGGCGCGATGCGCACGGTGGCGCATTTGCCACGCAGGATTACTGCGCGCGGGAGCTGGATGTGGACCCGGGCCAGCGATTGCGCGGGCTGCGCACGCTGAATGGATGGGCGTGGTGCGTGCCGGAGGACGGCGAGCCCGGGTGGGTGCCGTTGGAGAAGGTGCGGGTGGTGGGGTGATTGCGGGGGTTCATCCACGCCCTGCGTGGATGCGGTAGATCCACGCCATGCGTGGATGCGGTGCCATGCAAGCAAGGCACCCACCAAAGCAGGAGCGGTGCCATGCAAGCAAGGCACCTACCAAAGCAGGAGCAGTGCCATGCAAGCATGGCACCCACCCCAGCGGGTTCAGCCGATGGTTTCGATACCACCCATGTACGGGCGCAGCACGTCAGGCACAGTGATGGTGCCGTCTGCGTTCTGGTAGTTCTCCATCACCGCGATCATGGCGCGGCCCACGGCCACGCCCGAGCCGTTCAGGGTGTGCACCAGCTCCGGCTTGCCGGTGGCCGGGTTGCGCCAGCGGGCCTGCATGCGGCGGGCCTGGAAATCACCGGTGTTGGAGCAAGAGCTGATTTCGCGGTAGGTGTTCTGCGACGGCAGCCAGACTTCCAGATCGTAGGTCTTGATGGCCGAGAAGCCCATGTCGCCGGTGCACAGCAGCACCTTGCGGTACGGCAGGCCCAGCTTTTCCAGCACCACTTCGGCGCAACGGGTCATGCGCTGGTGCTCGGCGTCGCTGTCTTCCGGGCGGCAGATCGAGACCAGTTCCACCTTCTCGAACTGGTGCTGGCGGATCATGCCGCGCACGTCGCGGCCACCGCTGCCGGCTTCGGCGCGGAAGCACATGGAATGGGCGGTCACGCGCAGCGGCAGGCGCTCGGCGTCGACGATCTCGTCGCGCACCAGGTTGGTCAGCGGCACTTCCGAGGTCGGGATCAGATAGCGCGTGGAATCGCCCACGGCGGTCTTGAACAGGTCGTCCTCGAACTTCGGCAGCTGGCCGGTGCCACGCAGCGAATCGGCGTTGACCAGCAGCGGCACGTTGGTTTCTTCGTAGCCGTGCTCACCGGCGTGCAGGTCCAGCATGAACTGGGCCAGGGCACGGTGCAGGCGGGCCACCTGGCCGCGCAGTACGGTGAAGCGCGAGCCGGACAGCTTGGCCGCGGTTTCCGCGTCCAGGCCGGCGTTGCGTGCGCCCAGTTCAACATGGTCCAGCACCGGGAAATCGAAACTGCGCGGGGTGCCCCAGCGCGCCTGCTCGACGTTGTCGTTTTCGTCGGCACCGGCCGGCACGTCATCGGCCGGCAGGTTCGGGATGCCGGCGGCGATGGTGTCGATCTTCTCGCGCAGCTCGTCCAGGGCCACTTCCGAGGCTTTCAGTTCGTCGGCGAACGCGGCCACTTCAGCCATGATGGCCGAGACGTCCTCGCCCTTGGCCTTGGCCTGGCCGATGGCCTTGGAACGGCTGTTGCGCAGGCTTTGCAGCTCCTGGGTACGCACCTGGATACGCTTGCGATCGGCCTCCAGGGACTCCAGGGCAGACACGTCGAGCTCGAAGCCGCGGCTGGTGCGCAGGCGTTCGGCGAGGTCGGCGGGCTGGTGGCGGAGCAGGGCTGGATCAAGCATGGCAGGAGTCGTGGTGGGTAACAGGGACGGGATTATCGCCTGTTATACGGATTTCTGCCGCCCGGTTCATTCCGGGCGTGGCAGAATCGGGGTACTTCACGCTGGTCTGGTCCATGTCTGCACCTCGCTCGTCCTCTGCCAAGTCGTTCACTGTGCACATTCCGCGCAACGCCCTGAAGATCGCCGGCATCGCTTTCGGCGTGGGCATTGCGCTGTTCGTGGTGGTCTGGCTGACCGGCCGCGACAAGGAATTCTTCCGCGCCGACCCGGCCACGGCCACCCCGCAGGAAACGGCGCAGATCGAGCCGCTGCCCGAGCCGTTGCCGGCCGCGGCGGGCTCCAGCGACATGCCCGATGCCAAGCCGGCGCCGCTGCCCGAGGACGAGGCGCCGAAGCTGGTGGAAACCGCCCCGCCGCCGCCGGCCGCGGTGGACCCGGCCGCCCCGGCCCCGGGTACGGCCGCGCCGGCTGCGGCAACGTCGCAGCCGATGCCAATTGCCGAGCAGTCGCCCGCGCCCAGCTACCCGCCCGCCGCCCTGCGCCGTGGCGAGGCCGGCAGCGTGGTGGTACGCGTGGACGTGGATGCCACCGGCTACCCGAACAACGTAACGGTGATCCAGCGCAGCGGTTCGCGTGACCTGGACCGCGCCGCCACCGACGCCGTGCGCCGCTGGCGTTTCACCCCGGCGCAGAGCAACGGCCAGGCCGTGCCGGGCAGCATTGAAGTGCCGTTCGACTTCAAGCCGCAGTAACTGAACGGTGCCCGGCAGGCAACCTGAACCCTGCCGGTTGCGTTGACGCAACGCTGACACATTGCCACTGCTGCCCGGTCCAGACTCGGGGCGTCGTTACAGACGCGAGGAGCAAGCAATGACGGCTACTACCCACGAAAACCTTCATTCGCCCCAGCTGCAGCAGGACGTGCCGCACCGGCCGACGTCGCCGTGGCTGTGGATGGCGCTGATCGTGGCAATGTTCGCGGCCGCTTTCGTCTGGCTGCGCTTTGCCAACCAGGAAGACGTGGCGCCGGCCCCGGTGGGCGAGCGCATGCTTCCGGCCACCGAGACCCCGGTTGCCACCACCGCGCCGGCGGCGCGCAACGCGGCACCGGCCAACAGCACCCGACGCAGCGCCCCGGCCGTGAGTAACCGTGAGGCGCGCCCGCTGGCCAGCAACGCCAAGCCGACCTACCCCGCTGCTGCGCTGCGCAGTGGCGTGCAGGGCAGCGTGGTGGCCAGTCTGAACGTGGATACGCGCGGCAATGTGACCCAGGCCAGCATCGTGTCGCGCAGCGGCGAACGCAGCCGCGACCTGGACCGCGCCGTGATCAATACCGTGCAGGGCTGGAAGTTCCAGCCGGCCATGCATGAGGGGCGCGCCGTGGCCAGTGTGGTGCGCGTGCCGGTGGATTTCCGTACCGAACAGCGTTGATCGCGGACGAGGGGTTCGTGATGTGGCGGAGGCTTCGGCCTCCGCCTTTTTTTTGCTGCACACCGCCCTGTAGAGTCGAGCCATGCTCGACTGACGGTGCGCAGCAGTCGAGCATGGCTCGACTCTACCGTCAGGCCAGATTGAAGCCTGCGCTGCGGGCCAGGCCGTCGAAATCCGGGAACGAAGTGGCGACGTTGGCGATGTCGTTGATGCGCACCTCGCCGCTGCTGATCTGCCCGGCAATGGCAAACGCCATGGCAATGCGGTGGTCACCGTGGCTTTCGATGGTGCCGCTGCCCAGGGTCACGCCGCCGTGCAGGGTGGCGCCGTCTTCGGTTTCGTCCACCTGCATGCCCAGCGCGCGCAGGCCGGTGGCCATGGCCGCCAGACGGTCCGATTCCTTCACCCGCAGCTCGGCCGCGCCGGTCACCACGGTCTGGCCTTCGGCCGCCGCGGCGGCAACGAACAGCGCCGGGAACTCATCAATCATGTCCGGCACCAGTTCCTCGGGAATGCGCGCGCCCTTCAGCGGGGCATGGCGCACCACCAGGTCGGCCACCGCTTCCCCGCCCTGCTCGGCCGGGTTTTCCTCGGTGATGTCTGCGCCCATCAGGCGCAGCGCGTGCAGCAGCCCGGTGCGGCGCGGGTTCAAGCCCACCTGCTTCAAACGGATGTGCGAACCGGGAATGATGCTGGCGGCGACCAGGAAGAACGCGGCCGAGGAGAAATCGGCCGGCACCACGATGTCGGTGGCGCGCAGACGCTGGCCGCCACGCAGGCGGGCCTTGCCCGGCGAGAATTCAATGTCCACGCCAAATGCCGACAGCATGCGCTCGGTGTAGTCGCGGGTCGGGTGCGGTTCGACCACGCTGGTTTCGCCCTGCGCATACAGGCCGGCCAGCAGGACCGCCGACTTGACCTGCGCGCTGGCCACCGGCGAGGCGAAGTCGATGCCGTGCAGCGCCTGGCCACCGTGCACGTGCAGCGGCGGGGTCCCATCGTCCTGCGTGTCGATCTTCGCGCCCATCTGCGACAGCGGACCGGTCACCCGGCGCATCGGACGGCCCGACAGCGATTCATCACCCACCAGCGTGCAGTCGAAGGCCTGCCCGGCCAGCAGGCCGGCCAGCAGGCGCATGCCGGTGCCGGCATTGCCACAGTCCAGCGGCGCGCTGGGCGCCTGCAGACCGTCGATGCCGACCCCATGCACGATGCGCTGCGAGGCGCTGGGGGTTTCGATGCGCACGCCCAGCTGGCTGAAGATGCGCGCGGTGGCGCGGGTGTCTTCACCTTCCAGGAAGCCGTCGATCTGCGAGGTGCCATCGGCCAGCGCGGCGAACATCACCGAGCGGTGCGAGACCGACTTGTCGCCGGGAATGGTCAGGCTGCCCTGCAGGGGCTGGCCCTTGCGGGCAATCCAGTGTTGCGCGTTGCTCATCGTTCGATCGTTCCGTAAACGCCGGCGGGCCGGCGGTGCTTCAAGGGGCGCGGCACATGGCCGCCACAGCAATCAGGGCACGGCCACCGGGTAGGAACCCAGCACCTTGATCTGCGCCGAGTGCGCTTCCAGTTCGGCCAGCGCGGCCTGCATGGGGGCATCGTCGATATGGCCGGCCAGATCGATGAAGAAGCCGTATTCCCACTTGCCGTGGTGCGACGGGCGCGATTCGATGCGGTTCATGCTGATGCCGTGGCGGGCGAACGGGCTGAGCACATCGAACAGCGCGCCGGGCTTGTCATGGATGAACACCAGCACCGAGGTGCGGTCGTGGCCGGAGGTCGGGAAGATGTTGCGGCCCACCACCAGGAAACGGGTGGTGTTGTCGGCATCGTTCTGGATCGGCTTGGTCACGACCTTCTTCAGGCCGTACACGTGGCCGGCGCTTTCACCACCGATGGCCGCCGCATCGTCGGCGTTACGCGCACGGCGTGCGCCTTCGGCGTTGCTGGACACGGGGATCTTCTCAGCCTTCGGCAGGTTGGCACGCATCCAGGCCGAGGTCTGCATGAAGGACTGCGGGTGGCCGTAGACGCGCTCGACATCTTCGATACGCCCGCTGCGTGACATCAGGTACTGATGCACGCGCAGTTCCACTTCGCCGCAGATCTTCAGGTTGGAGGTCAGGAACATGTCCAGGGTGATCTGGATGGTGCCCTGCCCCGAATTTTCCACCGGCACCACGCCGAAATCGGCGTTGCCCGCTTCCACTTCCTGGAACACCTCTTCGATGCTGGCCATCGGCAGGCCCAGTGCCGAGCGGCCGAAGTGCTTGAGCACGGCCTGCTGGCTGAAGGTGCCTTCCGGGCCCAGGTAACCGATCTTCAGCGGTTCCTGCTGGGCCAGGCAGGCCGACATGATTTCGCGGAACACGTGCACCAGCAGTTCATCGCTGAGCGGGCCTTCGTTGCGGTCCACCACCATGCGCAGCACCTGAGCTTCGCGCTCGGGGCGGTAGTAATCGACGGCCGCGGCCAGTTTGCCCTTGGCCTTGCCCACCTGGTGCGCGAACTGCGCGCGTTCGGCGATCAGGCCCTGGATGTCACGGTCGATCTGGTCGATCTTGGCGCGCACGTCGGCCAGCGCCAGCGGTGCCAGCGTGGGGGCCGCGGTGGCGGTCTTCTTGCCCTTGGGGGCCGCGCTGCCCTTGGCCGTTTCAGCCTTGGCGGGCGCCTTCTTGGCGGGTTTGCTTGCCATTGGAATTCCTTGTTGCAGGGCACGCATCGGACGGTGCGCGCCGTTCAGTGCTCAACCGCGACGCTGCTGGAAATCGGCCATGAAGGCGACCAGCGCCTCGGCCCCGGCCAGCGGCATGGCGTTGTACAGCGAGGCGCGGATGCCGCCCACCACCTTGTGGCCCTTCAGCGCCAGCAGCCCTGCGGCCTTGGCCTCGGCCACGAAACGCGCGTCCAGGTCCGGGCTGGGCAGGAAGAACGGGATGTTCATCCGCGAGCGCGCCGAGGGTGCCACTTCATTGCGATAGAAGCCGCCGGAGGCATCGATGGCGCCGTACACCAGCGCGGCCTTGGCGGCATTGCGCTTGGCGAATTCGACCACGCCACCTTCGGCCAGCATCCATTTGAACACCAGGCCGGCCAGGTACCAGTTCCAGGTGGGCGGGGTGTTGAGCATGGAATCGCGCGCGACGTGCGAGCGGTAATCGAAGATGTCCGCGCGTGGCTGACCGGCGCGCTCCAGCAGGTCGCGGCGGATGATCATCACCGCAATACCGACCGGGCCCAGGTTCTTCTGCGCGCCGGCATAGATGATGCCGTAGCGGCGCACATCCAGCGGTTCGCTGGCGATGGACGAGCTGAAATCGGCCACCAGCGGCACAGTGCCGGTGTCTGGCACATCACGGAATTCGACGCCGTGGATGGTCTCGTTGGCGGTGATGTGCACGTAGGCGGCATCGGCCAAGAGCTGCCAGCCCTCGCGCGCGGGCAGTTCGCGATAGCCGTTGGCTTCGCTGCTGGCGGCGATGTTCACATCCACATAGGGGCCGGCCTGTTTGACCGCCGTCTTTCCCCAATGGCCACTTACGACATAGTCGGCGCGCTGGCCGGGCTGGGCGAAGTTGAGCGGGATGAGCGCCTGCTGGGTGGTGGCACCCCCGGGCAGGAACAGCACCGCGTAGTCGTCGGGGATATCGAGCAGGCGGCGCAGGTCGGCCTCGGCCTCGGCAGCCACGGACATGAATTCCGGGCCGCGATGGCTCATTTCCACGATCGAGGCGCCGGCACCGTGCCAGTCCAGCATTTCCGCCTGCGCCTGGCGCAGGACCGATTCCGGCAAGGTTGCAGGGCCGGCACTGAAGTTGAACGCGCGCGTCATGTCACACCTGTGGGGCAAGACCCCTAGTATGCCGCAGCGCACCAGCCTTGCGGCCTTGTCGCGCAAGGGAAATTTGGTTGCATTCGTATCCAATTCGCGCCCGGGGGCATTGTGCCAACCAAGGTTGGCACCTACCAAAGCGGTCAGGGCGTCATGCGGCCGGGGGCATCGTGCCAACCAAGGTTGGCACCTACCGAAGCGGGTTCGGGCGGGCGGTAGCGCCGGGCCATGCCCGGCGGAACGGGTTCAGCGCGCGCCGAACCAGAGCAGCAGGCTGAGCACGCCAGCCAGCAGCAGGGCGCTGACCAGCAGCCACGGCCAGCGGCGCACGTGACGCGGCGCCGCCGGGGCCACCGGCGCCTGCTCGCTGTCTGCCGCCTCGTCGTCCGCGCTGGGAGCCGGGCGCCGGCGCGGGTCGTGCGGCACTTCCAACACGAAGCGATGCTGGCCGTCGAACACCAGCTGGTCACCGGCCTGCAGCCAGCAGTGGCGCACGGCCACGCCGTTCACCCGGCTGCCTTCGGCACTGCCCAGGTCACGCAGCAGCACCCGCTCGCCATGCAGCTCGACCCGGGCGTGCTGGTCGGCGAAGGCCGGCTCATCAATGGCGATGTCGGCATCGTCACCGCGACCGATCACCCGCGGCCGTGCCAGGGTGAAACCGCGGCCATGGTGCAGGCCACCCACGCCGCGCAGCACGCGCTGTTCGTCGATGCCCGGATCGGCCTGCGCCGTCGGCGCCGGTGCCTGCAGCAGGGTTTCCACCTCGCCCTGCAGGACCATTTCCACGCCATCCACGTACACCGCATCGCCGGCACGCAGCAGGGCCATGCGCCGCACCGGGCGACCATTCACGTGGATGCCACGGATACCGTTGCCGACCTGCAGCCACAGACCGCGATCATCCAGGCAGAACTGCGCCAACAACAGGGCGCCGTTGCCGGCATCGCCCAGCCGCACGCTGCCATTGGCCTGGCGCACGATGCGCTGCACCCCGGGCCGCAGCGGCTGGTCGGGCTGTTGGTGTTGACTGAAGTGAACAAGCAGGTTCTGCACGCGGCGCAGACTAGCAGGTTGGCCGCCAACGCAGAAGAACCCAGCGTGAGTGCTTGGCGCCGCGCCCGCCGATGCGCACAATGGCCGCCCTCTTACTACAACCCGGCCCTGCGCCAGGAGCCTGCATGTCCAGCATCGACGTCCGCCACGCCCATTCCCTGTCCGACGCGCAGGCACGCGAGGCCATCGAACAGGTGGCCGCCAAGCTGTCCGAGCGCTTCGGCCTGAAGTCGAGCTGGGCGGCCGACGTGCTGAACTTCAGCGGCAGCGGCGTGGACGGTGCCATCGAACTGCAGCCGGGCGCGGTGCGGGTGACGGCCAAGCTCGGTTTCCTGCTGTCGGCCATGAAGGGCATGGTGGAAAGCGAGATCCAGCGCGTGCTGAAGGAAAAGCTGGGCTGAACCCCGGCCCCGGGCCATCACGGCCCAGCAACGCAACGCCGCGCTACTCTCGGGGCAGGCCCAACCTCCCCGGGAGTGCGATGAACACTTACGACAACGACGACCGCCGCGACGATGACGCCAGCTTCGGCGAGCAGGCGGGGCGCTTTTCGCGCAAGTTGAGCGATTCGGCACAACAGGTCTGGCTGGCCGGGCTGGGCGCACTGGGCCGGGCACAGGCCGAAGGCAACCGCTTCTTCGATGGTCTGGTGAAGGAAGGCGAAGCCTGGGAAGCGCGTCGCCGCGAACGCAGCGGCGAACAGGGCCCGGGCTGGCGCGACAATGTGGAACAGTCGCTGGATGAGGCCCGCGAGAAGGCATCGGGCACCTGGACGAAGGTGGAGAAGGCCTTCGACGAACAGGTGCAGGGCGTGCTTAAACGCATGCATGTGCCCACCGCGCAGGATGTGGCTGCACTGGAAGCTCGCCTGGATGCGCTGCATGCGCGCCTGGCCAAGCTGGAAAACCGTGCCGCATCGGGCACTGATGCCCCCGCCCCCGGCAGCCACCAGGGGCCGGGCGCCGCCTGACCGGCAGATTGTTGCAATGCAATAAAATTTGTCTGACAATCGCGAGAACCCGCCAATCGCTTCGCCTGCCGTTTGTTCCCTCCCCTCACGGCTTCAGGATTGGCGGGTTTTTTCGTGTCTGCACAGCGCTGATCTGCGCGCTGCATCACGCTTCTTGTCAGGAACACCCTGACGCAATCGCCCAGTGTGGCCTTTACACTGTCGGCTTCTGAATTTTTCCTTCCGTTCGCACCTGCATGCTCCCTTGGATTCTGGCCCTGCTGTCGGCCCTGCTCATCTGCACCCTGGCTGTTGTCTATCTGTGGTGGGTGAAGCGGCGGCAAACGGAAATGCGACTGGGCCTGCAGGCCCTGGCCGGTATGCATTGGCGTGAGTTTTCCACGCTGATCAAGCGCATGCTGAGCGAGCAGCGCGGGCTGCGCGAGGCGCATGACGCGGACGAGGATGCGCGCGAGCCGCGCAGCGATTTCGTGCTGACCGACGGCCCCAACACCTGGATGGTCTGGTGCAAGCACGGCCTGGCCTACCGCATTGGTACGGCAGCGGTGAACGAGCTGGGCGCGGCCACGCGCCTGGGCGGCGCCAAGGGTGGCCTGTTGATCACCGAGGGGCGGGTGGAGCGTGATGGCCTGGCTGCCGCCGAGAAGCAGGCGGTGGAAGTGCTGGACGGCCCGCGCCTGTGGCCGCTGCTGCAGCCTTACCTGCCCGGCGATATCGAAAGCCGCGTGCGTGCCAGCGCCCGCCACGAGGCCGTGCGCCGCATCGCCATTTCCGCATTGGGTGCGGTGACCGTGGGCCTGCTGGTCGGGGTCAGCCTGCAGGGGCTGCACGCCGATGCACCGGTTGCCGCCCCCGAGCCCACGCCCGTGGCCACTGCCAGCACAGTGGTGGCACCGACCGCCCCCGTTGCAGCGCCGGCGCCGGCGCCTGCAGCGGATGCGACCCCGGCCAGCGCGCCCGTGGTGCCGGCCGCCAAGGCCGGCGACGACAGCCGCAGCAACCCCAACCCCGATGCGGCCACGCTGGAGCGCTACCAGGCCGAACTGGCCCGCGCGCTGGCCGGCCAGAGCGGCATTGCCAGCGGCGTCTGGCTGACCCGGCAGACTCTGGCCATCAACCGCACCGGCGAACTGGAGCAGGTCTGGCCGCGCGTCTGCCAGGAAGTGCTGCGCTACCCTGCCCTGCGCACCGTGCGCGTGCAGCTCAACGCCCGCCCGGGCGTGGACGAGCCGGTGCGCTGGCGGCAGTGCGCCACGTATTGAGTGGTGCGCCATCCACGCATGGCGTGGATCTACCGGCATGGTGTCACCCATGGGGTCGATCCCGTGCGGGCTCCCGGCATTACGTTTACCAACCCTGCGTGGTCTCACCCAGTAGATCCACGCCATGCGTGGATGGTTGCGCCACCCGCCGCCGTCAAGCCAACGCGGCAAGATGGGCGATGTAGCTGGAACGTGTTTCCCCGGCCGCCTTGGCCTGCGCATCCAACCTGGACAGGATCCGTCGCGGCAGGCTGATGTTCACCCGCTCGATGGTGTCATCCAGCAGTGCGGGATCGATGCTGACATAGGCAAGAATCCATTGCGTTCCACCTGCCGCGTCGGCGACCAGTTTCTGTGGTGCCGACGGTGTTGGGATCGAGTGCCCGGCATCCAGTGCGGCGTCAATCCAGGCAAGCGCAGCCTCTTCGGCCGAACGCAGTGCGTCATCGAGCGTGTCCGCTGCAGAGAAGCAGCCCGGGAGATCCGGCACCACCACGCCCCATGCAGTGTGTTCATCACCGGCTTCGATCAAGACTGGATATCGCATGGGAGCCTCTACTTCAGTCCAGCAAGCTTCCGGATTGCCTTGACCAGGCCAGTTCCCAGATCCTTCCTGGGATGGGGCACGGTAACGATGTGCGATTAGGTCCCCGCTCTTCATGTCGGGGACGATACACACCGTCCACACGCCTCGACAGAGTTCAAGGCGACAGATCTGCCGGTTGAAGGAACGCCATCCACGCATGGCGTGGATCTACCGGCATGGGGTCGATCACCCGTGCGGGGTCCCGGCATTACGTGTACCAACCCTGCGTGGTCTCACCCAGTAGCAACTGTCTTGTCAGGGGCTGCCGAGGGCCACCTCGGCGTCCCGCTTGCGGGCATTGAGGATCAC
>NZ_JAAIUZ010000029.1:0-122778 GCF_010894375.1 Stenotrophomonas sp. B1-1 | reverse complement strand
CGGCAGAACCCGGATCTGCGCAATGAGCGCCTGATCAAGAACCATGCCCAGATGCTGGCCCTGCTCGATGGCCTGCGCCTGGTGATCGACATCCCCCAGCACATGGTGGATCAGACCCGGCAGGCCCTGACCGAGATGGCCATTGAGCGGCAGAGCGCGATCAGTGCTGACCACCCGATGGTTAATGAGTTCTGGGAGACCTATGAGTACCTGGAGAGCATCGGCAACGGAGAGCGCGCCTACGTCAATCACTCGCGCGACCCGCAGCGCATTGCCATCAACCTCAACGACTTCATCGCCAAGGCGGCCAACCACAACCAGCCCGTGCCGGATTTGAAGCTGCTGCGGCCGCACTTGCGCGATTCGCGTCGCTACAAGCTGATCGCCGAAAACCAAGCGGTAAACAGTGCCATCAGGGCCAACAGCGCCGGAAGCGGAACAGCCGTGCGGTGCTGGGTATTCAAGAAATGAACAAGCGCAACAACGGGCCGGCGGATGGTGTTCCAGCACCAGCCCAAGGCCATTCCTCAACGCAACTCGGGGTAGTCACGATGCAACAACAGAGCAAACCGTTTTTCTCGTCCGCTATGGCATCTACGTCGAAGCCCGGCACCGGCCACGGCGCGCAGCCTAGCACAGCCGGCCCGGTGGCCCAGCGATGCCAAGCCCGGGTCGAGTTCCAGATCCAGGCCGATTCGATCGTTGTGGTGGCGGTGCTGACTATGGGCCGCACAGTCAAGATCGAGCAGCGCTGGAACCGCCGCACCCGCACTACCTGGCTGCACGCCGGCGGACCGGTGGTATGGGAGGCTGAAGCCGACGGGCTCAGTCGCGAGCTCGCTGACTGGCTCGATAGCCTGGGTCTGCCGCTGGCCGTGGCCAACATGCTCCCCAACGCTACAGCCAGCACCGCCGCTCTGGCCCAGGCCGCCCAGGAGGTGGCCCATGGCTAAGTCCCGCGTTCTATACGGCCCGCATGGCTCCGGCAAGACTCTGCATGGCCAGGCCATTGCCGCCCGCCTGGGCCTGCGCCACGTCCGCGACCTGGCCGACGTCCAGTTCATGGGCGACCGCCTGCAGCGTACCGGCCACCTCTACCTGTCCGACTGCCAGGACTATGGCCAGCGGGCGGCACGACTGCTCGGCACCGACCTGCTGCACATTGACCAGGCGCTGGCCGCGATCGGCGCCCGTCGTCCGGAGGTGCGCCATGGTTGAGCTGATCGTGCTGCTCCTGGCCCCGGCCGCCGGCGGTGCCGCTCTGTACCACCTGTGGCTGACCCTTCCGCACCGCCCCCAGCACGGGGCCCTGGCCGTGGGCCAAGTCCCCTTGCAGCTGCGCCGACATGCGGCCATGGCCGTTCGTCGTCGGGGGAAAGATTGATGGACGCCCTTGAGAAGCGTAATCGGTTTGAATCGTGGGCAAAGGCTCGCGGGCTTGACTTGCACAGGCTGAAACACACGAAAGGCTACAGGAGCGCGTTAACCGCCGGCGCGTGGGCCGCGTGGCAGGCAGCCTCTACGCCGCCCGAGGGCTACGTGCTGGTGCCGGCGGAGCCGACTGCGGCGATGCAGATTGCTGGCGAGAGAGCCAACGTATGGCTGATCCGGTACGAAATGCCGAAAGTTTGGGCTGCCATGCTCGCCGCTCGCCCGGAGGTTCTGTGATGGACATCGAAGGAAAGTACACCCTACCAAACGGCGAGGTGCTGGAAGTCCACGTCAATATCGCCGTCAATACTTGGCGCAACGGCGAATGGACCGGCTTCCATCAGGTCAGCGAACCGGACTTCAGACTTTGCATGGGCAAGATGAAAAAGCAGGGGGCGGTTCACTTTGAGCCCCGGCCGGAAGTGCCCAATGGCTGCGACTGACATGTTCAAGATGTTCGACTTCTATAGCTAACAACTGATCCAATTGCGCGCCCCACAAAACTAGCGCGCAGGAACTGGAGATGACCAGATGAAATTCATGACGACAAGGGCATGGCTCGAACGCTACTTCGATGCAGAGAGCCGCCCCGATACCCAGAAGCTGCAGCGCTGGCTGCGCGAGGGCAAGATCCCTGGCCGAAAGGTCGGCGGTACCTGGTACGTCGACGAGCACGCTTGGCTGGCTGGAGGAGATGAGCTGGTGGCGCGTGTGCTGGCAGATATGGCGTAGTTGGCCATGATGGGACGTGTGCGCAAACCCGGCCGTCGCGACTGGCCGCAAAATCTCTATGCTCATCGGGACGGTTTCAAGTACCGGCACCCGCTATCCCGAAAAGAGCATTCGATGGGCAAGGACAAGGCCAAGGCATTCGCGGCCGCAAAAAAACTCAATGCCCTACTAATGCCCAGCAACAACCTGGTCTCCAAGGTACTGGCGCCGGGCGAGACGGTTGCCGATGCGATCACCGTGTTCCGTCGGGATGACGTGCCCGGCAGGAAGTGGGCGCCGAAGACTGCCGAGGTTTATGAAAGCGTGATCCGACGCATCGAAGCTGGCCTGGGGTCGAAGCCGGTAGCTGACGTGACGGTGAAGGTGTGCGCCACCTTCATCCGCGAGGTCACCGAGTCCGACCGCGCGCGCCAGCAGTTCCGGCTGGTGCTGGGCTGGATTCTGGCCTGCGCCGTGGAAGAAGGCTGGATCGACACCAACCCAGCCCTCGCCACGCGCCGGTTCCAGCACGAGCGGAAGCGCGTGCGCCTGACCCTCGACATGTACCGGGCCATATGGGACCAAGCATCGCCCTGGCTGCGCAACGCCATGGACCTGTCGTTGGTGACGTTGCTGCGCCGCGAAGACGTGGTGACGGTGAAATTCGCCGACGTGCGCGATGGCCACCTGTGGGTGGTGCCTTCGAAAACCGAGAGCTCGACGAACGTTCGACTCCAGATCGCCGTAACCGGACCGCTGCTCGACCTGCTGGCCCGATGCCGCGACGACGTAGTTTCGCCGTTCGTGATCCACCGGCTGCCGGAGAAGGCCAGGCCCAGCGACAAGCGCGCCAAGGACCGAGCGCACCACACGCAGGTGTTGCCCGAGCAGCTGTCGCGTGCGTTCGCAAAGGCGCGCGATGCTGCCGGTGTAGATGGTGACGCGCCGCCCACCTTTCACGAGATACGCAGTCTAGGCGGCGCGCTCTTGCGCGATGCGGGGTGGACCACAGAGCAGATTCAAGCGCTGATGGGGCACGGGAACGCGTCGATGACGGAGCACTATTTGGGCGGTCACGAGGCGCCTTGGCAACCGGTTGTGACGGGGATCGGCCTGCCTCGATAGTGGTGAAGTAGTGGACAAATAGTGGACACAAACTAAAAGGGCTTGCGCCGTACGGCGCAAGCCCTTGTTTTATAAGCATTTTTGGTCGGGACGGCCGGATTCGAACCGACGACCCTCTGCCCCCCAGGCAGATGCGCTACCAGGCTGCGCTACGCCCCGACTGATGCTGCAATGTGCCCGCCTGTGTGGCGGGCCGTGAAGTATAGCGGATTACTTGGAAAAAAGGTTCAGCGTCGCAGCAGTTGCAGCACTTCTTCCAGTTCCATCCGCACCTGCTTGATGATCTGGTTGCTCAGCGCCGATTCCTCGCGCGCATCCGGACCGTCCAGGCGCAGGCGCGCGCCGCCGATGGTGTAGCCCTGTTCGTACAGCAGGCTGCGGATCTGCCGCACCATCAGCACGTCATGGCGCTGGTAGTAGCGGCGGTTGCCACGGCGCTTGGCCGGCTCAAGGCTGGGAAATTCGGTTTCCCAGTAGCGCAGCACGTGCGGCTTGACGTCGCACAGCTCGCTTACTTCACCAATGGTGAAGTAGCGCTTGGCCGGGATCGGCGGAAGTTCGCGGTTACTGCCCGGATCCAGCATAAGCTTCCACCCTCTCCTTGAGCTTCTGGCCCGGACGGAAGGTGACCACCGTACGGGCGGAAATGGGAATTTCCTCGCCGGTCTTGGGGTTGCGACCTGGGCGCTGGCTCTTGCGCCGCAGATCGAAATTACCGAAGCCCGACAGCTTCACCTGACGTCCCTGTTCCAATGCTTCACGCAGCACATCGAAAAACGCGTCGACGAATTCCTTGGCTTCCCGCTTGTTCAGACCGACTTCGTCGAACAGCTTTTCCGCCATCTCCGCCTTGGTCAATGCCATTGCCTGCTACCCCCGAGTGCTGCCCGCTCAGCCGCGGATCCGGGCGTGATGTTCACGCTCGATGGCAGTGACCGCCTCGGCCACCACCGCTTCCACGTCGCGGTCCGTCAGAGTGCGCGACTTGTCCTGCAAAATCAAGCCCATAGCGAGACTCTTGAACCCCGGCTCGACCCCCTGCCCGACGTAACGGTCGAACAGGTTCAGCTCGCGCAGCAGCGGCCCGGCGGCCTGGCGGATGGTGGCGGCCAGGTCGCTCCAGGCCACCTGTTCAGGCACCAGGAACGCCAGGTCGCGACGCACTGCCGGGAAGCGCGACAGCTCGCCGGCACGCGGCAGTGCACGGACACTGAGCGGCTCCAGGTCCAGCTCGAACGCATAGACATCCACTTCGATGTCCATGGCCTTGGCCAGGCGCGGGTGGATCTGGCCGATCCAGCCGATCGCCACGCCGTCGCGATGGATCTCGGCCGAACGGGCCGGATGGCCGAACGGGCGCTGCGACGGGCGGAATTCGAGCACCGCGCCGCTGGCGGCCGCCAGCGATTCCAGGTCGCCCTTCAGATCATGGAAGTCGACCTTGCGGGTCGGCAGGCCCCACTGCACGGCCTGCGCATCGCCGCACACGGCGCCGGCCACGCGCGGGGTTTCCAGCGGTGCCGGCCGGCCTTCGCCGTCCTGCTGGGCGAACACCCGGCCGACCTCGAACAGGCGCACGCGCGCCAGCTGACGGGCAGCATTGCGGCCCAGGGTGGCGACCAGGCCCGGCAGCAGCGCCGGGCGCATCACCGCCAGCTCGGCCGACAGCGGATTGGCCAGCGGCACCAGGTGGTCGCGCAGCTGCCACTGGGTCAGCAGGGCATCGTCGACGAAGGCGAAATTCAGGGTTTCCTGCAGGTCGCGGGCGATCAGCTGGCGGCGCACGCTCAGCACGTCCAGCTGGGTCTCGGTCGGCATCGCCACGCGTGCCGCACCGCCCGGCAGGGTGGTCGGAATCTGCTCGTAACCGTGGATACGGGCCAGTTCCTCGATCAGGTCTTCTTCGATGGCGATGTCGAAGCGGCGGCTCGGCGCGGTCACCTGCCAGCCGTCGCCGGCCGCGGTCACGCCCATGCCCAGCGCGCGCAGGATGCGCTCGACTTCGGCGTCTTCAATGGTGATGCCCAGCACGCGGGTAATGCGCGCGCGGCGCAGGGTGATCGTTGCCGCCTGCGGCAGGTCCGCCTGATTGACCGCCTCGGTGACCGGTGCCGGGGTACCGCCGGCCAGATCCAGCACCAGACGGGTGGCGTACTCGATGGCGGTGCGCGGCAGTGCCGGGTCCACGCCGCGTTCGAAACGGTGGCCGGCATCGGTGTGCAGGCCCAGCTTGCGGCCGCGGCCCATGATGGCGGCCGGGGCGAAGTGCGCGGCCTCCAGGAACACGGCCGTGGTGTCGTCGGTCACGCGGGTGTCGAAGCCGCCCATCAGCCCGGCCAGGCCGACCGCGCGGTCGGCATCGGTCACCACCAGGAAGCTGTCGTCCAGCACCGCGTCGCGGCCGTCGAGCAGCTTGATGGTTTCATTGGCGCGCGAACGGCGCACGCCGATGCTGCCCTGCAGGGTGCCCAGGTCGTAGGCGTGCATCGGCTGGCCCAGTTCCAGCATCACGTACTGGGTGATGTCGACCAGCAGCGACACCGGGCGCACGCCGCTGCGGCGCAGGCGCTCGGCCATCCACAGCGGGGTCTTGGCGGCGGCATTCACGCCTTCGATCACGCGGCCCAGGTAGCGCGGCGCTTCGGCGCCGGCATCAAGGGTGATGGCAAGTTCGCGGCTGCCAACCGGGGCAATCGCCTCGGCGGCGAACGCCAGCACTTCGCTGCGGGTGGCGGCGGCCACGTCGTAGGCGATGCCGCGCACGCTGAAGCAGTCGGCGCGGTTGGGGGTCAGCTTGATCTCGATGCTGGCGTCGGGCAGACCCAGGTACTCGACCAGGGCCTGGCCGATCGGCGCGTCATCGGGCAGTTCCAGCAGGCCCGAGGCATCGTTGTCCAGGCCCAGTTCCTTGGCCGAGCACAGCATGCCGTTGGATTCCACGCCGCGCAGCTTGGCCGGCTTGATCTTCAGGTCACCGATCTGCGCGCCGACCATGGCCAACGGCGCGACCAGGCCCGGGCGCGCGTTGGGCGCACCGCAGACGATCTGCAGCAGCTCGCCCTGCCCCGCATCGACCTTGCACACCTGCAGGCGATCGGCTTCGGGATGGCGCACGGCCTCGACGATGCGTGCCACGACCACGTGCTGCAGGCCGTTGCCGAGCGCGTTCACCTCTTCCACTTCCAGACCGATGGCGGTCAGCACCGCGCTCAGTTCATCGCGCGAGGCGGAGGTCGGGACGTGGCTGCGCAGCCAGTTTTCGGAGAATTTCATGGTGTCACCCTGGTGGGCCCGGCGCATGCGCCTGGGCCTGCGAATTTAGGAGCAGTCGATTCAGGAACAGTCGAGCAAGCTCGACTCTACGGGTCGGCGCTTACGCGAACTGTTTCAGGAACCGCACGTCGTTTTCGAAGAACGCGCGCAGATCGTTCACGCCATAGCGCAGCATCGCAAAGCGCTCCACGCCCAGGCCGAAGGCGAAGCCGGTGTAGCGTTCCGGATCGATGCCGACGTTGCGCAGCACGTTCGGGTGCACCATGCCGCAGCCCAGCACTTCCAGCCAGCGGGTGCTGCCGTCGGGCTGCTGCCAGGCGATGTCCACTTCCGCGCCCGGTTCCACGAACGGGAAGTAGCTGGGGCGGAAGCGCATTTCGAAATCGCGCTCGAAGAACGCGCGCACGAACTCGGCCAGGGTGCCCTTCAGGTCGGCGAAGTTCGAATGCTCGTCCACCAGCAGGCCTTCCACCTGGTGGAACATCGGCGAATGGGTCTGGTCGCTGTCGCTGCGGTACACCTTGCCGGCGGCGATCATGCGCAGCGGCGGCTGGTGCTGGCCCATGTAGCGCACCTGCACACCGGAGGTATGCGTGCGCAGCAGGCGGCCATCACCGAAGTAGAAGGTGTCGTGCATGGCGCGCGCCGGATGGTGCGGCGGGAAGTTCAGCGCTTCGAAGTTGTGCCAATCGTCCTCGATTTCCGGCCCTTCGGACAGCTCGTAGCCCAGCCGGCCGAAAATGCCGGTGATGCGTTCCAAGGTGCGGGTGATCGGGTGCAGGCCGGCACGGTCGCCGTTGCGGCCCGGCAGGGTGATGTCGATGGCTTCGGCGGCCAGGCGCGCATCCAGTGCGGCGTTTTCCAGCACGGCCTTGCGCTCGCCCAGCGCGCTGGACAGCGCGTCACGGGCCTGGTTGATGGCTTCACCGGCGGCCTTGCGCTCGTCGGCCGGCAGGGTGCCCAGCTGCTTCAGCTGCGCGGTGATGCTGCCGCTCTTGCCGAGCAGGGCCACGCGCAGCTGTTCCAGCACGTCGGGGCTCTGTGCGGCGGCCACGTCGGCCAGCGCCTGGGTGGTGAGGGATTGGATGTCGCTCATGGGGGGCCGGAACTCCAGTCGGTCTGCCATCGCGATGCGCGAAGGGCCGACCCCTGTCGCCACCGCCGGTCCCCGCAACGCGCGCCTGCGGCATTGCCGGAACCCAAAAAAGAATGGGGAAGGACTTGCGCCCTTCCCCATGCATTGCCTCTACCTGACACCGTTCACCGTGAACGGAAACGGCATCGGGAAGGACTTATGCCGCCAGTGCGCCCTTGGCCTTTTCGGCCAGCGCAGCAAAACCGGCTGCGTCGTGCACGGCGATGTCAGCCAGGACCTTGCGGTCCAGGGTGATGCCGGCCTTCAGCAGGCCGTTCATGAAGCGGCTGTAGCTCAGGCCGTTGATGCGGGCAGCCGCATTGATACGGGTGATCCACAGCGAACGGAAGTTGCGCTTCTTCTGCTTACGGCCGATGTAGGCGTACTGCTGTGCCTTGATGACGGCCTGCTTGGCAACGCGGAAGACCTTGCGACGGGCGTTGTAATAGCCCTTGGCCAGATCCAGAATTTTCTTGTGGCGGCGACGCGCCTGTACGCCACGCTTAACTCGTGCCATTTTTCAGTTCCTCAGAGGTAAGGGAGCATACGATCCAGACGGCCGGCGTCTTCTGCACGGACGTGGTTCGTCTGACGCAGGTTACGCTTACGCTTGGTCGCTTTCTTCGTGAGGATGTGGCTACGGTTGGCGTGGCCGCACTTGTACTTGCCCGAGGCGGTCTTGCGGAAACGCTTGGCCGCTGCCCGGTTGGTCTTGATCTTGGGCATTGCAATGTCCTTGATGGGGGTGACCCTGGTTTCTGACTGATCTGGCGGTGGCCATTGCCACTCTTTCCGTCCTGCCATGATCGGCGTACGACCCGTCCTGGGTGGGTCGAGCCGGGCATGATACAGGCAAATCCGCCCCGCCACCAGCCCTTTCAACCGTTTCCGTACATTGCCGCAAAAGCAAAGGGGCGCCCATGGCGCCCCTTCACCCTGAACCATTCAGCCAGGCGCCCCGAAGGGCGGCCTGCCAGGCCTCAGGTCTTCTTCTTCGGCGCGATCATCATCACCATCTGGCGCCCTTCCAGACGCGGACGGCTTTCGATGACGATGTCCTCGCCCAGATCGGCCTCGATGCGGTTGGCCATTTCACGACCCAGTTCCTGGTGGCTCATTTCACGGCCACGGAAACGGATGTTGACCTTGATCTTGTCACCGTCTTCAAGGAAACCACGCATCTTGCGCAGCTTGATCTGGTAGTCGCCCTCGTCCGTGACCGGACGGAACTTCACTTCCTTGATCTCGACCTGCTTGGTCTTCTTCTTGGCCTCGCTGGCCTTCTTCTGCGCTTCGAACTTGAACTTGCCGAAGTCCATGATCTTGCAGACCGGCGGATCGGCCTGCGGCTGGATTTCGACCAGGTCCAGGCCTTCATCTTCGGCCATGGACAGCGCTTCGTCGCGCGACAACACGCCGATCATTTCTCCGTCACTGCCGATCACGCGGACGCGCGGCACACGGATTTCCTGATTCCTGCGGTTCTGTTTGTTGTCAGGGGTGCTGATATTACGTTCTCCCAAGGGTATCGAACCGGCCCGGGTGCCTATGCCCCCGGACCGGACCTTTGCTTACGCGCCCTCGGCCTGCAGCCGTTCGATGAAGGCCTGCAGACTCATGCTGCCCAGGTCTTCGCCAGAACGCGTACGCACCGCCACAGCCCCATTTTCCTTCTCGCGGTCACCGATGACCAGCAGGTAAGGCACGCGCTGCAACGTATGCTCGCGGATTTTATAGCCGATCTTCTCGTTACGCAAATCCGAGCTGACGCGGAAGCCTTGCTCCGCAAGGGTTTGGGTCACGCCCGTGACGTATTCAGCTTGGGCATCGGTGATATTGGCCACCACTACCTGGGTCGGCGCCAGCCAGGCCGGGAACTGGCCGGCGTGGTGCTCGATCAGGATGCCCAGGAAGCGCTCCATCGAACCGACGATGGCCCGGTGCAGCATGACCGGGTGCTTCTTCTGGCTGTTCTCGTCCACGTACTCGGCGCCCAGGCGGCCGGGCATCATGAAATCGACCTGCATGGTGCCCAGCTGCCAGGTGCGGCCGATGGCGTCCTTCAGGTGGTACTCGATCTTCGGGCCGTAGAAGGCGCCCTCGCCCGGCAGCTCCTGCCATTCCACGCCACAGCTGGACAGCGCCGAGCGCAGCGCGCCTTCGGCCTTGTCCCAGGTGGCGTCGTCGCCCAGGCGCGATTCCGGACGCAGCGCGATCTTGATCTGGATCTCGTCGAAGCCGAAGTGCTGGTACACCGCCAGCGCCTGCTGGTGGAACGCGGTCACTTCCGATTCGATCTGGCTTTCGGTGCAGAACACATGGCCGTCGTCCTGGGTGAAACCACGCACGCGCAGGATGCCGTGCAGCGCGCCGGACGGCTCGTTGCGGTGGCAGGAACCGAATTCACCGTAACGGATCGGCAGGTCGCGGTAGCTGTGCAGGCCCTGGTTGAACACCTGCACGTGGCCCGGGCAGTTCATCGGCTTGACCGCGTAGGTGCGCTTCTCAGATTCGGTGAAGAACATGTTGTCCTGGTAGTTGTCCCAGTGGCCGGACTTCTTCCACAGGCTCACGTCCAGGATCTGCGGGCAGCGCACTTCGCCGTAGCCGCTGCTGCGGTAGACCTTGCGCATGTACTGCTCGACCACCTGCCACAGTGCCCAGCCCTTGGGGTGCCAGAACACCAGGCCCGGCGCTTCTTCCTGCA
Source organism: Stenotrophomonas sp. B1-1 (assembly GCF_010894375.1). Lineage (NCBI taxonomy): Bacteria > Pseudomonadati > Pseudomonadota > Gammaproteobacteria > Lysobacterales > Lysobacteraceae > Stenotrophomonas > Stenotrophomonas sp. B1-1. The sequence goes on along the minus strand of NZ_JAAIUZ010000029.1, from coordinate 112,396 downwards.
GGTGGAACAGATCCTGCTGCTTGCCGATGCGGCGGTGGTCGCGCATTTCGGCTTCTTCGATGCGCTTGATGTAGGCCTCGAGCTGCTTCTTGTCGGCCCAGGCGGTGCCGTAGATGCGCTGCAGCTGTTCGTTCTGCGCATCGCCGCGCCAGTACGCGCCGGAAATGCGGGTCAGCTTGAAGGCCTTCAGGAACCGCGTGTTCGGCACGTGCGGACCGCGGCACATGTCCACGTATTCCTGGTGGTAGTACATGCCCATGGCCTGGATGTCGTCGGACATGTCCTCGATCAGGCGCAGCTTGTAGTCCTCGCCACGCGCCTTGAAGATCTCGATCACTTCCGCGCGCGGGGTCATCTTCTTGATGACGTCGTAATCCTGGGCGATCAGTTCACCCATGCGCTTTTCGATGGCGGCCATGTCTTCCGGCGTGAACGGGCGCTCGGAATAGATGTCGTAGTAGAAGCCTTCGGCAATGACCGGGCCGATCACCATCTTCACGTCCGGGTACAGCTGCTTGACCGCGTGGCCAACCAGGTGGGCGCAGGAGTGGCGGATGATTTCCACGCCCTCCTCGTCCTTGGCGGTGATGATGCGCAGGCTGGCGTCCTTGGCGATCACGTCGCTGGCATCGACCAGCACGCCATCGACCGAACCGGCGATGGTGGCCTTGGCCAGGCCGGCGCCAATCGACTGGGCGACGTCCATGACGCTGACGGGGTTTTCGAATTCGCGGCGGCTGCCGTCGGGAAGGGTGATGTTGATCATCGATAGGGCTTCGTGCGGGGCCCGCGCTGCGGGCTGGAATGCAGTCCCGGGCGGACACCCGGGCAATAAAAAAGCGCCACGAGGGCGCCTGGAACAGGGCCTTCGGGGGCAGATCAGCGATGGGCGGTGGTAGTGCTCATGTCGCACGCTCGGCCGGCGCACGGGCGCGGGCCACCTTGTTCCAGAGAGTCAGGCACTGATCTTAAACCAGCGCACGACAAAGCCCAAGCGCCTGCGCGCAGGACTGAATGGGACCTGCTGGCGGGGTGAAATAGCAATGATTACCATGTGCGGTCGGCGCAGCCGATGCCCGCCCGCCCCGCTTGCCCAGGATCCCGTGATGCGCCACCCGCCTCGACCGGCCGCCGCCGGCCCCGCCTGTGTCCCGCAGCTGTCGGTCCTGCGCCAGCACGGGAACCGCCGATGATTACCGTGGCTCTGTCCAGCCTGGGCTTCTGCAGCCTCGGCCTGCTGGCGTCGATGTTCTCTGCCGTGGCCTTCTATGCCGCCTCGCCGCACTGCCGCTGGCCGCGCCTGCGCCGCGCCGGGCGCCTGGGCCGGCAGATCGGCCTGGTGGCGGCCGCTGCCGCGCTGTGGCTGTGGATGGCCGAACTGGGCTTCGCCACCGGACTGGTGGTAATGCTGTGCGCGTGGATGCTGACCGCCCTGCTGCTGCCGGCGCTGGCCGCCTGGCACCGGCCCGGCGTGGAGCCGCGCTGATGTGGATGCGCGCCTTCGCCGGCCTGCTGGCCGGATTCCTGCTGGCCGCCGCGGCCACCGGCCTGTTGACCTGGCTGCCACCCGGGCCGTGGACCAGCGCGCTGGTTCCGGGCCTGATCGCCTTCGTGCCCCTGTGGATGCTGGCGGCGTTGTGGGCCTTCAGCTTCCGCTCGCCCACCCGCGCCTGGCTGGTCCTGTCGGCGTGCGCCGCCGCCGGCTTCCTTGCCCTGTGGCTGCTGCGTCTGACCGGCGCGGTGCAGTGAGACTTTCCGCATGAAATTCAGTTCGCAGACCCTGCGCACCTTCACCACGCTGCATACCTGGGTCGGCCTGGTGGCCGGCTTCGGCCTGTTCGTGGCCTTCTACGCTGGCGCGCTGACCCTGTTCCACCACGATCTGCCGCTGTGGCAGACACCGGGCGCCGCCTCGGCCCTGCCGGCCGGGCTGGACGATGCGCAGTACCTGCTCGATGACGTGCTGGCCCAGCACGCCGAGGCCCGGCGCCATGTCGGCATGACCTTCCCCGGTGACGACCACCCGCGGCCGCTGGCCTACTGGCAGGCCGGCGATGGCAGCTGGCGCTACGCCTGGCCGGGCCATACCGGCGGCAGCGCCACGCCGCCGCAGACCGGCCTGGCCGAGCTGGTGAACGAGCTGCATTACAGCCTGGGCCTGCCGGTGGCCGGCCTGTACGTGATGGGCTTCGTCAGCCTGCTGTACGGCATGGCCCTGCTCAGCGGGCTGGTCATCCACCTGCCCAAGCTGCTGGGCGATCTGTTCGCGTTGCGGCCGGGCCGCAACCTGAAGCAGATGTGGCAGGACGCGCACAACGTGATCGGCGTGCTCAGCCTGCCCTTCCATCTGATGTTCGCGGTGACCGGCGCCCTGCTGTGCCTGGTGTTCATCCAGATTGCCCTGCTCAATCCGCTGATCTACGACGGCAAGGCGCTGCAGGCCGTGCCTGCGGCCATGGATACCGCACCAGTGCGCGAGGCCAGCGGCGTGCCGGCCGAACCGGGCAGCCTGCGCCTGCTGCATGCGCGCGCCGTGGAAGCCGCGCGCGCGCAGGGCGTGACCGATTTCGAACCGGCATACCTGAAGCTGGCCAACGGTGGCGACAGCCGGGCCACCATCGAGATCACCGGCGAATCCAGCGGCACGCTGGGCCCATTGGGTTCGGTCGCGCTGGACGTGGCCAGCGGCGAGGTCCTGGCCACCCAGTTGCCCGGGCGTCGCGATGCCAACCACGCCACGCTGAGCGCGGCCTATGCCCTGCACTTCGGCGAGTTCGGCAATGGCGTGGTGGTCTGGCTGTACTTCCTGCTGGGGCTGGGCGGCGCCTTCCTGTTCTATTCGGGCAACCTGCTGTGGATCGAATCGCGGCGCAAGCGGCGCCAGGTCGAGCAGCCGCGTTCGGGGGTGAACATGGCGCGGGCGACGGTGGGCGTGTGCATCGGCCTGTGCGTGGCGATCTCGGTCGCCTTCATCACCGCGCTGGTGCTGGAACGGGTGGCCCCGGCCAGCGTGGACCACGGTATCCGCTGGGCCTGCTTCGGCACGTGGGCGGCGTGCGCACTGTGGGCGGCACTGCGTCGCCCGGCCCAGGCCGCGCGTGAACTGCTGTGGGCCGCGGCGATCAGCACCGCGCTGGTACCGGTGGCGCATGGCGCGCTCAACGGCGATTGGCTGTGGTTGGCCGCCGGGCGTGGGCACTGGCCGCTGTTCTGGATCGACGTGGTGGCCCTGGCCATGGCCGCCGGCTTTGCGCGGTTGGCAGTGGCCAGCCAACGCCGCGCCCGCAGCGGCGACCCCAACAGCGTCTGGGCGAATTGATGGAACCGTCGGGCATGGCCCGGCGCGCTATGCCTCGCCCCGGTAGCGTCGAGCTTGCTCGACTGCTGTTGCTCCGCGCGAAAGGCAGTCGAGCATGGCTCGACTCTACAACGGCGGGTTTGTGGCCCACACGCATTACACGGCATATCGGGTCCGAGGGCGCGGCCCGGCGCTACCGGTCATCCGGCGTCGGGATAACGACTGACTTCGATCAGGTTGCCGTCCGGATCGCGGAAGTACACCGACTCGATCGGCCCCAGCGCGCCGGTCCGTGCAACCGGCCCCTCCTCCACGACAACGGCCTGTGATTGCAGGTGGGCCAGTACATCGGCCGTTGCCGCACGCGTGACCAGGCAGAGGTCGGCACTGCCCGGCATGGGGTGTGCGGCATGTGGCTGCAGTGGCGCACTGGCAGGGTGCAGATTGATCTTCTGCTGGCCGAACTGCAGCGCGGTGCGGCCGGCACCGAAGCGCACGACGTCCATGCCCAGCACGCGCTGGTAGAAATCGCAGCTGCGCTCGATATCGGCAACGGTAATGACCAGATGGTCGAGGCGGTCGATGATGATCATGCCCGCAGCTTAGCGCGACGGCCGCAGGCCCGATGTGCGCGGTTGGGCCGCTGGCCTTGCGCCATTCCGCCGGGCATGGCCCGGCGCGCTACGGCTCGCCCCGGTAGAGTCGAGCTTGCTCGACTGCTGTTGCTCCGCGCCAAGAGCAGTCGAGCAAGCTCGACTCTACAAAGGCGCGTTCGTAGCCCAGAAGCATCAGACGGCACGCCGGGTCCGAGAGCGCGATCACCACAAGCGCGGGCTCAATCGCCGACGCGGGCCTTCTGCCACGGCGCCAGCATGGCATTGAGCAGGCTGGCCTGTTCGTCGTCGCCGGTCAGCTCCCACATGAACACGCCGGCCAGGCCCTGCGCACGCGCGAACTGCGCGCGCAGGCCGATCGAACGCGGGTCTTCGTAGCTGATGAACACCTTCTGTTCGGCGTTGTACAACCAGGGGCTCTGTGCCTGCGGCTGCCAGTGCTTCGCCCACCCGGGCTGGTCCAGATAACGCGCCTTGATCACCCGCCAGTCGCCGGCATCGACCGGTGCGCTGTAGGCCTGGTACAGACCGTCGGCGGCATCGCCGGTGACCTTGAAGCCGCGCCCATAGAACGGCACGCCCAGCACCAGCTTGTGCGCCGGCACGCCGTGTTCGCGGTAGTACTGCACCGCGCCGGCCACGTTGTTCCAGCGCCGCAGTTCCGGTGCCAGCGGGTCGGCCGGCACTTCATGCAACGGCGCATTGAAGGTGGACACCGCCGAGAAGCCCGTGCCCATGTCATAGCTCATCAGGTTGATGAAATCGAACACCGCGGCCAACGCCGGCAGGTCATAGCTCGCCGCCGGGTCGTAGGGCCCATCGGTCTGCAGGCGACCGGCGGCCAGCGCCGCGGTCAGCAGCATCGGCTGCCCTGCCTTGCGGCCGCGCGCATCCAGCGCCACGCGGAAGGCCTGCGCCAGCAGGGTCAGATTGGCGCGATCCTGCGGGCGATGGGCCAGCTCCTTCGGTCCACCGCTGACCGGGAATTCCCAGTCGATGTCCACGCCATCGAAGCTGCCTGCATGGCGTTCGAAGAACAGCGCCATGCATGAATCGACCAGGCGCTTGCGGCTGGCCGCGGTCAGCGCCGCGTCGGAGAACCCGCCTGCACCCCAGCCGCCGATCGAGATCAGCGTGCGCAGGTGCGGATGGGCTTTTTTCAGCTCGGCCAGCGCGGCGAAGTTCTGCGGCGCTTCCGCGCCGACCGTGCAGCGCCCGTCCTCGATGGTGGCGAACGCGTAGAACAGGTGGGTCAGGCGCTCGGCCGGAATGCGCGACACCGGGTAGCGCTCGGCCGAGCCTCCGGGATAGTACGCACCGAGAATGGGCGGCTGTGCCGGTGCGGCCCGTGCAACCGTGGGCAGTGCGCCGGCAATCAGCACGGCAAGGACGGCGACGGACTGGCGGAACATGGGATCTTCCAGATCAATGACGCAGCCACGTTAGCAAACGCTTGGCGCTGCGGCGCGGATGTCCGCTGATGTCGTCCGCTGGACATGCGCGGGTTGCCGCGAGCAGCCAGAGGCGGGGCCGGCCCGCGCAGAAAACCGGTCACTGCAGGACAGCATGCGACCCGTCTGCGCTATGGTGGCGCTGGAATTTCAACGGCGCATGGACATGACCGCAGACCACCCCACGGACGGCGAACTGCTTGACGACGAAACCCTGGAGAAGCTGCAGGCACTGGAAGCGCGTGCCTATGCAGCGTTCGACGACGGCGACCTGCGCGATGCAGCCAGCCTGTTCGGCGAACTCGTCGAACAGACGCCCGAGATTCCCCATCTGCACTACATGCGCGGATTGGCCCACAAATACCTGCGTGACTGGCACGCGTCGCTGCGCGACAACCTGCAGTCGGAACAACGGCGCGATGCGTTTGACGAAGCCACTGCATGGAATGCCGCTATTGCCGCGACCGGCGCCGGCGACTGGGCCGAGGCACGCCGGCAGTGGAACCGCTGTGGCATCACCCTGCCGGAAGGCGAAGGCCCGATCGAAGGCAACTTCGGCGTGGCCTGCGTACGCCTGGCGCCCTGGTCGGACGCCGAAGTGGTGTACATGACGCGCATCGATCCGGTGCGGGCACGCATCGACAACGTTCCACTGCCCGAAAGCGGCTTCCGCTTCGGCGACATCGTGCTGCATGACGGCGCATCGACCGGCCATCGCACCTACGGCGGACAGGACGTGCCGGTGTTCAACGCCATGCAGCGCCTGCAGCGGTCGGACATGGCGACCTTCACCGTGTTCGTGCACTGCGATTCAGCCGATGACGTCGCCGCCCTGGAGGCGATGACCCTGCCTGGCATCGGCATGGTCGAGGACTGGACTGCCAACATCCGCCGGTTGTGCCGCCGCTGCAGTTACGGCACCCCGCACCAGCACGACAACGAGGCCACGCCAGATGATGACGGCAGCTGGAAGCGCGAGCGCGATCTGGGCATCGCCGCCCAGGGCCGGGCTGCGGTGGAGAAGCTGCTGGCAACGTGGACAGCGGCGGGGCCGGGGCGCGTGCTGGAGGTCATCGAACAGCGCGAGCATCCGCTGAGTGATCCCGCGCCGGGCCAGGTCTGGTGGCTGGGCGAGGACGCGTAGCGTCGAGCTTGCTCGACTACTGTTGGCGCAATCTCAAGAGCAGTCGAGCAAGCTCGACGCTACCTGCAGAGGCCCGCCACATCAGGCTTTCAGAATTCTTCAGGCGGATTTCCAGCACTTCAGACGGCGCTCTGGCCGAATCAGGGCTCCCTTCAGCGGAGCCTTGCCGATGCGCACGATCACCCTTCTCATCCTGCTGCTGTGCACCACCCTGCCCTGCACCGCAGCCCCCTTGGATACGGCGCGCCTGAAGGCGCTGGAACAGGCCATCGCCCGCGATGAGCTCAAGCAGGTGCGCAGCGTGCTGCTGCAGGTCGATGGCAAGGTGGTCTACGAGGGCTACTTCAACGGTGCCGACGCGCAGACCCTGCATGACGTGCGTTCGGCCAGCAAGAGCGTGACCGCACTGCTGGTCGGCGCGGCCATCGGCCAGCACCGGCTTCCGGGCGTGCAGGCCCGCGTGTACGACTACTTCCCGGCCTACACCGCCAGCCACAGCGTTGACCCCCGCCTGCGCGCCACCACCGTGCAGGACCTGCTGACCATGAGCAGCCTGTGGGAATGCGACGACGAGAATCCGTTCTCGGCCGGCAACGAGGAGCGCATGTACGTGGGCGAACGCTGGCTGGACTTTGCCCTGGGCCTGCCGGTGAAGGGCTTCGCGCCGTGGATGCAGCGCCCCCAAGACAGCCCGCATGGCCGCGCGTTCGCCTACTGCACCGCCAATTCCTTCGTGCTGGGCGCGGTGCTCGAACGGGCCACCGGGCAGCCGTTGGCCGAATTCGCCGCCACCGCGCTCGAGCGCCCGCTGGGGATCACCGAGCGCCACTGGAACCGTTCGCCGGAAGGCATCGGCATGGGCGGCGGCGGGACCCGCTACCGCAGCCGCGATCTGGCCCGGCTTGGGCAGCTGGTGCTGGACCGGGGCCGTTGGCAGGGCCAGCAGCTGGTACCACAGGACTACATCGAGGCGATGGTGCAGGCGCAGGCGACCACCTCCGATGGCAGCGACTACGGCTACCAGTGGTGGGGCCTGAAACTGGACGCGCAGGGTGCACCGCGCACGGTGTGGGCGATGTCCGGCAACGGCGGCAACTACGTGTTCGTGCTGCCCGAACAACGCGCGGTGGCGGTAGTCACTACCCAAGCGTTCAACCGCAGCTTCGCCCACCCGCAATCGCGGCGCATCCTTACCGAGTTCCTGCTGCCGGCGCTGCACTGAGGCTGGCCAGGTCATCTGGCCGCCAGGCGGCGGCCAGTACCTGCGCGCGCTGGCGGGCGATGTCGGTATCCAGGCGCTGCAGCAGCGCCGGCCAACCGGGTGCGCCGCGCAGGGGCACGAACAGCGGCGTGGTACGCAGCCAGGCCACGTCGCGGAAACCGTCGTCGACGGCCCGCTGTAGTGCCGCCACGGCGTGGTCGGTCTGGCCCAGGGCCTGCAGCAGCAACGCCCGCTCGATGGCGGCATCGGGCCAGCCATCCCCTGCCCCTGCCTGGTCACCCAGCTGCTGCAGGCGCTGGCTGATCCACGCCGCCTGCGCCGGTTGCGCGCCATGCAGGGCCGCCAGGGTCTGGCCGAGCGACTGCTGCGGCCGCAGTTGCCGGCCCAGTTCGAAGGCCTGGGCCGCTGCTGCCGGGTCACCGGCCAACAGGGCCAGTTCCCCCTGCAGGCGGCGCAGCTGCGGGTGCGGCGTGCCACGTGCCAGGGCTTCGTCCAGCGCCTGCCGCGCCTGCTGCGGTGCGCCGGCCAGGTACAGGCTGCGCGGCCAGGCGATGTTCGAAAAGACATTGTCCGGGTACAGCTGGAAGTTGCGCGCGTGACGCTGCCCCGCCGCCTGGGTGAAGCCGAGCAGTTCCAGTTCGCGCGCGACCTGTACGTCACGGAAGCGCACGCGTTCGGGCGCCTTCAACGACAGGTTCTGGCGCAGCGCGGTGGCCAGCTCGCCGCGCTCCTGCTGCAGGTAGGCCAGCGACGCACGGCTGCGTTCGTCGCCAGGGTCCAGTTCGATGGCGTGGCGGTAGCCGGCCATGGCCTGGCGCATGTCACCCAGGCAATCCTGCGCGTAGCCCCAGAGCGCATGCGTGGCGGCCTCTTGCGGCGCCCGCTGGCGCTCCTGCTCTGCCAATGCCAGCGCCTCCCTTATCTGCGCAGGACTGCCATTGAACAGGCAGCCCTGCGCGGACAGAGCGCGTGACAGGCCGCGCCCGGCCGGCGCGGATTCCGGATCGGCCTGCAGGGCCTGCCGGTACAGGCTGATCGCCCGTTCGTTGTTGCTGGCCTGGCCGATGCCGGCGTAATAATCGGCACGCTGCAGCAGCGACTGCGCGGCGCCTGGTGGCGCGGGCCGTGACCAGAAGAACAGCCCTGAAGCGACGGCCAGCAGCGTGGCCGCCGAGGTAACCAGCGCGGTCCAGCGGCGCCAGCGGGCGCGCGGCGTGAGGGAAGTGACCGGCAGCGGCGGTGCACACAGCTGGTAGCCGCGCCCGCGCACCGAGCGGATGTAGCGGGGATTGCGGCCGTCGTCACCGAGCGCCTGGCGGAGCAGCTTCACCCGCTGGCTGATCGCGTCTTCGCCCACCACGGCCGGTGCCCAGACCTGGGCGGCCAAGGTGTCGAAATCCACGACGTCGGTGCCGTGGGCCAGCAGCACGTCCAACAGGGTCCAGCTCAGGCCGCTGACGGGCAATACCTCGCCGTCGCGGCTGACCCGTTGCGACGGGCGATCGATCTCCAGGTCGAGCAGGCGCAGGCTGTCCATGGGCGCAGCATAGCGGCAAGACCGGGGCGGAGCGCAGGCAAAGAAAAAGCGGGCCGAAGCCCGCTTTTTCATGATTGCGATGCCAGCGGTGGGGTGTCAACCAAGATTGACACCTACCCGGGTGGCGGCGGTGGGGTGTCAACCAAGGTTGACACCTACCGTCATCGACCGGAGGTCGATTACTCGGCGCTGGCGCCTTCGCCTTCTTCCACGGCCTTCATCGACAGGCGGATACGGCCCTGCTTGTCGACTTCCAGCACCTTGACCTTGACCACGTCGCCTTCCTTCAGCACGTCGCCGACCTTCTCGACGCGGTCGCTGGAGATCTGCGACACGTGGACCAGACCGTCCTTGCCCGGCAGGATGGTGACGAACGCACCGAAGTCCATGATCTTGGCGACCTTGCCTTCGTAGATGCGGCCCGGCTCGACGTCCGAGGTGATCTGCTCGATGCGGGCCTTGGCGGCCTGGGCAGCGATGGCATTGACCGAGGCGATGACGATGGTGCCGTCGTCCTGGATGTCGATCTGGGTGCCGGTTTCCTTGGTGATGGCCTGGATGGTCGAACCACCCTTGCCGATCACTTCGCGGATCTTGTCCGGGTGGATCTTGATGGTCAGCAGACGCGGCGCGTAGTCCGACAGCTCTTCGCGCGGAGCGGTCAGGCCGTGGGCCATTTCACCCAGGATGTGCAGACGGCCAGCCTTGGCCTGCTGCAGAGCCTGCTTCATGATCTCTTCGGTGATGCCTTCGATCTTGATGTCCATCTGCAGGGCGGAGATGCCCTCAGCGGTACCGGCCACCTTGAAGTCCATGTCACCCAGGTGATCTTCGTCACCCAGGATGTCGGACAGGACGACGAAGCGATCGCCTTCCTTGACCAGGCCCATGGCGATACCGGCCACCGGGGCCTTCACCGGCACGCCGGCGTCCATCAGGGCCAGCGACGAGCCGCAGACCGAGGCCATCGACGAGGAACCGTTCGACTCGGTGATTTCCGAGACGACGCGGATGGTGTACGGGAAGGCTTCCAGCGACGGCATGACAGCCAGCACGCCGCGCTTGGCCAGGCGACCGTGGCCGATTTCGCGGCGCTTCGGGCCCATCATGCGGCCGCACTCACCCACCGAGAACGGAGGGAAGTTGTAGTGGAACAGGAAGTTTTCCTTGTACTCACCGGCAACGGCGTCGATGACCTGGCCGTCACGGGCGGTGCCCAGGGTGATGGTCACGATGGCCTGGGTTTCGCCGCGGGTGAACAGCGAGGAACCGTGGGTACGCGGCAGCACGCCGGTCTTCACGGCGATCGGGCGGACGGTGTCCAGCGCACGGCCGTCGATGCGGACCTTGGTGTCCAGCACCGAGTCACGCATGGTGCGGTATTCCAGCTCGCCGAATTCCTTCGACAGCTCGGCCGGGTTCCAGCCCTCGGCGGCCACGCGGCCAGCCAGGCTTTCGACCACGTCCTTCTTGATCGCCGAGATGGCGTCGCGGCGCTGCAGCTTGTCGCGCACCTGGAAGGCTTCGCCCAGGCGCGGGCCGATGGCTTCCTTCAGGGCGCCGATCAGCACGTCGTTCTTGGCCGGGGCTTCCCAGGTCGACGGCTTGGTGCCGGCTTCGACGGTCAGCTCGTTGATCGCGTTGATGACCTTCTGCATTTCGCGGTGACCGAAGGTCACGGCGCCCAGCATCACTTCTTCGGACAGCAGCGCGGCTTCGGATTCAACCATCAGCACGGCGTTGGAGGTACCGGCGACGACCAGTTCCAGCTGCGAGTCAGCCAGTTCGCTGACGGTCGGGTTCAGGATGTACTCGCCGTTCTTGTAACCGACCTTGGCAGCGCCGATCGGACCCATGAACGGGGTGCCGGCCAGGGCCAGGGCAGCCGAGGCGCCGATCAGGGCCGGGATGTCGCCGTCCACGTCCGGGTTCAGCGACATGACCGTGGCGATGATCTGCACTTCGTTCTTGTAGTCTTCCGGGAAAAGCGGGCGGATCGGACGGTCGATCAGGCGCGAGATCAGGGTTTCCTTCTCGGTCGCACGGCCTTCACGCTTGAAGAAACCACCCGGGATACGGCCGCCGGCGTAGAACTTTTCCTGATAATCGACGGTCAGCGGGAAGAAGTCCTGGCCTTCGCGCGCGCTCTTGGCGGCGACGGCGGTGACCAGCAGTACGGTGTCGTCCATCTTGACGATGACGGCGCCGCTTGCCTGGCGGGCGACTTCGCCGGTCTCAAGCGTGACGGTGTGCTTGCCGTACTGGAAGGTTTTGGTGATTTTTGCCACGGAGGGTGTCCTTGGGGATGCTGTCTGCGAATTGGACCGTCGGCGACCCTTGCCGCCTGCGGGTGGCCGGATCGTTCCGGCCTGAATCGGGGATTGCGGTGCTACAAAACAAAACCGCGGCGCATCGCTGCGCCGCGGGGGATTCGTTGCTTAGCGACGCAGGCCAAGCTTTTCAATCAGGGCCTTGTAACGCTCGACGTCCTTCTTCTTCAGGTAGTCGAGCAGGCTGCGACGGCGGTTGACCATCTGCAGCAGGCCGCGGCGGCTGTGGTGGTCCTTCTTGTGGGTCTTGAAGTGGCCGGTCAGCAGCTCGATGCGGGCGGTCAGCAGGGCGACCTGCACTTCCGGGGAGCCGGTGTCAGCCGAGCTGCGCTTGTTGTCTTCAATGACCTTCTGGGTGTCGATCGACATTTCTTTTTTCTCTGTGATGCGTGGCCGGCAGGAACGCGCTTCGCGCACCGCCAGGCTCGCCGTGGACTACGAGGATGAAACCTGCCGGAGCAGGCTGCCGGAAAACGGCCGCGAAATTGTAACGGTCGGGGCCCGGCGGAACAAGGACCGGGGCTGAATGCGCCCCGCACCGGTTACAGGTTGAAGCGGCGCTGCGGCGCCAGCAGGCCACCGGCATCGACCTGGCCCAGACCCTGCGGGGTGCCGTCGGGCCCGTATACGGCCACCAGGCCCGGGGGCCAGGCGGCATCGCGCTGGCGCTGCCCGACACAGAAGCGGTGGGCCTGTTCGGCATCCAGCTCGACCCGGGGGTACTCGGCCAGGCCGGCCGCCAGCGGCAGCAGCAGCGCCTCCATGCCGGCCTCGTCGCCGGCCTCGACCATGGCGCGCAGCTGGTCCAGGGTCACCATCACCGGATCACGGAACGGTTCGACCCAGAGCCGGCGCAGCGCACTGATATGCGCGCCGCAGCCCAATGCCTCGCCCAGGTCACGGGCCAGGCTGCGGATGTAGGTGCCCGAGCCGCAGGTCACGCGCAGGCGCAGGCGCTCGGCCTGCTGCTCCAGCACCTCGATGGCGTGCACCTGGACCTCGCGCTCCGGCGCCTCGATGGCTTCACCGCGGCGGGCCTTCACATACAACGGCTCGCCGCCCTGCTTCAGCGCCGAATAGATCGGTGCGCGCTGGCGGATGCTGCCGGTCAACGGGGCCAGCGCGGCCTGCAGGGCGTCGGCGCTGATGGCCGGCACCGGGCGCTGCAGCAGCACCTGGCCTTCGGCGTCATCGGTGTCGGTGGTCTGGCCGAGCACGATCTCGGCGTCATAGGCCTTGGCAGACCCCAGCAGCAGGCCGGCGATCTTGGTCGCTTCGCCAAAGCACAGCGGCAGCAAACCGGTGGCCAGCGGGTCCAGGCTGCCGGTGTGGCCCCCCTTCTCGGCACGGAACAGGCGGCGCGCCACCTGCAGGGCGGCGTTGGAGCTCATGCCGGTCGACTTGTCGAGCAGCAGGATGCCATCCAGGCGGCGGAACTGAATTCGGGTCATGACAGCATTTCGTAGAGTCGAGCCATGCTCGACTGCCGCAGCGCGGTCTGCATCAGACATCGCGCAGCTGGAATGCAACAACGCCGGGCATGCCCGGCGTCGCGCGGTTATTCTTCGTCGCTCTTGCGACGCTTCTCGGCGGCCAGCGTATCGGGCAGGTCGCGCAGGATGTTGTCGATGTGCTCACCACGATCGACCGAGTCGTCGTAGTGGAAATGCAGTTCGGGCACGTGGCGCAGCTTCATGGCGCGGGCCAGGTCCATGCGCAGGCGATAGCCCAGCTCGCGCAGGCCCTTCACTGCTTCGGCCGAACGTTCCGGCATCAGCGCGGTGACGAACACCTTGGCATGGGCCATGTCGCGGGTGATTTCCACGTCGGACACGCTCACCGAGGGCAACCCGTGCTCGCGCACAGCGTTGTGCACCAGGGTGCCGAGTTCACGGCGCAGCTGGGCGGAGACACGGTCGGTTCGATGGAAGGTTTTGGGCACGCGGTCAGGCTCTTGATTTGAATGTGACCCGACCAAGGTCGGGCCCTACCAGGGATGGTAACCCGACCAAGGTCGGGCCCTACCAACGGCGGTGACCCGACCGAGGTGGGGCCTTACCGGGGTGGCGGACCGGTCCGTGAGGACCGGCCCCTTGCAGCATTACAGGGTGCGCGGCACTTCGATACGCTCGAAGCACTCGATCTGGTCACCCGGCTTCACGTCGTTGTAGGCCTTCACCGCGATACCGCATTCGGTACCGTTGCGGACTTCCTCGACGTTTTCCTTGAAGCGGCGCAGCGATTCCAGCTCGCCTTCGAAGATGACCACGCTGTCGCGCAGCACGCGGATCGGCTTGTTGCGCTTGACCACGCCCTCGATGACCATCGAGCCGGCAACGGCGCCCAGCTTGGAGCTGCGGAACACGTCGCGGACTTCGGCGATACCGATGATCTCTTCGCGGATTTCCACGCCCAGCAGACCGGAGGCCACCTGCTTCACCTGGTCGATCACGTCATAGATGATCGAGAAGTAACGCAGGTCCACGCCGTTGGATTCGATGATGCGACGGGCCGAAGCATCCGCACGCACGTTGAAGCCGATGACGGTGGCCTTCGAAGCAGCCGCCGAGTTGGCGTCCGATTCGGTGATGCCGCCCACGCCGGAGTGGATCACGTTGATGCGGATGTCTTCGTTGGACAGCGCGACCAGTGCCTGGCTCAGCGCCTGCACCGAACCCTGCACGTCGGCCTTGATGACCAGGTTGAGGACCTGCTGGCCCTCGCCCTTGCCCAGGGTCGCCATGATGTCTTCCATGCGGCTGCCAGCGGTGGCCACCAGGCGCGATTCACGGCGCTTGGTCTCACGCTGCTGGGCAACGTCCTTGGCCAGGCGCTCGTCCTCGACCACCACGAAGTCATCACCGGCTTCCGGCACGCCGGACAGGCCCAGGACCTGCACCGGGATGGACGGCCCGGCGAATTCCGGCTGCTTGCCGGTTTCGTCGAACAGCGCACGCACGCGGCCGTACTGGATGCCGCACACCAGGTAGTCGCCCTTCTTCAGGCGGCCCTGCTGCACCAGCACGGTAGCGACCGGGCCACGGCCCTTGTCCAGCGACGATTCGATCACCACGCCCGAGGCGCGGCCTTCGTCGACAGCCTTCAGTTCCAGCAGTTCGGCCTGCACGGACACGGCGTCCAGCAGGTCATCGATGCCCAGGCCGGTCTTGGCCGAGATCTCCACCATCTGGATGTCACCGCCGAACTCTTCGGCCACGACCTGCTCGGACAGCAGCTCGTTCTTGACACGCATCGGGTCGGCGCCGGACTTGTCGATCTTGTTGATCGCCACGATCAGCGGCACACCGGCCGAGCGGGCGTGCTGGATCGCTTCCTTGGTCTGCGGCATGACGCCGTCGTCGGCCGCCACCACCAGCACCACGATGTCGGTCAGCTTGGCACCGCGGGCACGCATCGAGGTGAACGCGGCGTGGCCCGGGGTATCCAGGAAGCTGATGACGCCCTTGGGCGTATCAACGTGGTACGCACCGATGTGCTGGGTGATGCCGCCGGCTTCGCCGTGGGCAACCTTGGTACGACGGATGTAATCCAGCAGCGAGGTCTTGCCGTGGTCGACGTGGCCCATGATGGTGACCACCGGCGGACGCTGCACGGCTTCGCCCTGGTTTTCACCGGTCGAGGCCAGCAGTGCGTCTTCGGCGTCGTTGTCATTGGCACGGATCGCCTTGTGGCCGAGTTCTTCGGTCACCAGCGCAGCGGTATCGTGGTCGATGGACTGGGTGATGGTGGCCATCACGCCCATCTTGAACAGCGCCTTCACCACCTCGCCGCCCTTCAGCGCGAGCTTCTGCGCCAGGTCGGCCACGGTGATGGTCTCGCCGATCGCCACTTCACGCACGACCGGTGCGGTCGGACGCTCGAAGGCGTGCGGACCGGCGTTGTTGCCGCCACGCGACATGTCACGACGGCCGCCGCTCTGGTTGCGACCACCCGGACGACCACGGTTGTTGCTGTTGTTGCTGTTGCCACGACGCGCACGGTCGGCCGCCGACAGATGCATCTGGCCGGCAAAGCGATCGCCCGGGCCACGCTCGTTGCGCGGCGCGCTGCGGTTGTTGCGGTCGTCGCTGCGCGGCGGCGGCGGCGCACTGCGCGGCGCAGCCGGAGCGGCGGCCGGCGTGCGCGGCGGACGCGGCGCGGTTTCATCGATCGGTGCGCGCTTGGGCTTGGTGGCGGCAGCCGCCTCGGCAGCCTTGGCGGCAGCCGCGGCTTCTTCGGCAGCCTTCTTTTCGGCCTCTGCGCGTTCCTTGGCCGCAATCTCTTCCTCACGGGCACGGACGATGGCTTCGTCGCGCAGACGATCCTTCTCGGCCAGGGCCTGCTGTTCGGCAAGGTTGCGGGCGCGCGACTCTTCCAGCTTGCGCAGGATGTCGGCGCGCTCTTCGTCCGGTGTCATCGGGCGAGCACCATCCTTGACGTAGGTACGCTTCTGGCGCACCTCGACATTCACGGTCGTCTTGCTGCGACCGGAATTGACCGTCACTTCCTGCTGTTTCCGGCGGTTGAGGGTGATCTTCTTTGCAGACTGATCGGTCTCTTCCGGGGCCTGCTCGGGCTTGCCGTGCGAACGACGAAGGAAGCCCAGGAGCTTCACCTTCTCGGTGCTGGTCACGACCTGGTCGGGACCGCTGAACTTCATGCCGGCACCGGCCAGCTGTTCCAGCAGTTTCTCGACCGGTGTGTTGACCAGTTCGGCAAGCTTGCGGATGGTGGTTTGCTGCGACATTCGGATCCTATGATCTTGTGGGCGCCCCCCCGCAGATGGAGGTGGCGCGGATTCTACGCCCTGATCGGCTCAGGGCCCTGTTCATTGCCGGCTCATTCGCCGCGTTCCAGTCGGGCGATCTCCTCGGCACGCGCGGCCAGGATCAGCGCCGCGGCGCGCTCCTGGTCCAGCCCTTCAATGCCGAAGTCCATGACCTCGTCGGCGGCCAGGTCGGAAAGCTCCTCGCTGGTACGCACGCCGTGGCCGGCCAGCGCATACGCGGTGGCTTCGTCCATGCCCTTCAGGGACAGCAGGTCCTGCGCCGGCTGGCCGTCTTCAAGGCCTTCTTCGACTGCCAGGGCCTCATTGAGCAGCGCATCGCGGGCACGAGCGCGCAGCTCTTCGACGATGTCTTCGTCGAAACCTTCCACGGCCAGCAGTTCGCCGACCGGGACATATGCAATTTCTTCGACCGTGCCGAAGCCTTCGGTCACCAGGATGCCGGCGATTTCCTCGTCCACTTCCAGCTTGTCCATGAACAGCTGGCGGGCCGAAGCCTGCTCGGCTTCCGACTTGGCGGTGACCTGGTCCTGGGTCATCACGTTCAGCTGCCAACCGGTCAGGCGGCTGGCCAGGCGCACGTTCTGGCCACCCTTGCCGATGGCCTGGGCCAGACGGTCCTCGGCCACGGCCAGGTCCATCGAGTGCTTGTCTTCATCGACGATGATCGACTGCACTTCGGCAGGCGCCATGGCGTTGATGACGAAGTTGGCCGGGCTTTCGTTCCACAGCACGATGTCCACGCGCTCGCCATTGAGCTCGTTGGACACGGCCTGCACGCGCGAACCGCGCATGCCGATGCAGGCACCGATCGGATCGGTACGGGTATCGTGGGCCAGCACGGCGATCTTGGCGCGGTCGCCCGGATCGCGGGCACAGGCCTTGATTTCCACCAGGCCCTGGCCGACTTCCGGCACTTCCAGCTTGAACAGCTCGATCATGAATTCCGGAGCGGCGCGGCTGATGAACAGCTGCGGGCCACGGGGTTCCGAACGCACTTCGGCCAGGTAACCGCGCACGCGGTCGCCGGCGCGCAGCACGTCGCGCGGAATGCCCTTGTCCTTCGGAATGAAGCCTTCGGCGTTACCGCCCAGGTCCACGTAGATGTTGCCGCGCTCGGCGCGCTTGACCACACCGGTGATCAGCTCACCCACGCGGTCCTTCCACGCATCGACCACCTGCTGGCGCTCGGCTTCGCGCACGCGCTGCACGATCACCTGCTTGGCGGCCTGGGCGGCGATGCGGCCGAAATCGGGGTTTTCGATCTGCTCTTCGATGTAGTCGCCGACGTCCACGCCTTCGGCTTCGTCGACGGCGTCCATCAGGCGGATCTGCCGGTCCGGCGACTCCATGACCACGTCATCGGCCACCACTTCCCAGCGGCGGTAGGTTTCGTAGCTGCCATCCTTGTGGTCGATGACCACGCGGGTCAGCACTTCCTCGTCGGGATAGCGCTTCTTCGCTGCCGAGGCCAGGGCGGCCTCGATGGCATCGAAGATCACTTCACGCGGCACGCCCTTTTCGTTGGCGACCGCGTCCACTACCAGCAACAGTTCCTTGCTCATTGGCTCACTCCGCGCGCGGCTTCTTTGCCGCCGGCTCGTTGGAAGAAGAATTCTTGTCCGTCTTCGGACGCTTCGGCGCCGGGCCGGTCGGCTTGCTCGGGGCCAGGCCCAGGGCAACCCAGTCCGGCATGATCCGGGCCTTGTCGATGTTGTCTGCCGAGACCACCACTTCCGTCTTGTCGACGATGAAGGTGATGGTGTCTGCGGCCTCGTCGGTCGCCTCGATGCGGCCCTGCAGGCGACGACGGTTGTCCTGCGGCAGCTTCAGCACGACCTTGGCCATTTCGCCCAGGTGACGGCCGAACTGTTCCAGGTTGAACAGCGGGCGATCAACGCCCGGCGAAGACACTTCCAGCGTGTAGTTGCCGCTGATCGGGTCTTCCACGTCCATCTGTGCGGACACTTCGCGGCTGACGCGCTCGCAGTCGTCCACGTTGATGATGCGCTCGGGCTGCTCAGCCAGCGGCACGTCGATGTAAAGACGCAGGGTTGCACCGCCGGGGGCCGGCAGATATTCAACGCCCAGCAGCTCCAGGCCCAGCGACACAACGGTCGGGGCGAGCAGATTCGCGATGTCGGTTGCCTTGTCGCTCACAGCCTGCCTTGATCTCTTGGTTGGGTGCCGGCCACGGCCGGCGGGAAAACATGACGCCCCGGAAACGACAAAGGGCCCGCAGGGCCCCTTTTCCGGAAAGACTCCGGTGACTGGATTCCGGTTGCAGCGCCGTGTGTCAGCGCGCTGCGGCCCTCCTTCCGGGTCCGGACTCCCGATGGGAGACCGCCTTCAGGGGTAGTGCTAGGCCGCTGATGATAGCGGTTGCACCGCGCTGGTGCAAGGTACGGGCCAGGGGTCAGATCCCTTTTCCGCACCGGCAGTCGAGCATGGCTCGACGCTACAAGTACGCGGCCCCCAAAGAAAAACGCCCTCGAAGCAGGACTTCGAAGGCGCTCTCTTTACTTGGTAGCGGGGGCAGGATTTGAACCTGCGACCTTCGGGTTATGAGCCCGACGAGCTGCCAGACTGCTCCACCCCGCATCAGAAGCGGAATTATGAGCGATGGCTTCAAAACATGCAAGCCTTCCCTCATTCATCAAACCGGTTGGCGCCGATATGAAGTTGGTAGCGGGGGCAGGATTTGAACCTGCGACCTTCGGGTTATGAGCCCGACGAGCTGCCAGACTGCTCCACCCCGCACCGGAAGTGTTTGAACTGCTGCCCTGCTCTTTCGAGGAGGGCTACCGCAACGATGTTCTGGCTGAACCGCTGCAGTGACAACTCAGGCTGCGCATATTACACGAATCGCGCAGCTTTGTGTCAACTTTTATGCAAGATGCGCAAAAGCCTTCTGGCACCACAGCATGATCGGGTTCCAGGACAGGCCCAGGGCCAGCAGTGCCAGCGCGTTCACGCCCAGCACCACGCCCAGCACGCGGTCGTTGCTGCGCGGCATGGCCTCGCCCACCGGCTCATCGAAGTACATGACCTTGATGACACGCAGGTAGTAGAAGCAGCCCACCACGGCGCACAGCACGCCCAGGATGGCCAGCCACAGCAGGCCACCGTTGATGGCAGCGCCCAGCACGGCCAGCTTGGTCCAGAAGCCCAGGAACGGCGGAATGCCGGCCAGCGACGCCATGATGCACAGCACCAGGCCGGCCATCCACGGGTTGCGGGCGTTCAGGCCCTTGAAGTCTTCGATGTTCTCGGCTTCAAAGCCCGCGCGCGACAGCGCGATGATCGCACCGAACGCGGCGGTGGACATGATGGCGTAGGCCAGTGCGTAGAACAGCGCGGCGGCATAGCCCTGCGCGCCGCCACCGGCGATACCCATCAGCAGGAAGCCGATGTGCGACACGGTGGAGAAGGCCAGCATGCGCTTCAGGTTGCTCTGCGCGATAGCCATCAGGTTGCCCAGCACCAGCGACACCGCGGCCAGGCCGCCGATCAGCAGCTGCAGCTCGGTGGACAGCGGGCCCACGCCCATTTCCAGCAGGCGGTAGGCCATGCCGAACGCGGCCAGCTTCGGCGCCGAGCTGATGAACAGCGCGATCGGTGCCGGGGCACC
This sequence comes from Stenotrophomonas sp. B1-1, assembly GCF_010894375.1. Lineage (NCBI taxonomy): Bacteria > Pseudomonadati > Pseudomonadota > Gammaproteobacteria > Lysobacterales > Lysobacteraceae > Stenotrophomonas > Stenotrophomonas sp. B1-1. The sequence goes on along the minus strand of NZ_JAAIUZ010000029.1, from coordinate 92,383 downwards.
CTGGTACACGTCGGGCAGCCACATGTGGAACGGCGCGGCACCGAGCTTGAAGGCGACGCCAGCGATCATGAACACCGCACCGGTGATCAGCAGCACGCGCTCTTCCGAGTGCGGGATGGCGTCACGGATGACGTCCAGGTGCAGGCTGCCGGTGGCGCCGTAGATCAGCGACATGCCGTACAGCAGCAGGCCCGAAGCCAGCGAACCGAGCACGATGTACTTCATCGCCGCTTCCGAGGCCAGGCCGTTGTCGCGGTTGCTGGCCACCAGGGCGTAGGAGCACAGGGCCAGCAGTTCCAGGCCCAGGTAGACCATCAGCAGGCTGCCGGCCGAGACCAGGATCATCATGCCGGCGGTGCCGAACAGGATCAGCACCGGGATCTCGCCCTGGAACAGGTTGCGGTCACGCAGGTAGCGCCAGCCGTAGACCAGGGTCAGGCCGCTGAGCAGCACGATGCCGGTCTTCATGACGTCGGCGGCCGTGTCGCGCACGAACATGCCGTGGAAGACCTCGCCCTGCCCGCCCACGCCGGTAGCCAGCATGAACAGCACCACGGCCAGCGCCGCGAGCGAGAACAGATGGGTGACGATCTTGTTCCGGTTGCTGACGAACAGGTCGAGGATCATCAGGGCGAAAGCGCTGCCGATCAGCACCAGCTCGGGGGCGAGCGGTGGCAGGTCAGCGGCGGTCAATGGCAGCAGCGGCGAGGTGGTCATCATCAAATCCTGGAATTACAGCAGCTTGCTGGATGCGATCTGCATGGCCAGCTTGGCGATCGAGGGCTCCATCAGGTCGGTCAGCGGCTTGGGGTAGATGCCCAGAGCCAGCACGCCGACGGCGAACACGCCCAGCACCAGCCATTCGCGGCCGTTGATGTCCTTCAGTTCGGCCACGTGGCTGTTGGCCACTTCACCGAAGAAGATGCGCTTGTACAGCCACAGGGTGTAAGCCGCACCGATGATCAGGGTGGTGGCCGCGCCCAGGGCAATCCACGGGTTCCGCTGGAACGCCGACAGGATGACCATGAATTCACCGACGAAACCGCTGGTGCCCGGCAGGCCGGCATTGGCCATGAAGAACAGCATGGCGAAGGTGGCGAACCAGGGCATGACATTCACCACGCCGCCGTAATCGGCGATGCGGCGGCTGTGCATGCGGTCGTACAGCACGCCCACGCAGGAGAACATCGCACCGGACACGAAGCCGTGCGAGATCATCTGCACCATCGCACCCTGCAGGCCCAGGCGGGCGGCGTCGGCGTTGCCGGCCTCACGCACCAGCCACAGGGCAATGAAGGTGCCCAGGGTGACAAAGCCCATGTGCGCGATCGACGAATAGGCGATCAGCTTCTTCATGTCGTCCTGCACCAGGGCAACCAGGCCGACGTAGATCACCGCGATCAGGGACAGGGCGATGACCAGCCAGGCCCACTCGTTGGACGCGTCCGGCACGATCGGCAGGTTGAAGCGCAGGAAGCCGTAGCCACCGATCTTCAGGGCGATGGCGGCCAGGATGACCGAACCGGCGGTCGGCGCTTCCACGTGCGCGTCCGGCAGCCAGGTGTGCACCGGGAACATCGGCACCTTCACCGCGAAGGCGATCAGGAAGGCGAAGAAGATCCACGCCTGCTCGGTGGCCGACAGCTGCAGCGCGTACAGGTCGGCCAGCTGGAAGCTGCCGCCCTTCATGTACAGGTAGATCAGCGCCACCAGCATCAGCACCGAGCCGAGGAAGGTGTACAGGAAGAACTTCAGCGCTGCGTAGATGCGGCGCGGGCCGCCCCAGACACCGATGATCAGGAACATCGGGATCAGCATTGCTTCGAAGAACACGTAGAACAGCATCGCGTCGGTGGCAGCGAAGATGCCGACGGTGACGCCTTCCAGGATCAGGAAGGCCGCCACGTACTGGTTCACGCGCTTGTTGATCGCGCTCCAGGCACCGATCAGCGCGAGCACGCTGACCAGGGTGGTCAGCAGGATCAGCGCCACGGCAATGCCGTCCACGCCCAGGTTGTAGCCGATGTTGTACGCCGGGATCCACGCGTGGGTCTCGACGAACTGCAGGGCATCGATGCCCGGATCGTAGCCGGCCAGCAGCGGCAGGCTTGCCGCGAAGGTCAGCAGCGCGATGCCCAGCGACGCCCAGCGGGCGGTCTGCGCATCACGGATCGCAAGAATCAGGGCACCGCCGATGATCGGCAGCCAGATGAGGACACTGAGTAGGGGCCAGTTCGACACGTCTTCTTATTCCGTACAGGTCATCAACGCAGGTAATGCATCAGCACGCCCAGCAGGGCAATCAGGCCGATGATCATCGCGAAGGCGTAGTGATAGAGGAAACCGGATTGGGTACGACGCAGCACGCCGGCTGCGACGTCCACAACACGTGCCGAGAGATTGACCACGCCATCGACGATGTTGCTGTCGATCCAGCGCGACACCTTGCCGAGCTTGACGCTGCCGCCGGCAAAGCCATCGATCCACAGCTTGTCGAAGCCGTACTTGTTTTCCAGCACCGACACCAGCGGGGCGAAGGTCTTGCGTGCCTTGCCCGACAGGTCCGGCTTCCACAGATAGAACAGCGCGGCCAGCAGGAAGCCCGCCAGGGTCAGCCAGAACGGCGGAAGCATCATGCCGTGCAGCGCGAACGCCACCGGGCCATGGAACTCTTCACCCAGGAAGGCCACGGTGTTCTTGGCCGGATCGTAGAAATCGACGATGCCGGTGAAGAACGTGTTGACCTGGCCCTTGATGGCCGCGTGCGCGTGGTGGCCGGCCCAGTCGGTGCCATGCAGCATCGGACCGATGCTGAAGAAACCGATGGCGATGGACGGAATGGCCAGCAGGATCAGCGGCAGGGTCACCACCCACGGGGTTTCGTGCGGCTCATGCGGGCCGTGGCCATGGCCGTGGTCGTCATGGGCATCGCCGTGGTGCGCATCGGCATGACGGGCATCGGCGGCGTGGTGATCGTCATGGCCGTGGCCATGGTCGTCGTGGTGCGCGTCACGGAAGCGCTCCGGACCGTGGAAGGTCAGGAACAGCAGGCGGAAGCTGTAGAAGCTGGTGACCAGCACGCCACCCAGCACTGCCCAGTAGCCGTAGGTGGCCACCCAGGTGTGCTGCATGTGGGCGTGGATCTCGGCCGCCTCGATGATGGTGTCCTTCGAGTAGAAGCCGGAGAAGAACGGCGTACCGACCAGGGCCAGCGTACCGATCCACATGGTGATGAAGGTGATCGGCATGTACTTGCGCAGGCCGCCCATCTTGCGCATGTCCTGCTCGTGGTGCATGGCGATGATGACCGAACCGGCACCCAGGAACAGCAGCGCCTTGAAGAAGGCGTGGGTCATCAGGTGGAACACGGCGGCCGAATAAGCCGACACGCCCAGTGCCACGGTCATGTAGCCCAGCTGCGACAGGGTCGAGTACGCGACCACGCGCTTGATGTCGTTCTGCACGATACCGATCAGGCCGGTGAAGAAGGCCGTGGTGGCACCGATGAACAGGATGAAGTTCAGCGCGGTCTGCGACAGCTCGAACAGCGGCGACATGCGGGTGACCATGAAGATACCCGCGGTGACCATGGTCGCGGCGTGGATCAGTGCCGAGATCGGGGTCGGGCCTTCCATCGAATCGGGCAGCCACACGTGCAGCGGAACCTGGGCCGACTTGCCCATGGCACCGATGAACAGGCTGATGCAGATGACGGTGGCGATCGACCAGACCACCGGCGCGCTCAGCAGCTGCATGCCGAACAGGGTGCCGTCCCAGATCTGCATCTTGGCTTCAGGGCTGGCCAGCACGCCGGCCTGCGAGAACACCTGCGAATAATCCAGGGTGCCGAACACCCACAGCACGCCGGCGATACCCAGCAGGAAGCCGAAGTCACCGACGCGGTTGACCAGGAACGCCTTCATGTTGGCGAAGATCGCGGTCGGGCGCTTGAACCAGAAACCGATCAGCAGGTACGACACCAGGCCCACCGCTTCCCAGCCGAAGAACAGCTGCAGGAAGTTGTTGCTCATCACCAGGGTGAGCATCGAGAAGGTGAACAGCGAGATGTAGCTGAAGAAGCGCTGGTAGCCCGGGTCTTCTTCCATGTAGCCAATGGTGTAGATGTGCACCAGCAGCGACACGAAGGTGACCACCACCATCATCATGGCGGTGAGCTTGTCGACCATGAAACCGACGTGGGCCGAGTACTGGCCGACTTCGAAGAAGGTGTACAGGTTCTGGTTGAACGGCTGCGCGCCGCCCCACAGCAGCTGGTACAGCGTGTACATCGACAGGGCGCAGCTGATGGCCACGCCGAGGATGGTGACGGTCTGCGCGCCGAAGCGCTTGACCTGGCGACCGAACAGGCCGGCGATGATGCTGCCGAACAGCGGTGCAAGCACCACTGCGATCAACAGACTCTTGGAGAGAGTGATTTCCATCTGTGGATCAGCCCTTCAACGAATCGACTTCGCCGACATTGATCGTGCGGCGGGTACGGAACAGGGTCACCAGGATCGCCAGGCCGATGGCGGCCTCGGCAGCGGCGACGGTCAGGATGAAGAACACGAACAGCTGGCCGGACGGATCACCCAGCTGGCGGGAGAACGCAACGAAGTTCACGTTCACCGACAGCAGCATCAGTTCGATCGACATCAGCAGCACGATGACGTTCTTCCGGTTCAGGAAGATGCCGGCCAGGCTGATGGCGAACAGCACCGCGCCCAGCGCAAGCATGTGGCCAAGGGTAATCACGGCTGGGTCTCCTCGCCGGCGGCCGGCTTGCTGTTGCTGTGCACGACCGGCTGCTCTGCGCCCATCTTGACCATGCGCAGGCGGTTGCCGGCCTTGACCATGGTCTGGTCGCCCGGGTTCTGGCTCTTCACGCCGGTACGGCGGCGCAGGGTCAGCATGACAGCGGCCACCACGGCCACGGTCAGGATGACGGCGGCGAACTCGAACGGCAGCAGATATTCGGTGAACAGCGTGCGTGCCAGCCAGGTGATGTTGGAGCTGTCAGCCGCCAGCGCGGCGGCGTTGTCGGCCGGGAAGGCGTTGACCGCCCTGCCCTTCACGCCGATCAGGATGAGCATCTGCACCAGCATGGCCACGGCAACCACCAGGCCCACCGGCAGGTAACGCACCCAGCCTTCGCGCATCTTGGTGGGGTCGATGTCCAGCATCATCACCACGAACAGGAACAACACCATCACCGCACCCACGTAGACCAGCACCAGCGCCACGCCGAGGAATTCGGCGCCCACCAGCAGCCACACGCAGGCAATGGAGAAGAAGGTCAACACCAGGCAGAGCACGGCGTGAACCGGGTTGCGCACGCTGATCACCGCACCGGCCGAAACCGTTGCCGCGATGGCGAACACCCAGAAAGCGATATTTACCCAATCCATCTCTCGACCTCAGCGGTAAGCGGCATCGGCGGCACGACGCTCGGCGATCTCGGTTTCGAGACGGTCGCCCAGGGCCAGCAGCTGCGGCTTGGTAACGATGTTTTCGCCACGCTTCTCGAAGTGGTACTCGAGGATGTGGGTTTCGACGATCGAGTCCACCGGGCAGCTTTCTTCGCAGAAGCCGCAGAAGATGCACTTGAACAGATCGATGTCGTAGCGGGTGGTACGGCGGGTGCCGTCTTCGCGCTTGGCCGAGTCGATGGTGATGGCCAGCGCCGGGCAGACCGCCTCACACAGCTTGCAGGCGATGCAGCGCTCTTCGCCGTTGGGGTAACGGCGCAGCGCGTGCAGGCCGCGGAAGCGCGGCGACTGCGGGAACTTCTCCATCGGGTACATCATCGTGTACTTCGGCTTGAAGCTGTACTTCAGCGTCAGCCAAAGACCGGCCAGCAGTTCGAGCAGCAGCAGGCTCTTGAAGTAATGGGTAATCCTGTTCATCACTTAGACGCCCTTTTGAATCACGCCGAAGAACACCATGACGGCGGTAACCGCGATCCACAGAATGGCCAGCGGAATGAAGACCTTCCAGCCCAGGCGCATGATCTGGTCATAGCGGAAGCGCGGGAAGCTGGCACGGAACCAGATGTAGGCACTGGCGAAGAAGAACACCTTGACGAACAGCCACGGTGCACCGCCCTTCCAGATCCAGTCGACCAGCGGCGAGATGTTGCCCAGGTCGACCCAGCCCTGGATCGGGCTCAGCCAGCCGCCGAGGAAGAAGATCGAGATCAGGAAGCTGATCAGGATCATGTTCGCGTATTCGGCCAGGAAGAACAGCGCGAAGGCGCCGCCGGAGTATTCGACCATGTGGCCGGCCACGATTTCCGATTCGCCTTCCACCACGTCGAACGGCGCGCGGTTGGTTTCAGCCACGCCCGACACCCAGTAGATGACGAACAGCGGGAACAGCGGCAGAAGGAACCAGTCGAAGAAGCCGGAGCTGCCGGCCTGCGCCATCACGATGTTGCTCAGGTTCAGGCTGCCCGCCGCGATCATCACGCCGACCAGGGCGAAGCCCATGGCGATTTCGTAGCTGATCATCTGCGCCGAGGCGCGCATGGCACCCAGGAAGGCGTACTTCGAGTTGGATGCCCAACCGGCCAGGATGATGCCGTAGATGCCCAGCGAGGTCATCGCCAGCAGGTACAGCAGGCCGGCATTGGCGTTGGACAGCACGATCTGCGAATCGAAGGGCACCACCGACCAGGCCGCGAAGGCCGGGGCCAGGGTGATCAGCGGCGCCAGCAGGAAGATCGCCTTGTTGGCGTTGCTCGGCTGCAGCACTTCCTTGAACAGCAGTTTGAAGACGTCGGCGAAGGCCTGGAAGATGCCCATGCCCACGTACATCGGGCCGTGGCGGACGTGCATCCAGCCGATCAGCTTGCGTTCCCAGACCACGTAGAAGGCCACCGAGACGATCACCGGCACGGCGATCACCAGGATCTTCAGGATGATCCAGATCAGCGCGCCGATGTCACCCAGGGCAAGCAGCCACTGGTGCAGCGGGTCGACCGCGTTCAACAGCAATTCGTTCATGCAGCCACCACCGATACGCGAGCGGCACCCAGCGGCGCGGTCGCGCCGTGGCCCGATTCAATCCAGACCGAACCCGCAGCGACGCGGGCGTCGACCACCACCGGCAGGGTGGCCTTGCCGGCATCGGTGCCGACCTTGGCCATCTGCCCTTCCTGCAGCTGCAGGCGCGCGGCATCGTCAGCGTTCAGCACGATGCGCGGGGCGTTGTTCAGCGGGTGCGACTGCAGCGCCGGCGCGCGGCGGACCACCGCATCGGTGCGGTAGATCGCAGCGGTCGAAGCCACTTCCAGGCCTTCGCCGGCAACGGCCGGCTGGGCCGAAGCGGCCACGGCGACCGACACCGGGGCCAGGCTGGCGCGCAGGCCGGCCAGGTCGGTGAAGTCGAAACCGGCCAGGGCCATGTCACCGCCCAGCGCACGCAGCACGCGCCAGCCTTCACGGGCCTCGCCCGGCAGCTTGCCGCCGGCACGGGCCGACTGCTCGCGACCATCGAGGTTGGTCAGGGTGGCGTCGATTTCCGGCAGCGCACCGATCGGCAGGATGACGTCGGCAACGTCGCGGGTGGAAACACAGGCGAACTGGCTGAAAGCCACCACCTTGGCACCGACCAGCGCCTTGCGCGCGGCCGGGGCGTCGGCGAAGTCCAAGCCCGGTTCCAGGCCGTACACCACGTAGGCCTGGCGCGGCTGCGCCAGCATGGCGGCCACGTCCTTGCCGGCCGGCAGCACGCCGGCGCGGGTCAGGCCCACGGCATTGGCGCCCTGCGGGATGCGGCACAGCTTGGCACCGGTGGCGGCAGCGAAATCACGCGCAGCGGCGCGGATCGCGGCGGCCTGCGGGTGGTTTTCGGCTATGCCACCGACGATCAGCACGGTGTTGGTACCGCCCTGCACTGCCGAACGCAGTTCTTCGCTGGCCAGCGCTTCGACAAACTTCGACGGTGCCACGATCTGCTTGCCGGCGATGCCGAAGGCGAAGTCGAAATCAACCGGGTTGATGACGTGGATCTTCGCGCCCTTGGTGGTCTGCGCCTTGCGCAGGCGGGCGTGCAGCAGCGGCAGTTCGTGGCGGATGTTGCTGCCCAGAACGACGATGCGGTCGGCGCCTTCGATTTCAGTCAGCGGCAGGCCGAAGACTTCGGCGGTGGCGGCGTCGGAGAAGTCGCGGTTGTTGATGCGGTGATCGATGTTGTTCGAGCCCAGGCCCTTGGCCAGGCGGGCCAGCAGCGCGCCTTCCTCGTTGGAGGTGGACGGATGCACCAGCACGCCCAGGTGGTCACCCTGGTGCGCCTTGAGGATCTCGGCGGCTGCGGCCAGGCCTTCAGCCCAGCTCACTTCCTTCCACTCGCCATTGACCTTGCGCAGCGGCTTGACCGCACGGTCTTCGCTGTACAGGCCCTGGTGCGAATAGCGGTCGCGGTCGGACAGCCAGCACTCGTTCACCGCTTCGTTGTCGCGCGGCACGGTGCGCAGCACTTCGCCGCGACGCACGTGCAGGAACAGGTTCGAACCCATCGCGTCGTGGTAGCCCAGCGATTCGCGTGCGGTCAGTTCCCACGGACGGGCGCGGAACTGGAACACCTTGTTGGTCAGCGCGCCGACCGGGCAGACGTCAACCACGTTGCCGGACAGTTCGGTGGTCAGCGGCTTGCCGTCGTAGGTACCGATCTGCAGGTTCTCGCCGCGGTACATGCCACCCAGTTCATAGGTGCCTGCCACGTCGGCGGTGAAGCGCACGCAGCGGGTGCACTGGATGCAGCGGGTCATTTCGGTGGCGACCAGCGGACCCATGTCCTCGTCGGGCACCACGCGCTTGCGCTCGTTGAAGCGGCTGACCGAACGGCCATAGCCCAGCGAAACGTCCTGCAGCTCGCACTCGCCGCCCTGGTCGCAGATCGGGCAGTCCAGCGGGTGGTTGATGAGCAGGAACTCCATCACCGAACGCTGGAACTTGAGCGCCTTCTCACTGCGGGTGGCGACCTTCATGCCGTCCATCACCGGGGTGGCGCAGGCCGGCGCCGGCTTCGGCGACTTCTCCACGTCCACCAGGCACATGCGGCAGTTGGCGGCGATCGGCAGCTTCTCGTGGTAGCAGAAGCGCGGAATGGAGATGCCGGCCTTGTCGGCGGCCTGGATGATCATCGAGCCCTTGGGCACGACCAGCGACTTGCCATCGATCTCGATGGTGACGTGATCGGGTGGGACGCTCGGATTTACGGGTTGCGCGCTCATGCAGCGGCTGCCTCCACCTTCTTGCCGTCAACCATCGAATGACCGTTGACGATGTAGTACTCGAACTCGTCCCAGAACTGGCGCAGGAAGCCCTGGATGGGCCACGCAGCCGCTTCGCCGAACGCACAGATGGTGTGGCCTTCGATCTGGCCGGCCACTGCCTTCAGCTGGTGCAGGTCTTCCATCGTGGCCTTGCCGGCGACGATGCGCTCCAGCACGCGGTGCATCCAGCCGGTACCTTCGCGGCACGGGGTGCACTGGCCACAGGATTCCTTGTGGAAGAACTGGCTGATGCGGCAGGCGAACTTGACGCAGCACACGCTGTCATCCAGCACCACGACGGCGCCCGAACCCAGGCCGGAGCCCAGCGCACGGATGGTGTCGTAGTCCATCGGCAGGCCCTTCAGCTCGGCCGCGGTCAGCACCGGCATGGACACGCCGCCCGGAATCGCGCCCTTCAGGGTGCGGCCCGGACGCAGGCCACCGGCCATTTCCAGCAGGTCGTCGAAGGTGGTGCCCAGCGGCACTTCGAAGTTGCCGCCGTTCTGCACGCAACCAGACACCGAGAAGCACTTCGGGCCGCCGTTGCCGGTCAGGCTCAGACCCTTGAACCACTCCGGGCCGTTGCGGATGATCGCCGGCACCGAACCGTAGGTTTCGGTGTTGTTGATGGTGGACGGCTTGCCGTACAGGCCGAAGTTCGCCGGGAACGGCGGCTTGTAGCGCGGCTGGCCCTTCTTGCCTTCCAGCGATTCCATCAGCGCGGTTTCTTCGCCGCAGATGTACGCGCCGGCGCCCAGGGCACCGTAGATGTCGATGTCCACGCCCGAGCCCATCACGTTCTTGCCCAGCCAGCCATTTGCATAGGCGTCGGCCAGGGCCTGTTCGAAGTGCTCGAACGGCTCGTGGTGGAACTCACCGCGCAGGTAGTTGTAGCCCACGGTCGAGCCGGTGGCGTAGCAGGCGATCGCCATGCCTTCCACCACCGAATGCGGGTTGTAGCGCAGGATGTCGCGGTCCTTGCAGGTGCCCGGCTCGGATTCGTCCGAATTGCAGAGGATGTACTTCTGCATGTTGCCCTTGGGCATGAAGGACCACTTCAGGCCGGTCGGGAAACCAGCGCCACCGCGGCCACGCAGGCCGGAGGCCTTGACCATCTCGATGACCTGCTCCGGCGGGATCTTCTCTTCGAGGATCTTGCGCAGGGCGGCGTAGCCACCGGTCTTCAGGTAGCTTTCGTACGACCACGGGGTGTCGTAATGCAGGGTGGTGTAGACCACCTGGTGCGGCAGCGGCGCGGGGCCGACCGGACCCTTGGATTCGTGGTGATGTGCCATGCCCTTACTCCAGCCCGTCCAGCAGCTCGTCGACCTTTTCCAGGGTCAGACGCTCATGGTAGTGACCGTTGATGACCATCATCGGTGCGCCACCGCAGCCCGCCAGGCACTCTTCCTCGCGCTTGAGGTAGACGCGGCCGTCCGGGGTGGACTGGCCGTGCTTGATGCCCAGCTTCTTCTCGCAATGGCGCACGATGTCTTCGGCGCCATTGAGCCAGCAGCTGATGTTGGTGCAGATGGCCACGTTGTTGCGGCCCACCTTCTCGGTCTCGAACATCGAGTAGAAACTGGCCACTTCGTAGGCCCACACCGGCGGCAGGTCCAGGTACTTGGCCACGCCGGCGATCAGCTCGTCGGTCAGCCAGCCCTCGTTCTGCTCCTGGGCCGCATGCAGGCCCTGCAGCACGGCAGAGCGCTTGCGGTCCGGCGGGAACTTGGACAGCCAGTGATCGATGTGAGCGCGGGTCTTGTCGCTCAGCACCACCATCGGGTCGACGTCGCGCGCCGCCTCGAAATTACCTGTCGCCTTCATCGGCCGACCTCAGCGAAATGCATAACGTGAAATTCCAGAGACTGCGGCGCCGGCTTGCGCCGGCTGCCTGCAGCGGGCGTTGGCGTGGCGGACGGCATTACCGGTCAACCTCGCCGAACACCAGATCGTAGGTACCGATCATGGCCACCACGTCGGCCAGCATGTGGCCGCGCACGATCGAATCGATCGAGGACAGGTGGGCGAAGCCGGGGGCACGCAGGTGCACGCGGAAGGGCTTGTTGGCGCCGTCGGAGACCAGGTAGCAGCCGAACTCACCCTTCGGCGCTTCCACCGCCGAATAGGTTTCACCGGCCGGCACGCAATAGCCTTCGCTGAACAGCTTGAAGTGGTGGATCAGCGCTTCCATGTCGTCCTTCATGTCCTCGCGCTTGGGCGGAGCGACCTTGAAGTTCTTCACCATCACCGGGCCCGGGTTGGCCTTCAGCCACGCCACGCACTGCTTGATGATGCGGTTGGATTCGCGCATTTCGGCAACGCGGACCAGGTAACGGTCGTAGCAGTCGCCTTCCTTGCCCAGCGGGATGTCGAAATCGACGGCATCGTACTTGGCGTACGGACGCTTCTTGCGCAGGTCCCAGGCAACGCCCGAGCCGCGCAGCATCACGCCGGTCATGCCCCACTGGTGGGCCAGTTCCGGGCTGACCACGCCGATGCCGACCGTACGCTGCTTCCAGATACGGTTGTCGGTCAGCAGGGTTTCGTATTCGTCAACGCGACCCGGGAACTCGTTGGTGAAGTTCTCCAGGAAGTCCAGCAGCGAGCCTTCACGCGAAGCATTGAGCTGCTTCAGCGCCTTGCCCTTGTGCCAGCGCGATTCCTTGTACTTCGGCATGTGGTCCGGCAGGTCGCGGTAGACACCGCCCGGACGGTAGTACGCCGCGTGCATGCGCGCGCCGGAGACAGCTTCGTAGCAGTCCATCAGCTCTTCGCGTTCGCGGAAGGCGTACAGCATGACCGCCATGGCGCCCAGATCGAGCGCGTTCGAGCCCAGCCACATCAGGTGGTTCAGGATGCGGGTGATTTCGTCGTACATGGTACGGATGTACTGCGCACGCTCGGGCGCTTCGATACCCATCAGGGTTTCGATCGCGCGCACGTAGGCGTGCTCGTTGCACATCATCGACACGTAATCCAGGCGATCCATGTAGCCGATCGACTGGTTGAACGGCTTGGACTCGGCCAGCTTTTCGGTACCACGGTGCAGCAGGCCCACGTGGGGGTCGGCACGCATGATGGTTTCGCCGTCCATTTCCAGGATCAGGCGCAGCACACCGTGGGCGGCCGGATGCTGCGGGCCGAAGTTCATGGTGTAGTTGCGGATTTCCTGCCGGCTTTCGGCGGGGTTGCTGGCGAAGGCTTCGCCAGCCTGGTGTACGTGGCTCACTTCACTGCCTCCTGCGCGCGCTCACCTTCTGCGGTCTGCAGACGGGCGTCGTCGCGGATCACGCGCGGCACGCCGACACGCGGCTCCACCGATGTGACCGGTTCGTAGATCACGCGCTTCTTTTCTTCGTCGTAGCGGACTTCGACGTTGCCGATCAGCGGGAAGTCCTTGCGGAACGGATGGCCGACGAAACCGTAGTCGGTCAGGATCCGGCGCAGGTCCGGGTGACCTTCGAAGATCACGCCGTACAGGTCGAACGCTTCGCGCTCGAACCAGTTCAGGCCCGGCCAGATGCCGGTCAGCGAGGACACCACCGGCAGTGCTTCGTCAGGGGCGAAGCAGCGCAGGTGCAACATCAGGTTGTGCTGGTACGAGCGCAGCTGGGCGACCACGGCGAAACGCTGGGTCGGCATGTGCTGCGGGCGGGCGCCATCGGCACCGTTCTCTTCGCTGGGGAACTCGCCCCAGGCGAAGCGGCCCTGCGCCTTGCCTTCCACGCCACGGCTGAAGCCCTGCGAGGAAACGTCGGCGGTGTCCCATTCGTCCGAGCCGTAGCCCAGGTAATCGACGCCGCACAGGTCCACGGCCTGCTCGAAACCAAACTCGTCACGCAGCGCCAGGGCAGTGGCGTGCCACTGAGCCGCAGGCACCTCCAGCGTCACTTCGCCGCGGGGTTCGACCACGATGACCTTCGCACCAGCGAAACGTGCGGAGAGTCGGTCGATGAAGGATGCTTGCTCTGCCATGGGGGCTTGGCGCGCTCTTGTCAGGTGAAAAGGGTCAGCGGGCGATGGTCTGTGTACGCCAGATCTTCTTCTGCAGCTGCAGGATCCCGTACACCAGCGCCTCGGCGGTCGGCGGGCAGCCCGGGACATAGACGTCCACCGGCACCACGCGATCACAGCCGCGCACGACAGAATAGGAGTAATGGTAGTAGCCGCCGCCATTGGCGCAGCTGCCCATCGAGATGACCCACTTCGGGTCCGGCATCTGGTCGTAGACCTTGCGCAGCGCCGGGGCCATCTTGTTGACCAGGGTACCGGCCACGATCATCACGTCGGACTGACGCGGCGACGGGCGGAACACCACGCCGTAGCGGTCAAGGTCCAGACGCGCCGCACCGGCGTGCATCATTTCCACCGCACAGCAGGCCAGACCGAAGGTCATGGGCCACATGGAGCCGGTGCGCGCCCAGTTCAGCAGGGCATCGACACTGGTGGTGACAAAGCCCTTTTCCAGCAGGGGGTTGTCGCCTTCCGGCCGCAGGATGTCATCCACCCGCCCTTCCGGGACCGGGTTGTTCATGAGGCCATCGAGAGTCTGAATCACTCCCATTCCAGCGCTCCCTTCTTCCAGACGTAAATGAAACCGAGGAACAGCATGCCGACGAACAGGCCCATGGTGACGAGCGAACGGGCGCCCAGCTCCATGAAGACCTGGGTCCACGGCACGATGAAGATGATTTCCAGGTCGAAGACGATGAACTGGATCGCGATCAGGTAGTAGCGCACGTCGAACTTCATGCGCGCGTCTTCGAAGGCCTCGAAGCCGCATTCGTACGGCGACAGCTTTTCCAGATCGGGGCGGCGGGGGCCGAGGAATCGACCAATCAGCATCAGCGTGATGCCGATACCGGTGGCGACGATCAGAAACAGCAGAGACGGCAAATATTCGGCCAGCACAGCGATTCTCTCTTGCCTCTGCCGCCGCGCCTGCAGGCGCTTTGGCATGGGGGAGTGGACGGGAAACGGCTGGCGCATTGCGCGCCAGGAGAACCCGCTTTACTTACAAATGGTGCCCAAGAGGGGACTCGAACCCCTACGACCTAAGTCGCTACCACCTCAAGGTAGTGCGTCTACCAATTCCGCCACCTGGGCAAACGATCACATCAGACCAACATCCCGATGCGCCGCGTATTGTAACCGGCTTCAGTCTTTCTGGGAGCCTTCGGACGGCTTTTCTTCACCAGAAGTGGAAGTTTCCGCCTGAGCCGGCACAGTGGCGGCCGGAACCGGCGCCGCCGGGACCTCCGCAGCCTTCGGCGCAGCCGGCAGTTCACCCGCCGGGACGGCCGGGGCGCTGGCCGCCGGGGCGGACATCAGGCCCAGGTCCTGGTCGGCCGCCGGACGGGTGCCATGGCCGGCATACCAGGCCATGAACAGGCTGATGCCGAAGAACACCACGGCCAGCCACTTGGTGGACTTGGACAGGAAGTTGGACGCACCGCGCGCGCCGAACACAGTCCCCGAGGCGCCGGCACCAAAGCCCGAGCCCGCTGCCGCGCCCGAGCCACGCTGCATCAGGATCAGCGCGATCATGGCTACGGCCACCAGCACGTAGACGACATTGAGGATCAACATCAGCATTGGAAATCCGCCCTCGGACTGTTAGGCCGACGCTGAGCCGGCTGTCTTGACTAAATGTGTGCCGCCGCCTGCGCGATGGCCAGGAAATCTGCGGCCACCAGCGAGGCGCCGCCGACCAGCCCACCATCGACATCCGGCTGCGCGAACAGTTCCCCGGCATTGTCGGGTTTCACGCTACCGCCGTAAAGAATGGGCAGTGAATCGGCGATTCTAGCATCCATGCGCGCGACTTCGCCACGAATGAAGGCATGCACCTGCTGGGCCTGCTCCTTGCTGGCGGTCCTGCCGGTACCGATGGCCCAGACCGGCTCGTAGGCCACCACGGCGTTGGCAAACCCCTCGGCGCCGACAAGCGCCAGCACCGGTGCCAGCTGGCTGGCGATGACCGCCTCGGTCTGCCCGGCTTCGCGTTGTTCCAGGGTTTCACCCACGCACAGCACGGGCACCAGGCCGGCATGCAGGGCCGCGGCGAACTTGCGGGCGACCAGCTCGCTGCTCTCCTGGTGGTACTGGCGGCGCTCGGAGTGGCCGACCAGGCCGTAGCGGGCGCCGACCTCGTGCAGCATGGCGGCGCAGACTTCGCCCGTGTAGGCGCCCTTTTCATTGCTGCTGACGTCCTGGGCACCAAACACCAGGCCGGTCTCGCCGAAGTCCTCGACCAGCTCGCCCAGGTACGGCAGGGGCGGCAGGATGACCACCTCCACCCCGGCCTTGGGCAGCCCGGCGGCCACCTGGCCGAGCAGCTCGGTGGCGAATTGACGGCTGCCGTGCAGCTTCCAGTTTCCGGCGACGATCTTGCGGCGCATGGCGGTGGCTCCTGTATGAACTCAGCCGCCCATGATACCCGCTATGGCAAAAATCCGTTTCCGTGTAAGCGGTTACATGGATTTTCAGCCAACGGCGCAGCCCCTCGTGGCGGGGCGGTTGGGTTGGTCGCGAACGGCCCGGTTGGATTCGGTGGCTTGGCCGGGCGAGTGGGCTGCGCAGGGGACGCCGTGAATCCGTCCTTTGAGGCTCGGTCGCCGCATCCATGCGGCTCACGCCCCTGCGCACCCCACCCGCCCGGCCTCTGACACATCCCGGCGGCTCCGGCCGCCACGGAAAGAAAAATGAAGAGCAGGAGCAAGAGCAGAAGCGGCATTCCGGGTGGGTTCCGGGGTCAGTTCCTTTTCCGCAGGAAAAGGGATCTGACCCCCACTCCGCTCGACCCCTCCCCCGTTCGCCCCCTCACAGATTTCATCCACGCATGGCGTGGATCTACCGGAAACGGGGTTTGCCCACCGTCACCGGGAAACTGTCGGGGGTGGGGCGGTGTGGGTGGGCAGGACCGCAGGCGCCATGGATGGCGCCTACGAGCCTACAGGGACGTACTTGCGGCGTGTCCTGCCCACCCACACCGCCCCACCCAACCAGCAGAAAACCAGAGCCGCTCTGGCTCTGGCTTTGGCCTCTGCGGGTGCAGGGTGCAACCCTGCAAAGAAAAAGGCCGCCTTTCGGCGGCCTTCTCATTACTTCAGCTTGATCTCGCGCAGGCGCTCTTCCAGGAAGCCGTGGGCGGTGATCGGCTCCGGGTAGCGGCTGGGGTTTTCCGGGGTGATGCACGAGGGCAGCACGTCGATCAGGAAGTCCGGGTTCGGGTGCAGGAAGAACGGCACCGAGTAGCGCGGCTGGCGGGCCAGCTCGCCCGGGGGGTTCACCACGCGGTGGATGGTGGACGGGTACACGTGGTTGGTCAGGCGCTGCAACATGTCGCCGATGTTGACCACGATGGTGTCGGCGTCCGAGGTGAACGGCACCCACTGGCCATCATGCGACTGCACTTCCAGACCCGCGGCACTGGCACCGACCAGCAGGGTGATGAAGTTGATGTCGCCATGGGCACCGGCACGCACGTTCGGAATGTCGTCGGTGGTGATCGGCGGGTAATGGATCGGGCGCAGGATCGAATTGCCGAAATTGGTCTTGTCGGCGAAGAAGTCCTCCGGCAGGCCAATGTGCAGGGCCAGCGCCGACAACACGCGCGAACCCAGGTTGTCCAGCGCCTGGTACAGGCCGTAGCCGCGCTCGCGGAAGCCCTCGACCTCGGTCGGCCACAGGTTCGGCGCCATCACATCACGGTACTTGGAGTCATCGGCGATCTCGCGACCGATGTGCCAGAACTCCTTCAGGTCGAAGTGCTTGGAGCCCTTGGCGGTTTCCACGCCGAACGGGGTGTAGCCGCGGGCGCCGCCGCTGCCAGCCACGTGGTACTTGCGCTTGACCTCGTCCGGCAGGGCGAAGAAGGCCTTGAAGACATCGTAGGCCGCGTCGATGTCGGCCTGCGGGATGCCGTGGTTACGGATGCCCGCGAATCCCCATTGGCGGTAGGCCGCGCCCAGCTCGGCCACGAAGGCCTCGCGGTCGCTGTCGAAACGGGTGATGTCGAGGGTCGGGATCTGGCTCACAGCGGTTCCTGGCTTGTCGTGGGTCTGTTCGGCCCGACAGCTGTCTGTGGGCCACCTGAACATTGTGACAGATCGGCCCAATTCCCACACCGATACATTGAAACAAACCGATACAATGCGCCGCCCTTCGCGTCTTGACGCCCTCGTCACACGCGCCCTCCCTCGCACGCCTACCCCGTCGCCGCCATGGATGCTGCTTCCTTCAACACTCCCGCCCCGGGCGCCGAACGCCGCTGGCAGCGGCTGGCCTGGTGGTCGTTGTTCATTGCCGGCAATGCCGTGCTGGCGGCGCTGATCGCACTGGGCAACATTCCCGTGCGCGACAACCCCGGCGGCGCACTGGGCCTGACCTACCTATCGGTCGCCCTGCCCGGCCACCTGCTGGCGCTGGGCGCGCTGGCCGGCCTGCTGCCGTTGGCGCTGGGCCTGTGGCCGCGGCGCGCGCGCGTTCTGACGGTTTCGGCCATCGTGATGCAGGGCCTGTGGCTGTGCCTGTTGCTGGTGGATGCCAAGGTCTTCGCCCTGTACCGCTTCCACCTCAATGCCATGGTCGCCAACATGGTGTTCGGCGGCGCCCTGCACGACCAGGTGAGCCTGTCCTGGAAGACCTGGCTGCAGGCGATCGCGATGATCAGCGCCCTGTTCGGCGCGCAGGCCCTGCTGGCCTGGGCCTGCTGGAAGCTGCTGCCGGCGGCGCGACTGCAGCGCCGGGTGCTGCAGGCCTGGGCGCTGGTGGCGATGTTGATGGCCGGCGGCCAGGTGGCCACGGCCTACTACGACGCGCTGGGCGAACGTGCGGTCATCAGCCAGTGGAACTACCTGCCCTGGGCCCAGCCGATCACCGCCAAGAGCTTCATGCGGCGGCTGGGCGTGGTCAGCCAGCCGCAGGCCGGCCTGCCCGACCCGCGCCATGCGCAGCTGAACTACCCGCTGCAGCCGCTGCGCTGCCAGAGCCACCAGCGCCCGAACGTGCTGATGGTGGTGCTGGAATCGCTGCGCAAGGACGCACTGACCCCGCAGTTCATGCCCAATACGGCTGCGCTGGCGCAGTCTTCGCGCGTGTACCAACAGCACTTCAGCACCGGCAATGCCACCCGCTACGGGCTGTTCGGCCTGATGTACGGGCTGCCCGGCGGCTACTGGCCCACCATGCTGGCCGAACAGCGCGGCTCGCAGCTGTTCAAGGTGCTGCAGCAGCAGGGTTACGACCTGCACCTGTACGGCAGTGCGCCGCTGTACAGCCCCGAATTCGACCGCACCGTGTTTTCCGATGTGCGCAGCCAGCTGCACCAGGGCCCGCGTGATCGCGATTCGGCCGGGCGTGACCGCGCCATCGTCGAATCGCTGCAGCAGGACATCGTGGCCAGCCAGTCGGGCAAGCGCCCGTGGTTCGGCTTCGTCTTCCTCGATTCCACCCATGCGCCGTACCACATGCCCGCCGACTACCCGGCGGTCGCCCAGCCCATGGCCGAGGACATCGACTTCCTGAAGTTCGGCCCGGACCACGACCCGACCCCCGAATTGAACCGCTACCACACCGCCGTGCACTACGCCGACAGCCTGGTCGGGCGGCTGCTGGAAACGCTGCGTGCGCAGGGGCTGGACGAGGACACCATCGTGCTGGTCACCGGTGACCACGCCGAAGAGTTCAACGACCTGGGCCTGAACTACTGGGGCCACAACGGCAACTTCTCCGACTACCAGCTGCAGGTGCCGTTCGTGCTGCACTGGCCTGGGCAGGCGGCCGCGCAGGACGCCCGCACCAGCTCGCACGAAGACTGGGTGCCGACGCTGATGCGCCACGGTCTGGGCTGCGAGAACGCGCTGGCCGACTACAGCACCGGCCAGGACCTGCTGGCCGAGCCGCAGGGCACCCGTTCGCTGGTGGTGGAAAGCTGGTCGCAGCGCGCGGTGCGCCACGGCGATGCGATCCACGTGTTCGACAAGTTCGGCAACGCCACCACGCTGGACCGCCGCTACCACCCCTTGCCGCAGCAGGCGCCGGACCCGGCCAGCCTGCGCGCGGCCTGGGAAGCGCTCACCCGCTTCCGCAATCGTTGAACCACAGGACGGCTTCAACCATGACTCGCCCGCTGCGCATCCTGCACACCGAGGCCGCCACCGGAATGGGCGGCCAGGAGATCTACATTTTCCGCCACATGCAGGCCATGCGTGCGCGCGGCCACGAGGTGGCACTGCTGTGCCAGCCCGGGGCGCGCCTGGCCGGCCTGGCCCGCGATGCGGGATTCACCGTGCATACCCTGCGCATGGGCGGCCTGGCGCGCCTGCTGCGCGGCATCTGGTCGGTGGCACGCCTGGTGCGTCGTGAACGCTACGACGTGGTCAACACCACCAGCCGTCGCGATGCGTTGATCGCCGCCGCCGGCGCACGCCTGGGCGGCACGCCGCTGGTGGTGCGCTCGCGCCACCTGATGAGCCCGGTCAATTCATTGCTGACCTACACCAGGCTGCCGCACCGGGTGCTGACCGTCAGCAGCTTCGTCAAGCAGCTGCTGGCCGAACGCGGCGTGCCCGCGGCCCGCATCGGCATCGTGCCGCCGATCGCGGTGCCGCCGCAGTGGAGCGATGTCCGCAAGCCGGACCCGTGGCAGTGCCTGCAGGACGTGCGCGCCGAGGTGCGTGCCGAGCTGGGCTTCAGCGCCGACGATATCGTGGTGGGCTGCGTGGCCGTGCTGCGCGAACCCAAGGGCCATGCCGACCTGCTGCAGGCCATTGCACCGCTGTGCCAGGCCAACCGCAACCTGCACCTGGTGGTGGTGGGTGATGGCGAACCGGTGATGGCCCGCCTGCAGGCCCTGCGCGATGCACTGGGCCTGCAGCAGCAGGTCCACCTGCTGGGCTACCGCGATGGTGCCTGCCGGCTGATGGCCGGCTTCGACGTCTTCGCGCTGGCGTCGCACAAGGAAGCGGCCGGCACGGTGTTCCTGGAAGCGGCATTCGTGGGCGTGCCGATCGTGGCCACGCGCGTGGGCGGTGTTCCGGAAATGGTGGTCGATGGCAGCAACGCGCTGCTGACGCGGCTGGGCGACCGCGCCGCATTGACCGCCGCGCTGCGCCTGCTGGTGGACGACCCCGAACGCCGCCGCCTGATGGGCCGTGCCGGCTGGGACTGGATGCGCAGCGCGCACCGGTTCACCCCGGCCGGCCACGGCGAAACCACCGAATACTATTATCACCAGTGGCTGAAGGAGCTGGGACATGGCTGACGCACGAACCGTACCGGTGCTGATGCACCATCACGTAAGCCCGTCGCCGGGCATGATCACCGTGTCGCCGGAAAATTTCGAGAGCCAGATTGCCTGGCTCGCACGCGAAGGCTGGACGTCGCTGACGCTGGACCAGTACGCCGGCTTCCTGGCCGGCAAGCCGGTGCCACGCAAATCGATCGTGATCACCTTCGATGACGGTTACCTGGACAACTGGGTGTATGCCCACCCGATCCTGCAGAAGTACGGCATGCACGCGGTGGTGTTCGTGGTGACCGGCTGGATGGGCGAAGGCCCGGTGCGCGCGCATGCCGGCGTGGCCGGCGCCGTGCTGCCGCCGACGCCGGACCACCGTGGCTGCGAGACGGCGATCTTCCAGGACAACCGCTGCGACGATGTGATGATGCGCTGGAGCGAAGCACGCGCCGCCATCGAGGCCGGCACCTTCGAGGTGCACTGCCATACCCACACCCATACCCGCTGGCTGCAGCGGCAGGACCTGGACCGCGCGCAGCGCCGCGATGGCATCGACCAGGACCTGGCGCGGGCGCGGCAGGTCCTGCAGGCGCAGCTGGGCGAAGTGTCCGACACCCTGTGCTGGCCGTATGGCGATTTCGACCAGGACCATATCGAGGTCGCCCGCGCGCACGGGTTCCGCTACCTGCACACCACCCATCCGTTCGGCCGCAACGTGGTTGGTGGCGATCCGGAACGCATCTATCGCTTCGCGATCCGCAACCGCCCGGCCAGCTGGCTGCGCAAGCGCATCGCGCAGAGTTACCACCCGCTGCTGGCGCCGCTGTTCAATGGCTTCAAGGCACGCCAGAAGAAAATGGTGCCTGGGCCCTAGGCATTGCCTGCGTTTGTGCGCGGTGGAAACGAAAACGCCCCGGTTTCCCGGGGCGTTCCGCATTCTGCAGGCTGAGCCGAAGGTCAGGCGGTTGCGGCGGACTTCACCGCGGCCGACAGCCGGTCCAGGGTGTCCTGCATCAGGGTCGCGTCGTCGGCTTCCACGGTGACGCGCACCACCGGCTCGGTGCCGGAGGGACGCAGGAACGCACGGCCACGGCCACTGACGGCCTGCTGTGCTTGCACCAGTGCCGACTGCACGCTGTCGGCCTGCACGGTGGCCTTGGCCGAGACATCGCCCAGGCGCACGTTGACGGTCTTCTGCGGCACCTTCGACAACGGCTGCAGCGCCTGGCGCAGGGTCTGCCCGCTGCGCTTGAGCGCCACCAGCACCTGCAGCGCACTGACGATGCCATCGCCGGTGGTGGCGCGGTCCAGGCACAGCAGGTGGCCGGAGGCTTCGCCGCCGAGCACGCCATTGCCTTCGATCAGCGCCTGGTGCACGTAGCGGTCGCCCACGTTGCTGCGCTGGAACGGAATCTGCAGCTTGGCCAGCGCCTTTTCCAGGCCGTAGTTGCTCATCAGGGTACCGACCACCGGGCCACGCAGGCGGCCTTCGGCCTGCCACGCGCGCGCCAGGATGTAGAGCAGGTCGTCACCGTCGACCGGGGTGCCCTGGTCGTCGGCCATCAGCACGCGGTCGCCGTCGCCGTCGAAGGCGATGCCCAGGTCGGCGCCGGTCTCGCGCACCTTGGCGGCAAGGTTGTCGATGTGGGTCGAGCCCACGCCGTCGTTGATGTTCACGCCGTTGGGTTCGGCACCGATGCCGATGACATCGGCGCCCAACTCGCGGAACAGCAGCGGCGCGATCTGGTAGGTGGCGCCGTGTGCGCAGTCCAGCACCAGGCGCACGCCACGCAGATCGAACGAACGCGGCACGCTGGCCTTGCAGAACTCGATATAGCGGCCCACCGCTTCACGCGCACGCGCGGCCTTGCCCAGCTGCTCCGATTCGGCGGTGGTGAACGGCACGTCCAGCGCTGCTTCCAGCGCCAGTTCGGTGGCGTCATCCAGCTTCTCGCCCTGGGCGGAGAAGAACTTGATGCCGTTGTCGTAATGCGGGTTGTGCGAGGCACTGATGACGATGCCGGCATCCACGCCCAGGGTGCGGGTGAGGAAGGCCACGGCCGGGGTGGGCATCGGGCCCAGCAGCTGCACGTCCGCACCGGCGGCGACCAGGCCGGCTTCCAGCGCGGCTTCGAACATGTAACCGGAAATGCGGGTGTCCTTGCCGATCACCACGATCGGGCGACGCCCATGCGCGCCACGCTGGGCCACCAGCACGCGGCCCAGGGCATTGCCCAGGCGCAGCACGAAATCGGCCGAAATCGGGCTCTGGCCGACGCGCCCGCGGATGCCGTCGGTACCGAAGTACTTGCGGCCTCCCATCAAGCCACCTCCGGCCGCGGCTGACGGCCGAGCATGGCCAGCAGGTCGGCCAGGCGGTCACGCATTTCGCGGCGGTCGCAGATCTGGTCGATGGCGCCGTGTTCGAGCAGGAACTCCGAACGCTGGAAGCCTTCGGGCAGCTTTTCGCGCACGGTCTGTTCGATCACGCGCGGGCCGGCGAAGCCGATCAGGGCCTGCGGTTCGGCGATGTTGATGTCGCCCAGCATTGCAAACGAGGCCGACACGCCACCGGTGGTCGGGTGGGTCAGCACCGAGATGTACGGCAGGCCGGCCTCGCGCAGCTTGCCCAGCGCGGCCGAGGTCTTGGCCATCTGCATCAGCGAGAACAGGCCTTCCTGCATGCGCGCGCCGCCACTGGCGGAGAAGCACACGTAGGGGGCGCCGATTTCCAGCGCGGTTTCGGCAGCCAGCGCGAAGCGCTCACCCACCACCGAGCCCATCGAACCGCCCATGAAGGCGAAATCGAACGAGGACGCCACCAGCGGACGGCCCTTGAGCAGGCCGCGCATGGCAATCAGCGCGTCGTACTCGCCGGTGTTCTTCTGCGCGATCTTGATGCGCTCGCTGTACTTCTTCTGGTCCTTGAACTTCAGCAGGTCGGTCGGCCCCAGGCGCGCCGCGATCTCGGTGGTGCTGTCCGCGTCAAACAGCGCGGCCAGACGCGCGCGCGCGCGGATCGCCATGTGGTGGCCGCACTTCGGGCAGACCTCCAGGTTTTCTTCCAGCTCGGGGCGGTACAGCGCGCTGCCGCAGCTGCTGCACTTTTCCCACAGGCCCTCGGGGACGCTGCGCTTCTTGCTGGGGGTGTTGTCGGTGCGGATGCCGGACGGCATCAACTTGCTGAGCCAACTCATGCGGGAGGACACTTCCGTTCAGGGCGGCCCGAAGGCCGCAAAGGCCGACAGTCTAGCGCCGCTCCCCCTGCCCGTGCACCCCCGCGTGATTGCCGGGGGTTCGGGAAAAAACCATGCTGTGACGTACGTTTAGCGCGACAAGGTCGCGCGGGCAGCGCCAGGCACGCCCCAGCACCAGCGCCAGCGTCAGGCGTCCAGGGCCTGGCGCAGGGGCGCCAGGAATGCGTGCGCCTGCTGCGCCGCCTGTTCCGGCGAGGCGGCATCGGCCAACGCTGCCACCAGGGCACTGCCGACCACCACGCCGTCGGCCTGCACGGCCATGGCCGCGGCACTGGCGGCATCCTTGATGCCGAAGCCGGCCACCACCGGCACCGTCGCCCCGGCGCGCAGGGCCTGCAGGCGCGCGCTTGCGGCCTGGCTGTCCAGACGTTCGGAGGCGCCGGTAACGCCGGCGAAGCTGACGTAATACAGATAGCCGCGTGCCAGCGACAGCAGGGTCTGCGCACGCGCATCGCTGGTGGTGGGCGAGGCCAGCAGCACCAGCGCCAGCCCGGCCGCATCGAAGGCCTGCTTCGCCTCGCCGGCCTCTTCCGGCGGCAGGTCGACCAGCAGCACGCCATCCACGCCGGCCTGCACGGCCGCCTGCGCGAACGCCGCGTAACCGTGGATCTCAACCGGGTTCAGGTAGCCCATCAGCACCACCGGCGTCTGCGTGTCACGCTGGCGGAACTCGGCCACCGCCTGCAGTACGTAGCGGCTGCCTGCGCCGCGCGCCAGCGCGCGTTCGGAACTGCGCTGGATGGTCGGGCCGTCGGCCATCGGGTCGGAGAACGGCACGCCCAGTTCGATCACATCGGCACCGGCCTCGACCAGCGCATGCATGACCGGCACGGTGGCCTCCAGCGACGGGTCGCCGGCGGTAATGAAGGGAATGAGGGCCTTGCGGCCGGAGGCACCCAGGCGGGCAAAGCAGGCATCGATACGTTCAACGGACATTTCAGCTACATCCTTCAATCAATTCAACGGCGCCACTGGCGCCCCAGTACATCCTCGATACCACGCCATCGACGATCTCCACCCGGATCGCCAGGTCCGACCCCGGGTCCTGCCAGAGCAGGCTTTCGCCGGTTTCCGCATCGGCCCCGTGAGGCTGGGAGCTGGTGCCGGCGGGCAGCCGCTGCAGGGCCTGCGCACGGGGCATGTCCAGGTGCAGCCCGAACGGACCGGGCTGCAGCACCACCTGGCCGGAATCATCGATGGGCGCCAGGTCGAAGCGCACCACATCGTCGTCCTGCACCAGCATCGACACACCTTCGGGCAACAGACCGCGCTCGTAGTACTCGCAGCGCCCCTGGGTGGCTTCGTGCAGGCCGGCGGAGTGCCATTCGCTCTCCCCCTGCAGTTCGCTGAAGCGCTGGCCGACCAGCACATCGCCGGCATGGTCCAGCGCTACGGACACCACCGCAGGTGCTTCGTCTGCGGCCGGCGCGGCGGCGGGTGCAGGAGCGGGGGCGTCATCGATGGGGCGATGCGCCAGGTCGTCATCGTTGCTGGCCGGGTGCTGCGCGTCGGCGATCGCCGCCGGGGTGGCCGCTGCCGGCGCCAGCACCGGCGGCTCGGGTGGCGCGCAGCCGCCCAGGCCGACGGCCAGCGCCAGCACGCCGCCATGGCGCAGCACGCCGTTCACAGCACCAGACCCTCGCGCGCGGCGATGGTGTGCACATCCTTGTCGCCACGACCGGACAGATTGCACAGCACAATCTGGTCGCGCGGGCGCTCGCGCGCCAGCTTGATCGCCTGCGCCAGGGCATGGCTGGATTCCAGTGCCGGCAGGATGCCTTCGGTGTGCGCCAGCAGGTGGAAGGCCTGCAGCGCTTCCTCATCGGTGATGCCCAGGTAGCGTGCGCGGCCGCTGTCGGCCAGGAACGCGTGCTCCGGACCGACGCCGGGGTAATCCAGGCCGGCCGACACCGAATGGGTTTCGATGATCTGGCCATCGTCGTCGCACAGCACATAGGTGCGGTTGCCGTGCAGCACGCCCGGGCGGCCGGCAGCGATGGAGGCGGCGTGGCGGCCGGTATGGATGCCGTCGCCGGCGGCTTCGGCGCCGACGATCTCGACCTGGCGATCGTTGAGGAACGCATGGAACAGGCCGATGGCATTGCTGCCGCCACCCACGCAGGCGGTGATCGCGTCCGGCAGGCGGCCGTACTCGGCCAGCATCTGCTCGCGCGCCTCGCGGCCGACGATGGCGTTGAAGTCACGCACCATGCGCGGGTACGGATCGGGGCCGGCCACGGTGCCGATGATGTAGAAGGTGTCCTGCACGTTGGTCACCCAGTCGCGCATGGCTTCGTTGAGTGCATCCTTCAGCGTGGCCGAGCCGGAGGTGACCGGCACCACGGTGGCGCCCAGCAGCTTCATGCGGTAGACGTTGATCTTCTGCCGCTCGATGTCGGTGGCACCCATGTAGACCACGCATTCCAGGCCCAGGCGCGCGGCGACGGTGGCACTGGCCACGCCGTGCTGGCCGGCACCGGTCTCGGCAATGATGCGCTTCTTGCCCATGCGCGCGGCCAGCAGCGCCTGGCCGATGGTGTTGTTGATCTTGTGCGCGCCGGTGTGGTTCAGGTCTTCGCGCTTGAGCAGGATCTGCGCACCGCCGACGTGGTCGCTCAGGCGCTGGGCGTGGTAGATCGGGCTGGGCCGGCCCACGTAATGGGCCAGATCGCGGTCGTAGGCACGCTGGAATTCCGGGTCCTGGCGGGCCTGATCGTAGGCCTGGGCCAGTTCCTGCAGCGGGCCGACCAGGGTTTCGGCAACGAAACTGCCGCCGTAGCGGCCGAAGTGGCCCTGGGCATCCGGGAAGGCGTGGTAGTCGGCAATGGGGGAGGCAGACATGGAAGCGACCGCTGGTTCGAGACAGGTGGATACTCTAGCGCACGGATCCTGACCGGAATATCGATATTATCTGGCATGTATTGTCAGGAAATCTCACATGAGCACCTCCCTGCTGCCGCCGCTCAACGCCCTGCGCGCCTTCGAAGCCACCGCCCGCCTGGGCGGGGTGGGCCGCGCTGCGCAGGCCCTGCATGTGACCCATGGTGCGGTGAGCCGGCAGTTGAAACTGCTGGAAGACCACCTGGGTCTGGCGCTGTTCCAGCGCTCCGGGCGCGGCCTGCGCCTGACCGACGCCGGTCAGCGCCTGCAGGCGGCGTGCGGCGAGGCATTTGCCGGCATCGAGCGCTGCGTGCGCGAACTGCGCCGGCCCGCCGCCTCCCCTGCCCTGGTACTCGGCTGCAGCGGCAGCGTGCTGGCACGCTGGATGATTCCGCGGCTGCCCGCGCTGCAGGCGGCGCTGCCCGGGGTGAACCTGCAATGGTCGGCACTGGATGGAGCCTTCACCGAGGCGCAGGCGGCACTGGACGCGGTGCTGCTGCTGGCCGAAGGGCCCTGGCCGCGCGGCTGGCAGGTACGCGAACTGGCACCGGAACGGGTGGGCGTGGTGGTGGCGCCTTCACACCCGGCCGCGCAGCGCCTGCGCCACGCCGCGCCGTCGGCCCTGCTGCTCGAACGCGTGCTGCACACCCATTCGCGCCCGCAGGCGTGGCCGGGCTGGGCGCAGTCACATGGGCTGGATGCAGACCATCTGCAGTTCGGCACCGGCTTCGAACATCTGTACTACCTGCTGGAAGCAGCGGTGGCTGGGCTGGGCCCGGCGATCGCGCCGGAACCGCTGGTGGCCGAAGACCTGGCCGCCGGGCGACTGATTGCCCCGTGGGGGTTCTCAGCGACCGGCGGGTTCTGGGTGCTGGCCTGGCCGGATGGGCCGGTTGACCCGCGCGTGGAAGCGCTGGCCGAGTGGGCCATGGCACAACTGTAGAGTCGAGCTTGCTCGACTGCTCCAGATCGTAGAGTCGAGCTTGCTCGACTGGACCCAAGGCAGTCGAGCAAGCTCGACTCTACGGCGACGGCAGTCGAACGAGTTCGACGGTAGAGCGCGGTTGCTGTCGAGCAAGCTCGACGTCAGGGCGCGGTCGGCGCCGCCAGGCGCTGCTGCAGATCTTCGCGCAGGCGCGACAGTTCCACTTCGGCCTGCTGGCGCTGCTGCATGCCTTCGCGATGGATGCTGCGCACTTCTTCCACGGTGGCGATCAACTGGTCGTGCACGTGGCGCAGGGTGGCCACATCGATCACCCCACGCTGGTTGCTGCGCGCGGTATCCACCGAGGCCTGGCGCAGCAGATCGGCATTGCGGCGCATCAGCTCGTTGGTGGCATCGTCGATCGAGGTGGCCAGTTCGGCCGCGTTCTTCTGTTCGCCCAGCGAGAGCTGGATCGCGAACTGGCGCTTCCACGAAGGAATGGTGATCTCGCGCACCGTGTTGAACTTCTCGATCAGCTGCAGCGCGTTGGCCTGGATCAGGCGGATCATCGGCAGCGACTGGTCGGCGGCATGCTGCATCAGCAGCAGGTCGGACACGCGCTTTTCGATCAGGCGGATCGCGTTGTCGATCTCGCTCTGGCGGATGCGCTGCTGCGGGTCGTCAGTGCCCTGCCCGGCCAGCTGTTCGGCCTGCAGTTCGGCCAGCCGCTGCTTGCCGGCGGCGGCGTACAGGCCCAGCGCATGGCGTTCTTCGCGCACGATGTCGTGCATGCGGTCGAACTCGCCCACGCGCTTGCCCATCAGCGTCTGCTGCGCGCCGACATCGCCCAGCAGTTGTTCAATCTGCGCGTTGGTGTCGCTGAACTTCTGCACCAGCTCGCCCTTGGACGCACGCAGGCGGTCGATCAGGCCGCCGATGATCGGCACCTTCGATCGCTGGGCAAAGCCGTCCAGCTTCAGGCTGCGCGCGATGCGCACGACTTCGCCCAGTTTCTCGCCACTGGCGTCCAGATCGCGGTTGCGCACCTGGTCCAGCAGCTGGCTGGAGAACGCGGCGGTGCGGGTGGCGGCTTCACGACCGAACACCTGCAGGTTGCCGGGGCGCAGGTCGTCCAGTTCCTGGCGGATCTGCGCGATGCGCGGCAGGTCGTCCGCCACCAGGCCCAGGGCCTGCAGCGTGCTTTCATCGATCGTGGCGGGGGTGGCGGCGCTCGGCACGAGGCCGCCGTTGATGTGGCTGTCCTGGGTCATCGGGCAGTCTCCTTGCAGATGGGTAAGCGGCAGCGGCGGCCGGCTCAGCGCAGTCTAGCCTGAGCGGCGGCCACTACGTGGTCGATCTGGGCCTGCAGGTCGGCGGCCTGTGCGGCCTGCGCGGCACGGGCCTGGGCCTGGCCGGCCAATGCGGCCTGCCGCCAGGCCGGCAGCAGGGTGTCGTGGATGTGGGCAAATCGCTGCAGCAGCGCCTGGTCCTGCTCGTTCAACAGTTGCCATTGCCCTGCATCCAGCGCGCGCAGGGCCGACAGGCGCTGCAGGTGGTCCACGCGCGCGGCCAGCCCGGCCTGCGCGTGTGCGGGCAGCGTCGCCAGCAATGGCTGCGCGGCATCGGCCCAGTGCTGCAGTGCCTGTGCAGCGGTCTGGGCGTAGGCGATGGCGGCCTGGCGCTGCTGCAGGTGCCCCTGCAGGCGCTGCGCCTGTTCGCGCGCCTGCAGCACCAGCACCCCCAATTGCGACTGCAGTGCCTGCGCCTGCGCCTGGCGGGTGACGTCGCGGCCCAGCAACCTGCCCCACCAGCTTTCCTGGCGCCGCAGCCGCGCCGGATCGGCGCCCTGTACTGCCAGAGCGATGCGCGCCAGCGCCTGCACCAGGGCGTGTGCATCACCGACGACAGGTGTCGGCTCGCCGGCCTGCAGCGCACGCAGCAGCGGCGCGCCATAGTCGGCCAGCGCCGTGGCATCGGCGCTGGCCGGCAACTGCGGCGTGGGCAGGGGCTGGCTCACGGCAGCGGCGGTGGCCGCGGCGAATCATCGGCGCCGCTTTCCGGTGGCAGCGACTCACCATAGAAGTGGCGCATCAGGGCTTCGTCCAACGCGCGTTCTTCCGGCGTGGACGCGCGGCGTACGCGCGGGCGCCGGCGCAGGTCGGCCACCGGTTCGGGCTGCACCTGCTGCCGCGCCCAGCCGGCAAAGGCCGCCAGCGTCTGCGACAGCTGCACCTGCTGCTCCTGCGAGGACACCAGCACCTGCAGCAGCGGTGCCAGGCCCGCCTGCAGGTCTTCGGCCAGCGGTGCGGCCTGCACCACGGCCGGCGCGGTGGTTGGCGCAGGCGCGGGGCGCGCCTCGGCCAGGCGGTGCAGCGCCTCCAGCAGCGCCGGCCACGGTGCCGGATCGGCGGGCGGTGCCGGGGCCTGCGCGGGCGCTGGAGGCGGCAGCTGCAGCGCGCTGGCGATGTCGGCCAACTGCGCCACCACCCGCCCACCCACATCCCCATCGTCGGCGCCCATGGCCTTGTTGCGCAGGAAATCGCGCTTGATCTGCACCCAGCGCTGCGCCTGCGCGTCATCCAACACGCCACGCAGTTCGGCCAGCTTCAACAGGTTCTCTTCGGCACCGGTGGTCAGCAGCTGCGCCTCGCCCAGGTAATGGTCGGAAACCAACTGCTGCAGCTCGTCCTCGTTCATCACCGGCGAAATCTTCTCGGCCAGCTTGTTCATGTTTCGGTAGCTGCCCTGCAGCCGGAACGGCGGCTCGGTGCGGTAGCGATCGTCCTGCGCGGCACTGGCGATGTACTGCTGGTTGACCCGGTAGACCACGTCGCGCACCCGCAGCATGCGCTGCAGGGTGGCGGTGATCTCGTTCACCTCGGCCCCGCTGTAGGCATGGCTGAGACCGTTGGTGGACACGTCCTTGCCCATCGCCCGATCAACCAGCAGGTACAGATCGGCCATGTCGCGGGTGGCCAGCGGCGCCAGCACCGGGTTGGAGGTGAGGCTGTTCTCGATGTAGCTGAGGGTGAACGCCGCTTCCATGCCGCCCAGCACATCGCCCAGGTTGTAGATGTCGGCGCGGTTGGCCAGCATGTCCGGAATCTTGAACACTTCGCCGGACTCGGTGTACGGGTTGCCGGCCATCACCACGCAGAACTTCTTGCCGCGCATGTCATAGGTGCGCGTCCTGCCACGCCACACGCCTTCGATGCGGCGCGTGCCATCGCACAGTGAAATGAACTTCTGCAGGAACTCGGGATGGGTGTGCTGGATGTCATCGACATACAGCATGGTGTTGTTGCCCATTTCCAGCGCCAGGTTCAGCTTTTCCAGCTCCTGCCGCGAGGTGGCGTCGGGCGCCTGCTGCGGGTCCAGCGAACGCACCTCATGGCCCAGCGCCGGCCCGTTGATCTTCATGAAGACCAGGCCCAGGCGGTGCGCCACGTATTCCATCAACGTGGTCTTGCCGTAGCCGGGGGGCGAAATCATCATCAGCAGGCCCATCAGGTCGCTGCGCTTGTTCTCGCCCACCGTGCCCATCTGCTTGGCCAGGTTGTCGCCGATCACGCCCAGGTAGACATCGTTGATGAGCTTGTTGCGCACGAACGAGGACAGCGGCCGCGGCTTGAATTCGGACAGGCGCAGGGTGTCGCGTTCGCGGGTGATGATGCCCTGGCGCACGCTCTGGTAGGCGTGGAAGGACGGCACGAAGCGCTGCAGGTGGTGTTGCAGGCGCGACTGGAAATCGTCCAGGGTCAGCACCAGGGTGCCGCCGTGGATGCGCGGATGCTCGCCCAGCAGCCCCTTCACTTCGGCGCGCAGGATGGCCTCGCTGGCACGCGTGCGCAGTTGCCGCTGTACCAGCAGCAGTGCCGCGGCCTCGTCGACGTAACCGGCATGGGAGGCCTGCGCCGGCAGCCCGGCCAAGGCACGCAGCCACTGCCCGGCCAATGCCCAACGCGTGGCCAGCGGGTCCTGGCTGCGTTGCAGCGCGCGCTCGAACGCATCGCGCTGGCCGGCCTGCTCCAACTGTTGGGACAACGCGTCCAGCAGGGCCTGGGCGTGGCGGCTGATGCTGAATACCGGATCGCCATCGTGCAGCTCATCGGCCAGGTAGGCCGCGGCATCGGCGGCCATGTCGGCGTCGAACGCAAGGCCGTGTGCCTGTGCGTGGTCATGCAGCGCCTGCGCCATTTCCGCGCGCAGCGCCTGCCGCCCTTCGTCCGAACCGAACAGACGGGCAATGGTGTCGGCGCCGGCCTGGCGGCTGGGCCACTGCGCCACGGCATCCTCGCGCTGCTGCGCGGCCCAGAACAACAGGGCCAGCGCGCGCACGCGCGGCGCATGCCGCAGCGGCCCGGCGGCCTGCTGCAGCGGCAGCAGCGCACGCAGGATCAGCGCGGCGTCGTGGTCGTGGATGCCGCGTTCGTAGCCCTCGCGGTAGCGCGGTGCGGCGAACGCGCGCACACGCTGGTCCAGCGCATCCGGTTCGGCGGCATCGTGCAGCAGCTGCGGCAGGTCCAGCCCGTCGCGCCCTGCTTCTGCCGCGCGCAGCAGGCAGCCGGCCAGGTACTCGCCGCGATAGATGGCTTCGGATTCCGAGTCCAGCGTGACCGGCCAGAACGGCTTCAGCGCGTCCAGTTCCGGGTCTTGCAGGGTTTCCAGGAAGTCGGTGCCGGTGAGGTGGATGGCCAGGGTGTCGCCACGCGGCAGCAGGGTCAGGTCGAGTGCCTGGGTGTTCACGCTGAAGCGATGGCGCGGCCCCAACCGCACCACATTGCCGCCGGCTTCGTACAGATCGCTGCGGTCACGCAACTGGCGCACGGCCTGGTCGCGCACGCCCTTCAGGCGCGCCTCGATATCGTCGGCCTTCACGTTGTCGCGCAGCGCGCGCAGGCGCTCGGCCAGTTCGCGCAGCTTGAGGATCAGCGGATCGCCGGCGAAGAAGGCATTCAGTTCGTCGGCGCTGGCGAAGCGTTCGGTGCGCTTGGCCAGGCCGTCGAGGATGCGGTTGGCCGCATCGAGCACCGAGCGCGCCTTGCGCTGGCGGTCATCCAGCAGCGCCTGCTTGTGCGTGTCGAACGCTTCCACCAGCTCTTCGCGCTTGCTGAGGATGTCGCCGACGAACTGCTCGTGCTCGCCGAACTGGCTTTCCAGTTCTTCCAGCTGCACCAGCAGGCGCGACAGCTGGTCGTCGGCCTTTTCCGGATCGCTGGCCATGGCCAGCGCACTGGTGATCGACTGCGAAAACAGTGCGAACTGCGCGGCAAACTGCGCCACCGATTCGGCGCTGCCCAGGGTCTTCCTGCGCTGTTCGGCACGCGCGCGGGCCTGGTTCAAGCGGCCATACAGGGTGGAAATGGCTTCCACCACGCGCGTGCGCGCGGTGGCGTCGTCCACCTTCAGGCCCGCCATCAGCTGCGACAGCATGTCCAGGTCGGCGGCCATGTCACGCAGCCCCTGCAGCTGTTCGTCCAGCTGGCGCGCACTGGCGGCCTGCTGGGCCGCTTCATCCAGCGCCTGCAGGCGCGCGGCCAGCGGTGCCAGGGCTGCATCGCCGGCCAGGAAGCTGCCGGTGGCCGCACCCACCCGCTCGTGGGCCTGCACCAGTTCGGCGCCCATCGCTTCGATGCGGTCGGTGTCGATGTAGCGCAGTTCGCGCAGGGTCAGCAGCCGCCCGCGCAACGCGGTGATCGCGTTCAGCGCCTCGACGAAGGCCTGCACCTCGTTCCAGTTCTCCGGCTGCAGGCGGCCCAGCAGCGTCTTGTAGGCGGCTTCCGACTCGGCCATGGCCTGCGCCGACTGCTGGCGGATCGACTGCACTTTCTCGTATTCGTCCAACACCGATTCGCCGGTGGCGCTGATCTGCCGCAGCAGGGCCTCGGCGCCGTCGCAGGCCTCATCTCCCAGCCAGTGGTGGGCGTCGAACAGGCGGCGGGTATCGGCCACCAGGCGCTGGTAGCGCTGCACCGACACATCCTGGCCGTCGATCTCGCGGGCCAGGTTGAACAGGTTGGAGATGCCGCGCACCAGTTCGGCGTTGCCGATGCGGCCCATGAAGGTGTTGCCCGGCGGTCGGCTGGCAGCGAATTCGTCACTGCTGAACGGCGTCTGCCAGACCTGCATCGGGTGGATGCGGGTGGGTTCGGTGCCTTCGGCGTTGAACAGCACCATGCGCCCATCCTGCATGAACGCGTAGCCGTGGCCGAACACCGGGTTCTGCAGCACGCGCTGGATGGTGTTGTACACGAACAGCGCCGAGCGGCCGCCTTCGCGCTCATAGAAGATGTACAGCACGTCCTCGCCGTTGGGCGAACGGATGCTGCGCTTGAACTGCATGCCGGCCATGGAGGCATCGAAGGCCTTGTGCTCGCCGCCCTGCAGGTAATAACCACCGGGGAAGATCACGCCGTGGTCTTCGGGCAGCTGCACGCAGGCCTGCACGATGGCATCGTTGCGCACGATGGCGCCGGTGAGCGTGTTGTAGATCAGGCCGCGCCAGATGGTTTCGCGATACGGCAGCACCTTCAGCAGCAGCAGCGAGCCGACCCGGGCGAACTCGAACTGCGCATCGTCCAGCGACTGGGTGCTGTCTTCCACCGGCTCGCTGTAGATGCCCTGCCCGGTCTCGGTGTTGTTTTCCACCTTGATGGTCAGGTCGCCACCGGTGGTTTCCACGAACAGGGTGTCGAGGATGTTCAGGTGCGAATGGCGGCCGTTCACCGCCAGGTCGCGGGTGGCCTTGGTCCATTCGAAATCGAACGGCGGTGGCAGGGCGATGTCACGCTCGCCGCGCGCATCCAGGTAGGTCAGTTCGCCATCGCGCGACAGCGCCCAGCGGAACACGCGCACATCGCTGCTGCGTTCGCCGATCTGGAACGAGGCCAGCAGCTTGTCGCCCACCACGATCAGCTGCAGCAGGCGCGCGTGCTTGTAGTAGGCATAGAGTTCGTTGAAGTCGTGCACGAAGCCGGGCTGGTCGAGGAAGCTGCCCTTCAGCTCCAGCGCAGCCACGTCGTAGCCATCGGGGCCCTGCACCAGGCGGTACAGACCGAACACATCTTCGATGCGGGTCTGGGTCTTCAGTCCGATGAACACGTTGTAGCCGAACAGCAGGCGATCGGGGCCGACCTGCACGATGTCGCGGCCGACGCAGTTGTTCTCGCTGCGGATGCGGAAGCGACCGACCACCTCCAGGCGGCTGTCGCCGAACTCGGCCAGGCGCTGCCGGTTCAGGGTATCGGCCAGGGCCTGCAGACGCTGGCCCTGTTCGACCAGGCGACGGCGCAGGACTTCGTAGGCACCGCCCTGGGCCACGGCCTGGTCGACGGTGTCGGCCGCCGCCGCGGTGGCGCTTTCGGCGGTTGAATTCGTTTCGGACATCAGCAGGCTTCCCGCTCACGGATGGACGGCCGCTGCGGCGGCCGTCGTGGACGTGCGGTGGCCATGACGGCCACCGCACGGTGCATCAACGGGCGCTGTCGACCACGGTGGCCGACACCGTCGGCACCGCGTCGGCGTCCTCGGCGATCTGCCGCGCTGCCGGTTCGGCCACGGCCACGCCCAGGTAGCGCTGCATCAGCTCCTGCACGATCGGGCTCTTGCCGGCGAAGCCTTCGATCGACTTGCCCAGCGAGACCGCCTTGACCAGGTTTTCGAACATGCCGCCGTCGCCGCCGACCAGATCGATGTCGGCGTTGCGCAGGGCGCTGGCGATGACGTTGGCGTTCTCGCGCGAGACTTCCTTGCCTGCCTCGATCGACGCCAGTGCCTGCTTCAGGCTGTTGTCCAGCATCATGCGGAACTCTTCGTGGCCACGTGCCTGGTCGCTGAGCGAGGCGATGGCTTCGAACTTGCGCACCAGGCCTTCGGCCTCGGCCAGCAGCTTCTTCTGCACCACGCCGGCTTCGGCATTGCCCAGCGATTCGGTGGCGGTGGCACGGGCCAGGCCCATCTTCTCTTCGCCCTGCGCCTGTGCCTGCAGCGTCTCGGCCAGCACGCGTGCTTCGTTGCTGCCCTGCTTCAGGGTGGCATCGGCCTTGGCCTCGATCACGCGGGCCTCGGCAATGCCGACCTTCTCGATGGCCAGCGCCGAGGCTTCACGTACCTGCGCTTCGGCCAGGCCCGGCGCGGCCTGTTCGGCGCGGAACGCATCGGCCAGCAGGCGCTTGGCCTCGGCCTGCTTGCCGGCTGCTTCGTGCTCGGCCTGGGCCAGGGTGGTCAGTTCCACCGCGCGGTGCTTGGAGGCGGTTTCGCGCGCCTGCGCTTCCTTCACTTCGCGCACCAGCGCTTCCTGCGCCTTGGCTTCGGCTTCCAGGATCAGCACCTGCTTCTGGCGGTCGGCTTCGGAGACTTCGCGCACTTCCTTGATGCGTTCTTCTTCCTGGGCCACGGTCTTGTCGATGGAAATGCGTTCGCGGGTGATGTTGGCCACGTCCATCTTGCCCTGCTCGACCACCTTGTCACGCTCCACGCCCTGCAGCTGCACTTCGCGGTCGGTGGTGACCTGCTCCAGCTGGCGGGCGCGCTCCACGCGCTCGGCTTCGATGGCCACTGCGCGCTGGCGGTTCTGCTCGGCCACTTCCACTTCGCGCAGGCGGTTCTGGTCGCGGATCTCGATCAGCTGCTGTGCTTCGATACGCGCGTTCTCGGACAGCTGTCGCTGCTCTTCCTGCACCTTGGCCGTCTCGGCTTCCTCGCGGGCGCGGATGGTTTCGATCTCGCGCTTCTGCCGCGCCTCGGCCTCGGCCTGCTGGCGTTCCAGGGCCAGCAGTGCTTCGCGCGCTTCCACGTTCTTCTTGGTGATGGCCAGCTTCTCGTTCTGCTCCAGCTCGTTGGTCACCACGTTCTGCGCGGCAGTCAGCTCGGTGATCTTGCGGATGCCCTGCGCGTCGAGGATGTTGAACTGGTCCAGCAGCGCCTTTGGAGTCTGCTCCAGGTAATCGATGGCCACGTCTTCCAGCACATAGCCATTCAGATCGTTGCCGATCACCGCGATGATCTCGTCGCGGAATTCCTGGCGCTTTTCGAACAGTTCGGTGAAGTCGAACTTCTTGCCGACCGTCTTCAGCGCTTCGGAGAACTTGGCGTTGAACAGTTCGTCCACCGCGTGCTTGTCCGAGGCACGGTCGGCGCCGATGGCCTTGGCCACCCGCAGCACGTCAGCCTGGGTCTCGTTTACCCGCAGGTAGAAGGCCACGGCGATATCGGCGCGCATGTTGTCGCGGCAGATCAGGCCTTCCTTGCCCCGGCGGTCGATCTGCAGGGTGATCAGGCTGATGCGCATCAGCTCGGCGCGGTACAGCACTGGAATGATGAGCGCGCCGGTGAAGTGCACCTTCGGCGTGGAGCTCATGTCGTTGACGATCAGGGCCACGCCCTGGTCAACCTTGCGGTAGAACGCCTTGAACAGACCCGCCAGGCCGAGCAGGCCCACCACGACGGTGATCAGGATGATCAGGAACGGGGCCGCGCCACTGAAACTCATGGGTGATTCTCCTTGTTGCCCGGAAGCAGGTTGTCCTGGAAATCGAGGGCGACCGCATCGGCGCGGACCACCCGGTAGTAATGTTGTTCGGCCACGTGCTCGACCAGCACGATGCGCTCGCCACGCTGCAGTTCGATGTCGCTGCGCACCTGCAGGACCAGCCCGGCACCGCCGTCATCGACGGTGGCGTGGCCGTTGCGTGCGTCCACCCTGGGCGAGGCCACCACGCCGATGCGGCCCAGCAGCGAGGCCTGCGGCACAGGGCGCAGGCGCAGCAGGAAGCGGCGGATCGGGCGCAGCAGCAGGGCGGTGAGTGGCACCGCCGGCAGCGGTGCCAGCAGGGCGACGCCGGTGCCGATGGACCAGCGCAGCAGGTCCGGCAGCGGCAGCAGCAGATAGAGATGGACGAAATAGGTCAGTACCCAGCCGAACAGGGCCAGCAGGGTGACCACCACCATGACCGGCACCCCGCCCAGGCCGAAGCGCTGCAGCAGGGCCGACAGGCCATGCAGATCGGTGCCACCGTCGAGCGCGCCATCGGCGCCGAGATCGCCAAACCCGTCATCGACCAGGCCAAAGGCGGCAAGCCCCCAATACACCAGCGCCACCGACAGCACCACGCTGTACGGCAGGGTCGGGTAACCGAACACTACGGTCAGGAACTCCTGCATCGCTTGCCTTCCAGGGCTGTGGGCGCGATACGCCCGTTCGGACACCGCCGGTGGCGGCCCCGTCGATCCCCGCCGCGGCCCTCATGGCCGCAGCGTTCCCTTTTATCCTATGTGAAGAGGACGTGCAGGGACAAATGTGAAGACGCGGGGCAGCGGCCGTTGCGGCCGCCCCCGCCCCGTGGCGGTCAATCCAGCACGGTGCAGTCGGCGCTGCGGACTTCTTCCACGAAGGTACGCATCTTGTAGCCGTCCTTGATGCCCGGCTCGACTTCGATGCCGCTGGATACGTCCACGCCCCAGGGCAGGGTCGCCAGCACGGCTTCCTTCACGTTGTCCGGGGTCAGGCCGCCGGCCAGCAGGAACGGACGGTGCAGGCCGGTGGGGATGCGCGCCCAGTCGAAGGCCACGCCGGTGCCGCCGCCGCCACCGGGTGCATGGCTGTCGAACAGGAAGCCGGCCGCACTGGGGTAACGCAGTTGCAGCGTGCGAGCGTTGACCTCCTCACGACCGCCCATGGCAATGGCCTTCAGATAGGGCATGTTGAAGCTGCGGCAGAAGCTTTCGTCTTCCTCGCCGTGGAACTGCAGCAGGGTCGGTCGCACCGTGCGCAGCACCTCGCGCACCTCTTCCTTGCTGTTGTTGCGGAACAAGGCCACCACATCGACCATCGGCGCGATCGCCTGGCGCATCGCCCGCGCCTCGGCCGGGGCCACGCGGCGGCTGCTTTCACGGGCGAAGATGAACCCCACCGCATCGACGCCCAGTTCACCGGCCAGGCGCACGTCGCCGGCGCGGGTCATGCCACAGAACTTGATGCGGGTGCGGTAGTACGAGCGGCTCATAGAGTGACCTCGGCGGGCAGGTGCCAGTTGTCGGGGTACAGTGGCCCCAGGAACACCAGTCCCTGCGGGGGAGCGGTGGGCCCGGCCACGGTGCGGTCGCGTCCGGCCAGCAGTTCGGCGATCCATTCCACTGGTTTTTCGCCGCTGCCGACCAGGATCAGCGAACCGACAATATTGCGAACCATGTGATGAAGGAATGCATTGCCCTGTACCGCTACCTCGATCACCTCGCCGTGGCGGCTGACCTGCAGCGATTGCAGCTCGCGCCGCGCATGCAGGGCCTGGCACTGCACCGAACGGAAGGCGCTGAAGTCGTTCTCGCCCAGCAGGGCCTGGCCGGCCTGGTGCATCAGGCCGGCATCCAGCGCGCGCCGCTCCCAGCTCAGGGTCTGCCGGTCCAGCGCGGGGCGCACCTCGCGGTTCAGCAGGCGGTAGCGGTAACGCCGTGCCCGCGCTGAAAAGCGGGCGTGGAAATCGTCGGCCACCGGTACGCACCAGCGCACCGCGATGGACCGCGGCAGACGGGTGGTGGTGCCCAGCATCCACGCGCGCGGGTCGCGCACGACATCGGTATCGAAATGGACGACCTGGCACTGGCCGTGTACGCCGGCGTCGGTACGCCCGGCACAGACCACCTGCAGCGGCGCATCGGCAACCGATGACAGGGCCTGTTCCAGGCTGGCCTGCACGCTGGGACCGCCTTCGCCCAGGTTCTGCCAGCCCCTGAAATCGCTGCCGTCATATTCGACGCCAAGCGCGTAACGCATGTGCTACCTCGATCTTGCCTTGGGGGGTGCGGTCAGGCCGGATCGCGCTCGGACCAGACCGCCAGTTCGTTGCCACCCGGTTCGATGAACTGGAAGCGGCTGCCACCCGGGAACGAGAACACCTCGCGCACGATGCGGCCACCGGCCTGCTGGACCGCGCTCTGCACCGGCAGCAACTGGTCGGCGTAGAGCACCAGCAGCGGCGCGCCCGTGCTGGCCTGCTGCGGCGTTGCGCGGAAGAAGCCACCCTGCAGGCGGCCATCATCGAACGCGGTGTAATCACTGCCGTAATCGACGAACGACCAGCCGAACACGGCTTCGAAGAACGCACGGCTGGCCGCGGGATCGCTGGAGGCGAATTCAACGTAGTCGATGCGGCGTTCGCGGGTCATGGCAGTGTCCGTCATGGGGAATCAATCCAAGCGTGCCAGCAGTTCGCGTGCCTGCGCCTGGCAGTGCACATCGCCCTGCTCGGCCACTTCCTGCAACAGGGTACGTGCGGTCTGCGCGTCGCCCAGGTCAAGATAGGCGATGGCCAGTTCCAGCCGCTCCTGGCCGGGGCGCGGTGTCCAGTCGTGTGCATCGGGCTGCGCGGCAACCGGCACTTCCTCTGCGGCGTCAGCGGCGTCGGTCTCTGCGGCGACAGGGGCTTCGTGCAGCTCGGCCGGCAGGTCGAACACGCCGCGGAACTGCGGCTGCTGCTCGGCGTGCAGGGCGTAGTCGGGTACGTCTACGGCCGGGGTCTCCGCAGGGGCCGCATCGAGCCGCGCGGCCTCGGCTTGTGCTTCCGGTTCCGGTTCCGGTTCCGGCTCCAGCGCATCCCATTGCGGCGGCGTGGCCACGGCGGCCGGCAATTCGCTTTCGGTGTTCTCAAGCGTGGCGGTCGCGTCGGACGCGTCGGCCTGCTCGGCGGCGGTGTCCTCTGCGTCCTGGTGGGTGTCGGCCGCGATGGCCCATTCCGGCATCGCCGGCTCTTGGCGGGCATCACCGGACGCCGGCGACGCCCAGGCCGACTGCTCGGCCAGGGTGTCCAGCGCTGCACCGGCCGGTACCGCTGCGGCCAGGGCGGCCGCATCGCTCTCATCGCGCAGCGGCGGCAGGGGCGAAGGCTTGCGCCGGCGCATCAGCCAGGCCGCACCTGCCATGAGCAGCAGCAACGGCAGCCCCAGCCAGTACCACGGGGTGCCGGCATTGGTTGTGCCCGCCGGCTGTTCCAGGCGTTGCTGCGCAGCGGCCAGGTCGTTGTCCTTCAGGGCGATCAGCGACTGCTGCTGGTCCTTTAGTTTTTCCAGTTCGGCCACGCGCTGCTTCAACTCGCCGATCTCGGCATCGCGCGTGGCGATGTCTTCCTTGGCCTGTCGCAGTTGTTCATTGCCCAGCATGTCACCCTCGCTGCCGGCAGCGGTGCCGGTGGTTGTGCCCGCGTGGGCGGCGTCGGCCGCCAGCGCTGGAGCAATCTCAAGACGCGCCCCGGTGGCGGGGGCCGGTGCAGCCGATGCGGTAGTGGCGACCGCCGCCGGCGCGCCGGCCGGCTGCGGCACGGTGCGTGCCTGCCGCCACTGCGCCGCGTGTTCGCGCAGCATGGCCGCCGCTTCGGCTGCATCGACGGCTGCCAGCGCGGCCTGGTCCGGCACCCGCAGCACCGCGCCCTGCTTGAGCAGGTTGGCGTTGCCGCGGATGAAGGCTTCGGGGTTGGCGCGCAGCAGGGCGATCATCGCCCGGTCACGGCTGACCTGGTTGCCACGCGCGACCGCGTCGGCAATCTGCGAAAGGGTCTGCCCGTGCTGCACGGTCACGCTGCCATTGGCGGCCGGCGCTGCGGCGCGCGGTGCCGCCGTCGCAGTTGCACGCGTGGGCGCCTTGGCGGGTGTCGACGGCGCAGACGGCGCAGCGGCAGGCGGCGTGGGTGCAGGGGCGTCGCGGACGATGGTGTCCGGCAACATGCCGGCCGGCGCCACGATTTCCGGTTCGGCCACGGCCAGGGCACTGGCCGGCGCATCCACCAGGGCCGAGTATTCGCGCACCAAGCGCCCCTGGCCCCAGTCGGCTTCGATCAGGAAACTCAGCGACGGGGTCTCGACCGGGGTCTGCGAGGTCACCCGCACCACCGCCCTGCCCTGCGCATTGGTGGTCAATTCGAACTGCAGTTCACTGACCAGCCCGGTCGGCCGTTGCAGGCCCACGCGTTCGAAGGTGACCGGCGAGGCCAGCGCCACCCGCAGGTTTTCCAGTTCGGAGGGGTCGGCCGAAACGACGGGGATCTCGGCCAGCAAGGGCTGGCCGGGGCGCGACAGCACGCGGATGTCGCCCAGACCCAGGGCCATGGCCGAACTGCTGGCCAGGGCCAGCAGCGCTGCGGAAAGATAGGTGAGCGGGCGGCGCGCGCCCTTGGCCCGTTTGTTCATGGGCGACACTATAAAGCGTGCGGACCAAGGTCCGCACCCACCGATTTGTGCGGACCGCACCCACCGGTTGGGGCGGACCGCACCGACCGTGTGGGGCGATACGCGCCCATCGGGTGGCGGCGATGCCCCGTAGCGTCGAGCTTGCTCGACTGCCTTCGAAGCAGTCGAGCAAGCTCGACTCTACGAACGGCAGAAGCAGTCGAGCAAGCTCGACTCTACGAACGGCAGAAGCAGTCGAGCAAGCTCGACTCTACGGACGACAGAAGCAGTCGAGCAAGCTCGACGCTACGAACGGCAGAAACAGCCGGGCGTGGCCCGGCTCTACAGGACAGCGGGTATCAGCGCTGTTCGGCGGCGACCAGCTCGGCCAGCTGCACGGCGTTCAGGGCGGCGCCCTTGCGCACGTTGTCCGACACGATCCACAGGTTCAGGCCGCGCGGGTGCGACAGGTCTTCGCGGATGCGGCCGACGTACACCGCGTCGGTGCCCGAGGCATGGGTGACCGGGGTCGGGTAGCCGCCGGCTTCATGGCGGTCCACCACTTCCACGCCCGGCGCCTGTTCCAGCAGCGCACGCGCTTCGGCCACGGTGACCTTGTCGCGGGTTTCGATCGCCACCGATTCGGAATGACCGTAGAACACCGGCACGCGCACGGCGGTCGGGTTCACCAGGATGCTGTCGTCGCCGAGGATCTTGCGGGTTTCCCAGACCAGCTTCATTTCTTCCTTGGTGAAGCCGTTGTCCTGGAAATCGTCGATGTGCGGAATCAGGTTGAAGGCGATCTGCACCGGGAAGCGCTGCGGATCGATGTCCTGGAAGCTGAGCAGCTGGCCGGTCTGCTTGCCCAGCTCTTCCATCG
This sequence comes from Stenotrophomonas sp. B1-1, assembly GCF_010894375.1. Classification (NCBI taxonomy): domain Bacteria; kingdom Pseudomonadati; phylum Pseudomonadota; class Gammaproteobacteria; order Lysobacterales; family Lysobacteraceae; genus Stenotrophomonas; species Stenotrophomonas sp. B1-1. The sequence continues at coordinate 49,765 of NZ_JAAIUZ010000029.1, read as the reverse complement.
CCGAACGGCCACCGCCGGACACCGACTGGTAGGTGGACACGTTGATGCGCTCGATGCCGTACTTGCGGTGCAGCGGCGCCAGCGCCACCAGCATCTGCATGGTCGAGCAGTTCGGGTTGGCGATGATGCCGCGCGGACGGTTGCCGACCTGGTCCGGGTTGACCTCGGACACCACCAGCGGCACGTCGTCGTCGTAACGGAAGGCCGAGGAGTTGTCGATCACCACGGCACCGGCAGCGGCGAACTTCGGTGCGTATTCCTTGGACACGCTGCCGCCTGCCGAGAACAGGGCGATTTCAACGCCGCTGGGATCGAAGGTGGCCAGGTCCTGGATCTTGATCTTCTGGCCTTCGTATTCGACTTCACCACCGGCCGAGCGCTCGGAGGCGAGCAGGCTCAGGGTGCCGACGGGGAAGCAGCGCTCGGCCAGGATGGACAGCATGGTCTCGCCGACCGCACCGGTGGCGCCGACGATGGCGACGTGGAAGCTGCGTTGTGCATTGCTCATGGGGGAACTCTCACGAAAAACGGGAAGGGGAAAACTCACGCACGACAGCTGGCTTCGGGGAACCTCCTCGGACGGGGCGCGTGGAGGTTCCCTATCGTTTCCCGCTTTTTTTACCCAGCACGGCACGCGCAGCCAGGGCCGCGTCGGCATTGATCGCGCTCGGCATGGCAGCCAGGCTGCCCGACAGACCCAGGCCGGCCAGCAGGTTGTCCACCGCCAGCTGCACCATGGCCGTGCGCGTGCCCAGCGAGGCGCTGCCGATATGCGGGGTCAGCACCACGTTGCGCAGCGCCAGCAGTTCCGGGCGCACCTTCGGCTCGCCTTCGTAGACATCCAGCCCGGCGGCGGCCAGGCGGCCGTTGGCCAGGGCATCGACCAGGGCCAGTTCATCAACGATGCCGCCGCGGGCAATGTTCACCAGGGTGGCCGAGGGCTTCATCTTCGCCAGCGCGGCGGCGTCGATGATGTGATGCGAGGCCGGGGTGTAGGGCAGCACGGTGACCAGGTGGTCGGACTGCGCCAGCAGCGCGTCCAGGTCCACGTAGGTCGCGCCCAGTGCGGCCTCGGTGTCGGCCGGCAACCGCGAACGGTTGTGGTACAGCACCTTCATGCCGAAGCCGTGCGCGCCGCGGCGGGCAATGCCCTGGCCGATGCGGCCCATGCCGAGGATGCCCAGGGTGCTGCCATGGATATCGGCACCGAGCATGGTCTGGAACGACCACTGCCCCCACTTGCCCTCGCGCAGCCAGCGCTCGGATTCGGTGATGCGACGCGCGGTGGCCATCAGCAGGGCAAAGCCCATGTCGGCTGTGGTTTCGGTCAGCACATCGGGGGTGTTGCTGGCCAGGATGCCGGCCGCGCTGAGCGCGTCCACGTCCAGGTTGTTGTAGCCCACGCCGACGTTGGCGATCACCTGCAGCTGCGCGGCTTCGGCCAGCTGGGCCGCGCCGATGCGCTCGTTGAGGGTGATGATGGCGCCGTCGACCGAGGCCAGTTGTTCGGTGATCTGCTGCGGCGACCAGGCGGTGACGGTTTCGGTGGCGAGCAGCCGCACGCGATCGCGCAGCGGCGCGATGGCCGCGTCGATCAGCGGCTGGCTCACCCATACCGTCGGCCGCGTATCAGCCATCGATCTGCCCGGGAATGCGCGGGGTGATGGTACCGACGTCGCCACACTGGGCGCGGTGGCGCAGTGCCTGGTCCATCAGCACCAGGGCCATCATGGCCTCGGCGATGGGGGTGGCACGGATGCCGACGCAGGGATCGTGACGGCCGGTGGTGACCACTTCCACCACATTGCCTTCGGTATCCAGCGACGGACCCGGCAGGCGCAGGCTGGAGGTGGGCTTCAGCACGATGGAGGCGACCACCGGCTGGCCGGTGGAAATGCCGCCGAGGATGCCGCCGGCATGGTTGCTGGCAAAGCCCTGCGGGGTCAGCAGATCGCGGTGTTCGGTGCCCTTCTGTGAGGCGCTGGCGAAACCGTCGCCGATCTCCACGCCCTTGACCGCGTTGATGCTCATCAGCGCGGCGGCCAGGTCGCCATCGAGCTTGCCGTAGATGGGTTCACCCCAGCCCGGCGGCACGTTGTCGGCCACCACGTCAACGCGCGCACCGACCGAATCACCGGATTTGCGCAGCGCATCCATGTACGCCTCCAGCTGCGGCACCTGTTCGGCGTGCGGCCAGAAGAACGGGTTGTCTTCCACCGCCGACCAGTCGAAACCGGCCGGACGGATCTCGCCCAACTGCGACAGGTAGCCACGCACGGTCACCCCGAAGCGCTCGGCCAGCCACTTCTTGGCGACCACGCCGGCAGCCACGCGCATGGTGGTTTCGCGCGCAGAGGAACGGCCACCACCACGCGGATCGCGGATGCCGTACTTGTGCCAGTAGCTGTAGTCGGCATGGCCCGGACGGAACTGCTGGCCGATGTTGGCGTAATCCTTGCTGCGCTGGTCGGTGTTGCGGATCAGCAGCGCAATGGGGGTACCGGTGGTCAGGCCCTGGTACACGCCGGACAGGATCTCGACCTCGTCGGCCTCGCGCCGCGCCGACGTGTGCCGGCTCTTGCCGGTGGCACGGCGCTGCAGGTCGTGGGCGAATTCGGCCGCATCCAGCGCCAGCCCCGGCGGACAGCCATCGATCACGCAGCCGATGGCCGGCCCGTGCGATTCGCCGAACGTGGTGACGGTGAACAGCTTGCCGAACGAATTGGAACTCACGGGCGCTGCGCCGCCAGTTCGGTGATGCGGGCGCTGTGGGCGATCAGTTCACGGCATTCGACCGCGAAGATACCCATCTGGCCGACCTTGAATTCGATCCAGGCGAAGTCGACTTCCGGCAGCAGCTTGATCAGGTGCTGTTCGGATTCGCCCACTTCGCAGATCAGCAGGCCGTCTTCGCTCAGGTGCAGCGGGGCGTCGCGCAGGATCTTCAGCACCAGGTCCAGGCCGTCGTCGCCGGCGCGCAGGCCCATTTCCGGCTCGTAGGAGTATTCCTGCGGCAGGGCATCGGTCTCGTCGTTGGTGACGTAGGGCGGGTTGGTGACGATCAGGTCGTAGTGGCGACCGGTCAGGCCGTTGAACAGGTCCGACTTCAGCAGGGTGACGTTGTGCGCCTGCAGGCGCTCCTTGTTCTCTTCGGCCAGCGACAGCGCGTCATCGCTCAGGTCCACGCCGTCCACTTCCCAGTTCGGGTAGTAGTGGCCCATGGCAATGGCGATGCAGCCCGAGCCGGTGCACAGGTCCAGCGCGCGGCTGACATCGCGGCCGGCCAGCCAAGGTTCGAAGCCGCACTCGATCAGCTCGGCGATGGGCGAGCGCGGCACCAGGGCGCGCTTGTCGCTCTTGAAGCTGAGCCCGGCAAACCAGGCCTCGCCGGTCAGGTAGGCGGCGGGGATGCGTTCGTCGATGCGGCGCTGGAACAGCTCCAGCACGCGCAGCTTTTCTTCCTGCAGCAGGCGCGCCTGGCCGTAGGCCGGGCCCAGATCGTGCGGCAGGTGCAGGCTGTGTAGCACCAGCTGGGTGGCCTCGTCCAGGGCGTTGTCGTAGCTGTGCCCGAAGGTCAGGCCCGCGGCGTTGAAACGGCTGGTGCCGTAGCGGATCAGGTCGATGATCGTGTGGAGTTCGGCGGCCGTTTCAGCGGTCATGGCGGTACTGCGGGCAAAGTGGCCCACGATTATAGGGCTTGCGGCCTGCGCCGGCATCCGTTGCGACGGAAACGATCCGGCCACAGCCGGTATGATGGGGCCCACTTCGCGCGGGAGCCCCCATGTTCAATCGCAACGTCGGCATCATCCTGCTGATCGCCCTGGCCGCGGGCCTGGGCCTGCTGGCCGCGCAGCAGGTGTTCGCGCCGAAGCCGGCGGCCAACCAGCCGGCCACCGAGGCGATCACCCTGTACCCGCAGGCCCGCCCCCTGCCCGACTTCAACCTGGCCCAGTCCGATGGCACCCGCCTGATTCCGGGCGAGTTGAAGGGCCACTGGACGCTGGTGTTCCTGGGCTTCACGTTCTGCCCGGACGTGTGCCCGACCACTCTGGCCGAGCTGGCCGGCGCGCAGAACCAGTGGGAGAACCTGCCGGACACGCTGCGCCCGCGCGTGCTGTTCGTGTCGGTCGACCCGGACCGCGACAACGCCACCCGCCTGGGTGAGTACGTGCACGGGTTCCACAAGGACACCCTGGCCGCCAGTGCCGACATTCCCTCGCTGGAACGCTTTGCCACCTCGCTGGGCTTCGTGTTCCAGAAGGTGCCGGGCAAGCATTTCGACGAAAACCCCGAGGATTACACCGTCGAGCACTCGGCCAGCCTGGCCGTGCTTGACCCGCAGGGCCGCCTTGCCGGCCTGGTGCGCCCCCCGTTCAACGCGCCGGCCATTGCCCGCGACCTGCAGAAGCTGACCGAGAAATCCGCCCCATGAGCCTGACCACCGCCCTGACGTATGCCCTGCCCCACCGCCTGCTGTCTTCGATGGCACGCTCGCTGGCGTACTCGGACGATCCGCGCGTGTCGCGCTGGTTGATCGACACGGTCACCCGCAAGTTCGACGTCAACCTGGACGAAGCGGCCAACCCCGACCCGCGCAGCTACGCCACGTTCAACCAGTTCTTCACCCGTGCGCTGAAGCCGGGCGCGCGCGTGGCCGACGCTGACCCGCGCCGGCTGCTGATGCCCGCCGACGGCCGCATCAGCCAGCTGGGGAAGATCGAGGCCGGCCGCATTTTCCAGGCCAAGGGCCAGTCGTTCACTGCCGCCGAACTGCTGGGCAGCACGGAAGATGCCAAGCCGTACAACGACGGCTTGTTCGCCACGGTGTACCTGTCGCCGCGCGATTACCACCGCGTGCACATGCCCTGGACCGGCACCCTGCGCGAAACCGTGCACGTGCCGGGCCGACTGTTCAGCGTGGGCCCGGCGGCGGTGAACGGCGTGCCGCGCCTGTTTGCCCGCAACGAACGCCTGGTCTGCCATTTCGACACCAGCTTCGGCCCGATGGTGAGCGTGATGGTCGGCGCGCTGCTGGTGTCGGGCGTGGAAACGGTCTGGAGTGGTGAAGAGATTCCCGCCTACGGCGATCGCATCACCCGCAAGGATTACCGCGGCCAGGGCATCGTGCTGGAGCGCTTCGCCGAGATGGCGCGCTTCAACTACGGCTCGACGGTGATCGTGCTGCTGCCGCCGGGCGTGGCCGAGTTCGCCCCGCAGCTGGGCGCGGAAAGCCCGGTGCAGCTGGGACAGGCGCTGGCGACGCTGCGCTGAGGGTGGTGGGCGTCTGGGATTCCCGGCATGCCGGGAATGCCGTCGTAGAGTCGAGCTTGCTCGACTGGCGCCATGCCAAGGCAGTCGAGCAAGCTCGACTCTACAAAACCCGAGCAGTCGAGCAAGCTCGACTCTACGGCTTGAAGCAGTCGAGCAAGCTCGACTCTACTGCAGGGTCGGGGCCGGGCCGACGTCCACGCCGTCGTAGTCTTCAACGCCCAGCTGGCTGGCCAGTGCGGCCAGCTCCTGGTTGCGCAGGTCCAGCGAGGCTTCGTCGTGCACCTCGACGCGCTCGACGTGCAGCACGTGGAAGGGCGCATCGCCCTCTTCCGGCTCCTGCTCGAACTGGTCCACCACCGTATAGCCCTGCTCCTGCAGGCTGGCTGCCAGCGCCTGCAGGCGCTCGGGGGTGGAATGCACGAAGTAGTAGCCCCACAGCAGGGGCACGCTGAGATCCCAGTCGGTGTTCTCGCGCAGGTTCTCGAACAGGTCGCGGGTGGCTTGCAGGTCCATGCGGTGGGGTCTCCGGGCAGTTACTTGTCGCAGCCCTGCAGCTTCAGGGTCTGGCCCTGGCGCAGGCTGTAGGAAGGGGCCTTCAGGCCATTGGCGCGGGCCAGCACCGGCACGTCGCACTGGAACTTGGCCGCAATGCGGCCCAGGGTCTCGCCCTTGCCGACCTTGTAGCTGCGTGCCGGCTTGGCGCGCGGCGCGGGGGCCGGACGCGGTGCGGCCACCGGCGCGCTCGGGGTCGTGGCCACCGGGCTGGCCGCGTTCGGATCGGCCACCGGAACGAGCCCACCCACCGCGACGCTGCCGGTGTAGGTGGTCGCGCTGGGGCGCACGATGGCCGCGTTCAGATCGGCAGTGATGAGCGTACGCGCCAGGTCCGCGCGCGGGCCGCTGACGCAGTTGCGCTGGTACAGGCTGGCGATGCGCGTGGTGGCATTGATGAGGGTGCCGGCCGGAATCCAGCCATCGGCCTCGTAGCGCGGGTTGAGATTGCGCAGCGCGCGCATGTAGCCATCGCGGGTGCCGTGGCTGCCCAGGCAGATGGTCAGTTCATAGATGGTGGTCGAACGGGCCAGCCGCACCGTGGCCGGCTGCGCGTTGATCTTCGGGAATTCCACGCCGTACTGCTGCGGGTGCAGGTAGATCCATGCCGCGGCGATCACCATCGGCACGTAGTCCTTGGTTTCCCCCGGGAACTGGTTGTAGACGCGGTCCACCCAGAAGCTCTGCCCCGGGTTTTCGCGGGCCACGCGCGCGGCGCGGCCTTCACCGCCGTTGTAACCGGCCAGCGACAGCTCAACGCTGTTGTTCAGTTCGCGCATGCGCTCGTTGATGTAGGTAGCACTGGCTTCGGCCGCGCTGCGTGCGTCGAAACGGGTATCGAAGCCGGTGCCATCCGGGCCCAGGCCGAAGCGGCGCCCGGTGGCCGGCATGAACTGCATCAGCCCGGCCGCACCGGCACGCGAAGAGGCATGCACGCGGCCATTGGATTCCTTGGCCATGATGCCGAACAGCAGGGCCTCGGGCAGGCCGCGCTTTTCCCATTCCGGCCACATCACCGCGCGCAGGTTCTGGTAGTTCTCGTAGGTGGTCATCAGCGCCGGCCGCATGTCGGTCAGCCAGCGGCGGATGCCGGCCTGCACGGCCGGGTTGTATTCGACCATGTTGTCGAAGGCATGGCGCTTGTCGTTCAGCAGGGCGGCCGCGCGCGCCGCCTCGGGCACATCGGCGGCCAGCGGGCCGACGTGGTCCGGGTCGGCCTCCAGGCGGTCGCCGGCATCGGCGGTGGCGTCTTCGTCGCTGGCGGCGTCGGCATCGCGCTTCAGCAGGCGCTTGTAGGTGGCCAGCATGCTGCCCATCTGGCAGCCCTTCTGCTTCACGCATTCGCTGATGACATCTTCCATGTCCTCCAGCGCGGCATCGGCCTCGTTGCTGCCCTTGGGATCGGCATTGGCCACCAGCAGCAGGGCGTCGCCATAGCGCTTCTCGGCCGCGGCCATGCGCTGCTGCAGCGCGTCCACTTTCACCTTGTCCCGCGCCGACACCCGCTGCGCATGGGCGTCGGGCGCCAGGGAAACCAGGCCAACCAGGGCCAGCAGCGGCCAGGTGCGGGAAATCAGGACAGGAACGGGCATTGGTGGCACTGTGTGCGAAACAGGCAGGCAGAGTAGCGGTGCCGCCAAGGTCCGGGCAACCCGGCCGGCGACCGGCTGCCGCCGCCGGTTAACATTGACCGCATTCACCACAAGGGCTGGACCATGGATCCGATTCTGCTCGGCAAAGGCATGACCGACGATGTGGCCGTTACCCTGCTGCCGAAACTGGGCAACCGCCACGGCCTGGTGGCCGGCGCCACCGGCACCGGCAAGACCGTGACCCTGATGACCCTGGCCGAGGGCTTCTCGCGGCGCGGGGTGCCGGTGTTCCTGGCCGATGTGAAGGGCGATGTCTCCGGCCTGGCGGTGCCCGGCACGGGCAGCGACAGCCTGCTGCAGCGCGCCGCGCAGATCGGCGTGGCCGACTACGCCCCGGAAGGCAGTCCCACCGTGTTCTGGGACCTGTACGGCAAGCTGGGACACCCGGTACGCACCACGGTCAGCGAAATGGGCCCGACCCTGCTGGCGCGCATCCTGGAATTGAACGACACCCAGTCCGGCGTGCTGGACATCGTGTTCAAGCTGGCCGACGACCGCGGCCTGCTGCTGCTGGACATGGACGACCTGCGCGCCCTGCTGGCCCTGGTGGCCGAGGAGCGCAAGGACATTTCCACCGAGTACGGCCTGGTCAGCGCGCAATCGATCGCGGCCATCCAGCGCGCGCTGCTGCGCCTGGCGCAGGACGGCGGCGAAGGCTTCTTCGGTGAGCCGGCGCTGGAGCTGGCTGACATCATGCGGGTCAATCACGACGGGCGCGGCGTGATCGGCATCCTGGCCGCCGACCAGCTGGTACTCAAGCCCAAGCTGTATTCCACCTTCCTGCTGTGGCTGCTGTCCGAGCTGTTCGAACAGCTGCCCGAAGTGGGCGACCTGGAAAAGCCCAAGCTGGTCTTCATCTTCGACGAGGCGCACCTGCTGTTCGACGACGCGCCGGCCTCGCTGGTGCAGCGCATCGAACAGGTGGTGCGGCTGATCCGCTCCAAGGGCGTGGGCGTGTACTTCTGCTCGCAGTTCCCCGACGACGTGCCGGCCAACATCCTGGGCCAGCTGGGCAACCGCGTGCAGCACGCGCTGCGCGCGTTCACCCCGCGCGACCAGAAGGCGGTGAAGACCGCCGCCGAAACCTTCGTGCCGAACCCGAAGCTTGACGTGGCCAAGGCGCTGGGCCAGCTCGGCACCGGCGAGGCGCTGGTGTCCACGCTGCAGGACAAGGGCGTGCCGATGCCGGTGCAGCAGACCATGATCGCCCCGCCGCGCTGCCGGATGGGGCCGATAACCGAAGCCGAGCGCGCGCAGGTGCGCGCCGGCAGCCCGGTGGGCACCCGCTACGACACGGCGGTGAACCGCGAATCGGCCGCCGAACTGCTGGCCCAGCGCGCGCAGAAGGCGGTGGAGAAGGCCGAGGCCCCGGCCGCACGCAGCCGCGAACAGGACGAGGCGCAGGAAGGCGGCTTCGGCCAGGCGATCAAGGATGCGATCTTCGGCACCAAGCGCCGCCAAGGCATGATTGAAACCATGGCCAAGCAGACCACCCGCACCGTGGGCACCAAGCTGGGCAACCAGATCGTGCGCGGGCTGCTGGGCGGCATTTTCGGCGGCAAGCGCTGACGCTCCACCGCTGGGGTCAGAGCCCTTTCCGTGGGAAAGGGATCTGACCCTGGGGTCGGATCCATCCCTCCAGGGAGGGCTCCGACCCCGTTCCTTACTCCTGAAAAGAATACGTACTGCATGTCCCGTTGGCGTCCCCCCGCAGAAAAAAGCACGGCCCTGATCACCGCCGCCGGCCATGCCCGGCTGAAAGCCGAACTGGATGAGCTGTGGCGCGTGCGCCGCCCCGAGGTGGTGAAGGCGCTGGCCGCCGCGGCCGCCGAGGGCGATCGTTCCGAGAACGCCGAATACACCTACCGCAAGAAGCAGCTGGGCGAGATCGACCGCCGGGTGCGCTACCTGACCAAGCGCCTGGACGCACTGCGCGTGGTGGACACCACCCCGACCGACCCGCAGGCGGTGTTCTTCGGCGCCTGGGTGGAGCTGGAGAACGTGGACAGCGGGCAGACCAGCCGCTATCGCATCGTCGGCCCGGACGAGATCGATGCCGGACTAGGCTGGATCAGCATTGATTCGCCGCTGGCGCGGGCGTTGCTGAAGAAGCGCATCGACGATGAGTTTTCGGTGGAGCTGCCCGGCGGGCAGTTCACGTTCGCGGTGATCGGGGTGGAATACCCGGCCCGGTAGAGTCGACTGTCAGTCGACTACCGCGCGCAGCGCGGGGCTTTCGCAGATTGCAGGAAAAGCAACGACAGTAGATCCACGCCATGCGTGGATGCAGATTGCAGGAAGAGCAGTCGACTGACAGTCGACTCTACCCGGCGATGTGCAGCGGCGGCGGGTACTGGCGACCTTCACGCAACGGGCGGAAGTAATCGGCATCGGCGTAGAAGGCGGCGTCCTGCACGCCGTGCCAACCGGGAATGCCGGCCAGCGGCAGCGGCCGCAGCTGCAATGGATCTGTCAGCGCCTGGCCCTGTTCGACGGCCTGCACCACCGCTTCGATGCAGGCGGTGTCTTCATCGCCGCGCACCACCAGACACTTGCCCACCAGTCGCCGCCCGGGCAGCAGAGCCTGCTCCATCAGCGCATGGCCAAACACGGTCGCCACCGCGATAGCGCCCTCTTTCCAGGGTGCGGGCGCGAACAGTGCCGACCAGTCATGCGCGTCCCACGCAGCAATCAGCTCTGGGTCGCGCACCCGCACCACCACGCCGGTTTCATCGAACTGGGTCAGCGCGGCCTGCGCGCGGTTGCGCTGGCCGGGTGCCATCGCGGCGATGTGCCGGCACTGCTGGCGATTAAGTACACGCTTCAACGGCCGCTGGCTGGCCCAGACCAGGGCGTTGAACAGGTCATGCCAGTTTTCCGCACGCGTGGCGAGGCGGCCCTGGGCAATGCGGGTCTCATAGTGCAGGCCATCGGCCAGCAGCGCGGCGTCCTGTTCCACCAGCCGCAGGCCCGGCACGGCCAGGCGCGCATCCAGCGCAGGCACGCTGGGCCAACCAGGTGCGGCCAGCAGATCAGCGAAGGCCGCCAGGCCGGCATACAGGGGATGCTGGAAGACCGCTGCCACCACCGCCGCACGCGGCGGCGGCACGAAGCGTCGATGGCCGGCGTCGGCCATCGCTGTTGTCACAGAACCTTGAGGTCGAACGCCGGGCGCGTGCTCGGCGGCAGCGCATCGCCGTACAGATCGTGGTCGTCGCTTTCGGTGATCTCCACGTCGACGAACTCGCCCACGCGCAGCGCCACCTGGTCGGCGTTCTGGATATGCACCAGGCCGTCGATTTCCGGCGCGTCGGCGCGCGAACGGGCCACGGCGATATCACCCTCGATGGCATCGACCAGGCACTGCTGCACGGTGCCGATCTTGGCTTCCAGGCGCGAAGCGGAAATCTGCGCCTGCTTTTCCATGAAGCGCGCCAGGCGCTCCTGCTTCACTTCTTCCGGCACCGGGTCCGGCAGCGCGTTCGCAGTGGCACCTTCCACCGGCGAATAGGCGAAGGCACCGACGCGGTCCAGCTGCGCCTCGTCCAGGAACGACAGCAGTTCTTCGAATTCGGCCTCGGTTTCGCCGGGGAAGCCGACGATGAAGGTCGAACGCACGGTGATGTCCGGGGCGATGCGGCGCCAGTTCTGCACGCGCTCCAGGGTCTTTTCCACCGCACCGGGGCGCTTCATCAGGCGCAGGATGCGCGGGCTGGCGTGCTGGAACGGGATGTCCAGGTACGGCAGGATGCGGTTCTCGGCCATCAGCGGCACCACCTCGTCCACGTGCGGGTACGGGTAGACGTAGTGCATGCGCACCCAGGCATCGAGCTCGGACAGGCCTTCGCACAGCGCCTTCAGGCGGGTCTGGTAGGCCTTGTCGCGCCACATCTTTTCGGCGTACTTCACGTCCACGCCGTAGGCCGAGGTGTCCTGCGAAACCACCAGCAGTTCCTTCACCCCGCCGCGCACCAGCCGCTCGGCTTCGCGCAGCACGTCATCCACCGGGCGCGAGACCAGCTTGCCGCGCATCGAGGGAATGATGCAGAAGCTGCAGTGGTGGTTGCAGCCTTCGGAAATCTTCAGATACGCGTAGTGGCGCGGGGTCAGCTTGATGCCGTAGTCGGGCACCAGGTCCACGAAGGGGTCGTGCTTGGGCGGCAGCGCTTCATGCACCGCTTCCATCACGCTCTGGTAGTCCTGCGGACCAGAGACCGCCAGCACGTTCGGGTAGGCCTCGCGGATCTGTTCCGGGCGCTTGCCCAGGCAGCCGGTGACGATCACCTTGCCGTTCTGGTTCATGGCCTCGCCGATCGCATCCAGCGATTCGGTCACCGCCGAATCGATGAAGCCGCAGGTGTTGACCACCACCACGTCGGCCGAATCGTAGGACGGGACGATGTCGTAGCCTTCCGAGCGGAGCTGGGTGAGGATGCGCTCGGAATCGACAAGGGCCTTCGGGCAGCCAAGGCTGACGAAGCCGACTTTGGGGTTCAGCTGGGACATGGAAATCGCGGGACTCTGGGGGCCTGGGCCCCTGCCGGCATGGCAGGGGGACCTGGGGGCCGGGGCCTGAAAGGGCGCCAGTATACCGGGGTTGGCGCCTGCGCCTGAACGGCCAGCCGCCTGATCGGGCACAGCCGCTGACGCGCCGCTAACCCGGCCAGCACCGACAATGCAGGCCTGTCCCCTGCAACGAGGTTCCCGACGATGTCCGAATGGATCACCCTGGATACGCACCACGGCCCGGTTCGCGCCTGGCAGGCCCTGCCCGAGGGCAAGCCCCGCGCCGGCCTGGTGGTGGTGCAGGAGATCTTCGGCGCCAACCCGCATATCCGCAGCGTGGCCGAACGCTTCGCCGCCGAGGGCTATGCGGTGCTGGCGCCGTCGTTCTTCGATCTGGTCGTTGGCGCCGAGGCCGACACCGATGCCCTGCCCTACACCGCCGAAGGCGTGAAGGACGGGCTGGAACGGGTGAATACGCTGGGCATGGAAAAGGCCCTGGAAGTGGTACGCGCCGCCGCCACCCGGCTGGCCCCGTACGGCAAGGTCGGCACCGTCGGCTACTGCTGGGGTGGCAGTGTGGCCCTGCTGGCGGCCATGCGCCTGGGCCTGCCTTCGGTGAGCTACTACGGCGGCCGCAACGTGCACTATCTGGACGAAACGCCCAAGGCCCCGGTGATCTTCCACTTCGGCGCGCAGGACAAGAGCATTCCGCCGGAGGCGGTGCAGGCCCACCGCGAAAAACTGCCGCAGATGCCCACTTACGTCTATCCGGCCGACCACGCCTTCAACCGCGACGTCGGACATGCGTATGATCCAGACAGCGCCGCCCTGGCGCTGCAACGCACCCTGGACTTCTTCACGGAGCATCTTGGATGAGCGAGTTCGAACTGGATACACGCCTGGCCACCGACAGCGTGCTGGTCGCCGAAGGCCCGTTGTCGCAAGTGCGGTTGATGAACGATGAGCGCTTCCCCTGGCTGGTGCTGGTACCGCGCCTGGCCGGGGTGACCGAGTGGATCGAGCTGGACGGCGAGCAGCAGGACAAGCTGCGCACCGAACTCAACCGCGCCTGCAAGGCCCTGAAGGGCTCGGACGGGGTGGAGAAGATCAACATCGGCGCGCTGGGCAACATCGTGCGCCAGCTGCATTTCCATGTGATTGGCCGCCACGACGGTGATCCGGCCTGGCCCGGTCCGGTCTGGGGCAGCGGCCCGGCCCACCGCTATGACCCGGCGGCACTGGACCAGCATGTCGCCTACTGGAAGGAACGGCTAGGATATCCGGCCCACTCCTGAGACAGTGCCGACCCGATGCGATTCAACCTCGTCGCCGCCATCCTGCTGATCCTGATCGGCCTGTTCATGCTTGCCAGCAACCTGGGCTGGACGCATCTGAACCTGTCCAAGCTGCTGCTGACCTGGTGGCCGGTGGCGCTGGTGGGCGTGGGCATCGCCATGCTGTTCGGGCGCGGCAAATAAGAAGGGCGGCGCAAGCGCCGCCCTTGCCCGTGTAGAGCCGAGCCATGCTCGGCTCCATGACGGCTCAGGTACGCGGCAGGGTCACGCCGGTCTGGCCCTGGTACTTGCCACCACGGTCCTTGTAGGAAGTCTCGCAGACGTCATCGGCGGCAGCCTGGAAGAACAGCATCTGCGCCACGCCTTCGTTGGCATAGATGCGCGCCGGCAGCGGCGTGGTATTGCTGAATTCCAGGGTCACGTGCCCTTCCCATTCCGGCTCCAGCGGGGTCACGTTGACGATGATGCCGCAGCGCGCATAGGTGCTCTTGCCCAGGCACACCACCAGGGTGTCACGCGGAATGCGGAAGTATTCGACGGTGCGCGCCAGCGCGAAGCTGTTGGGCGGAATGATGCACTCATCGCCGACGATATCCACGAAGCTGCCCGGGTCGAAGTGCTTGGGATCGACGATGGTGGAGTTGATGTTGGTGAACACCTTGAACTCGCGCGAGCAGCGCACGTCGTAGCCGTAGCTGGACGTACCGTAGCTGACGATGCGCTCGCCGTTGGCCTGCTTCACCTGCCCGGCCTCGAAGGGCTCGATCATGCCGTGCTGCTCGGACATGCGGCGGATCCAACGGTCACTCTTGATGCTCATGCTTTGTCCTGGGTGCGAGGGGCGCGGGGATTCTAGCAGGGGGCCGGGCGCGCCCGGTGGGGCGCTGCCGCGGCGGTCACAGCAGCGAAGACAGGATCGGAATGGAACCGCGCGGGCGCTTGCCCACTTCCTCGATCAGCCGCTGCGCGGCCTGGCGGTAGGCCTGGGCGGTGGCCGAATCGGGCTGTGCGGCGGTGATCGGCGTACCGGCATCGCCCTGTTCGCGGATATCGATCTGCAACGGCAGCGAGCCCAGCAGCGGCACGCCGTACTGCGCGGCCATGCGCTCACCGCCGCCTTCACCGAACAGGTGCTCCACATGCCCACAGTTGCTGCAGGTGTGCACGGCCATGTTCTCGACCACGCCCAGCACCGGCACCTCGACCTTCTCGAACATCTTCAGTGCCTTCTTCGCATCCAGCGTGGCGATGTCCTGCGGGGTGGTGACGATCACCGCACCGGCCAGCGGAATCTTCTGCACCAGGGTCAGCTGGATGTCGCCGGTGCCCGGCGGCAGGTCGATCAACAGGTAATCCAGGTCATCCCACAGCGTGTCTTCGAACAGCTGGGTGAGCGCTGCGGTAGCACGCGGCGCGCGCATGATCAGCGGCGTCTCGTCTTCCACCAGGTAGCCGATGGACATGGTGTCCACGCCGAACGCGCGCATCGGTTCGATGCTCTTGTTGTCCGGGCTTTCCGGGCGACCGGACAGGCCGAGCATGGCCGGCACGCTGGGGCCATAGATATCGGCATCGAGCACACCTACCCGCGCGCCCAGCTGCTGCAGGGCCACCGCCAGGTTCACCGAGGTCGTGGACTTGCCCACCCCGCCCTTGCCCGAGCCCACCGCGATCACGTTGCGCACGCGCGCATGCGGGGTCAGGCCCTTCTGGACCTGGCTGGCGTGGGGACGGCGGGTCGAACTGTTCACTGCGGGCTCCGAAGAGATCTGATTCAAGAGTCCGCCATCATACAAGCTGGGCGAAAACCGGCCGGACGCCGGCATCTGCCGGCGGGCGCGCTTGTGCCACAGACCGGCACAGACACTCAAGTCCTGACGGCATCGCACCGCGCCCGAGCGGTAGCGCTCGCCTTCCAGCGCCAGATGTCCCATTCGGCCACCCAAGGTTCGCCACAGCGATCGATTCCGCCCCATGACTGAGATACAGGCCGCGATCAAATCCCAGTTGTAAACGCCAATGACGCACCGCAGCAATTTAGTTTCAAGTTGTTGAAATTACTCACTTATATCGACATTGAAACAGGCGTTTTCGCAGCGCAACAAATTGACACATTTCAAAACAATCCGGTTAGCCATTGATTAATAAACCGTTTTCAGCCCCCCTGCTCTCCACGGTCGTGACAACGATGTGTTGATCACGTTAAAGCCGTGTTACGGTCGAAATGAATGGAAAGCAACTGAACGCAACATAAAGCCGTCACGGACGACACCGCCTTGATCTGTTTCGATGGGGATCCTTCATGCACAGCCACCGCAATGCGTTTTCGCGTCACCCACTGACTCTCGCCCTGATCGGCACCCTGCTGGCCAGCGGCGCCGCCGCGGCACAGGACGGCGCCACCACCCAGCTGGACCGCGTGACGGTTACCGGCTCGCTGATTCCGCAGACCGAGATCGAGAACCACACCCCGGTCCTGACGGTCACTGCCGAAGACATCCAGACCCGCGGCTTCACCAGCGTGGCCGATGTGCTGCAGCAGTCCTCGCTGTCCACCGGCGGCCTGCAGGGCGGCCAGACCTCGGCCTCGTTCACCCAGGGTGCTGAAGCGGCTGGCATGTTCGGCCTCAGCCCGGGCTACACCAAGTACCTGATCAACGGCCGCCCGATGCTTTCGTATCCGGCGCTGTACAACGGCAGCGATACGTTCAACAACATCAGCGGCATCCCGATCGACATCGTCGAGCGCATCGAGATCCTGCCCGGCGGCCAGTCCTCGCTGTACGGTTCGGACGCCATTGCCGGTGTGGTCAACATCATCCTGAAGGAACGCATGGACGGCGGCACGGTGAGCGTGCGCGGTGGTGCCTACAGCGAAGGCGGCGGCAACAGCTTCCGCTTCAGCGCGGCGCGCGGCTTCAATTCCAAGGATGACCGCTTCAACGCGCTGGTGAACGTGCAGTACGAAAAGACCAGCCCGATCTGGGGTTACCAGCGTGACCTGACCAAGGTCAACAACCCCGATGGTTACAGCCCGCAGTACGTGTCCAACGATTTCCTGGTGCTGCTGCCGGCCAACGGCAACCGCTACGCGATGATGGACCCGGACCTGTGCGCCGACGTGGCGGGCCAGTTCGGTGGCACCACCGTGCTGGGCACCCGCCCCACCGGCCAGGCCTGCGGCTCGGTCTACGGCACCGGCTACAAGACCATCAAGAACGGCAAGGAAAGCGGGCAGATCTACAGCTCGGCCACCTTCGATGTGACTGACAACTTCCAGCTGTTCGGCGATGCGCTGTACAGCCTGGAAGAAGTGAAGTACGCCACCGGTTCCAGCTACACCTGGTGGGGCACGTCCTCCGGCTGGGGTCGCTTCTACGACCAGGACAGCGGCCAGTACATGAACCTGCAGCGCGTGTTCGCGCCGGAGGACATCGGCGGCGCCGGCTACCGCGACATCATGAACACCGACCGCAACAAGGCCTACCAGGTCACCCTGGGCGGTCGTGGTACGGCGGGCAACTGGGATTACAGCGCCAGCTTCACCCGTGGCGAGTACAAGCTGACCGAGCGCAACTTCGTACGCTGGGCCGACCCGATCAACGACTACTTCGAAAACCGTGTGCTGGGTCCGGTGCTGGGCACCACCAGCACGGGCTACAACATCTACAGCCCGGACTGGGATGCGTTCTACTCGCCGCTGCCGTCGGGTGATTTCCAGAGCTTCACCGGCTACACCTACAGCCAGAGCCGCACCTGGCAGAACCTGCTGCGCGCACAGGTCACCAACGGCTCGCTGTTCAGCCTGCCCGGCGGTGATGCCGGCTTCGCGGTGGTGGTGGAAGGCGGCAGCGAAGGTTGGGATTACACCCCCGATGCCCGCCTGGTCGATGGCAGCGTGTGGGGCACCACGGCGGTGTCCGGCGCCGGCCACCGCAGCAGCTACGCGGTGACCAGCGAACTGCGCCTGCCGCTGCTCGACTCGCTCACCGTGACCGGCTCGGGCCGCTATGACGCCTTCAAGATCGGTGGCAACACCATCGACAAGGCCACCTACAGCGTGGGCCTTGAGTTCCGTCCGATCGAGAGCCTGCTGTTCCGCGGCAAGTACGGCACCGCCTTCCGCGCGCCGACCCTGTCCGACGCCTTCCAGGGCGTGAGCGGCTACTACGCCAACGGTTCGACCGACTACTACCGCTGCGGTCAGCTGGGCTTCAACCCGGTCGACACCACCGGCTGCCCGTACGACAGCGTGTCGGTGTTCGGCACCCAGTCCGGCAACCCGGACCTGGAACCGATCACCGCCGACGTCTGGAACGCGGGCGTGGTCTGGGCACCGATCAACAACCTGTCGGTGTCGCTGGACTACTACAACTGGAAGATCGAGAACGAGGTCAACACCCTCAGCTCCGACCAGTTGCTGCTGGCGGAGTACTACTGCCGCAACGGCCAGACCAACAACACCTCGGCCAGCTGCCAGAACGTGAGCGACTGGATCACCCGCGATGCCTCGGGCGTGCTGGATGAGATCTACACGCCGAAGATGAACGTCGCCCGGCAGAACCTGCAGGCGCTGACGGCCAGCTTCAAGTACGTGCAGGACGTGGGTCGCTTCGGCTCGCTGCAGTTCTCGGGCAACTACACCAACATGCTCAAGCGCGAACTGCAGCCGCAGCCGGGCGACGAGTACCTGGACCTGCTGCGCGACCCGTACGCGATGTGGGTCTACGATTCCTACGCCAAGGTGCGCGCCGATGGCTCGATCGCCTGGGCCAAGGACAAGTGGACCACCACCCTGTATGCCAACTACATCGGCAAGACGCCGAACTACATGGCCTACGCGGGCAACGGCTACGACTACGTGCACAGCTCGGGCTACAAGGCTGGCAAGTGGGGTTCCTACACCACCTACAACCTGAGCGTGAACTACCGCGCGATGGACAACCTGACCCTGTCGCTGATGGTCAACAACGTGTTCAACAAGCTGCCTGACAACCAGCGCTTCAGCTACGCCGGCACCAGCGGCCAGCCGTACAACAACTACCTGTACAGCGCCTACGGGCGTGCGATCTACGTGCAGGCCAAGTACGACTTCGGCGCGAAGTAAGCCACACCCACAACGCGTTGACTGGAGACCCCGCTTCGGCGGGGTCTTTTTTTTGCCTGGCGGTCATGCCACCGCAGGCCAGCACCCGGCCGGCTGCGCATTGTTAAGCCGACAGCCCCATTCATCATCCACTCAGGCCGCCAGAAGTTGCAAAGGAAACTGAGACTAAGGCGCTGTATTTGTTGCAGTTTTGTGTGTCGAACTGACTGATTTAGCAAACTCTTGTGACACAACCGTACATTTCTCGTTAAGACCGTGTTAGGTTCCGGTGACGTCAGGATGACGCATGAACATTTGCAGAACGTCGGCAGGGAAGTCCGGCGTTTCACACTTCTTAGGGGGATTCACTTGATGACGCACCATCGCTTGCCCGGTCGCCACCCGCTGACCAATGCACTGCTGGCCGGCCTGATGTTCGCCGCCGCCGCACCCGTCCTGGCACAGGAAGCCACCCCGGGTTCCAACCCGGTCGATCTGGATCGCATCAGCGTGACCGGCTCGCGTATTGCGCGCACCGGCTTCGTCACCCCGTCACCGGTGACGGCCATCACTGCCGAAGAAATCCGCGCCACCGGCGCGAACAACATCGGCGACCTGATGACCCGCATGCCGGCGCTGACCCCGAGCTACACGCTGGGCAACTCCACCCGCTTCATCGGTACCGCTGGCGTGGGCCTGCTGGACCTGCGCGGCATGGGCACCTCGCGCACGCTGGTGCTGGTGAACGGCCGCCGCCACGTGGGTGCGACCTCCGGTTCGACCTCGGTGGACGTGAACACCATTCCGGTGGAATGGATCGAGCGCGTGGAAGTCATCACCGGTGGCGCCTCGGCCGTGTACGGCGCCGACGCCGTGGCCGGCGTGGTCAACTTCATCATGAAGAAGTCCTTCGACGGCGCGGAAATCCGTGGCCAGACCGGCATGGCCGATGAAGGCGGCTTCAACCGCTCGTTCGTCAGCGTGTCGGCCGGCACCGATTTCGCCGGTGGCCGCGGCAACGCCGCCATCGCGCTGGAATACAGCAAGCAGGACCGCTTCGTGCGCACCGACCGTGCGATCGGCCGCGAGTACCTGGTCTCGGTTCCGAACCCGAACTACGACTCGTCCAAGCCGCCGAGCGAAAGCAACCCGCAGACCGTGCTGAGCGGCCCGGGCGGTAACCACTCGATCTCCTACGGCGGTACGTTCACCCTGGGCACCTTCAGTGCCACCAATCCGGCCACCTGGGGCAACCGCTACCAGTTCAACCCGGATGGCACGTTCCGCAAGCAGCGCTACGACGGCATCGTCGTCAGCAACAGCAGCTGCACCAACTGCGACTTCGCCGACCTGAACGCCGTGGCTGACCTGCAGCCGGAGTTCGATCGCAAGAGCGTGAACACGATCGTCAACTTCGATCTGACCGACAACCACCGCCTGTACTTCGAAGGCAAGTACACCGAGACCGAGTCGGACTTCCTGGCCCAGCCGTCGTTCGACACCAACATCCGCATCCAGCGCGACAACGCCTACGTGTCGCCGGAACTGCGTGCGCTGATGCTGGCCAACGGTGCCTCCTCGATCGTGCTGAACCGCTTCAACGTCGACGCCGGCCAGCGCGGCGAGCACGTGGAGCGCAACACCCAGCGCTTCGTGTTCGGCATGGAAGGCAACCTGAGCGAAAACTGGACCTACGATGTGTACGGCAACTGGGGCCAGAGCGAGGTCAAGCGCTGGAACCTGAACAACCGCATCAACGAGCGTTGGCAGGCGGGTCTGGACGCGGTGATCGACCCGGCCACCGGCCAGGTCACCTGCCGCACCACCCTGAACCCGAACGCCATCAATCCGCACACCGGCCGCGTCTACTCCGCGTTCGGCCGTGACGGATGCGTTCCGTTCAGCGTGCTGGGCAATGGCCAGGTCACCCAGGCCGCACGCGACTGGATGAACGTCAATTCGTACAACTTCTCGCGCATCCAGCAGAGCGTGTTCAGCGCATCGGTTGCCAACGGCTCGCTGTTCAGCCTGCCGGCCGGTGATGTGGGCGTGGCCGGTGGCGTGGAATACCGCCGCGAGAAGAGCCGCGAAATCACCGATCCGCTGGCCGCACAGGGCCTGACCTTCCTCAACGCCATTCCCAACCGCGCCGGCAAGTACGACGTGCGTGAAGCGTTCGTGGAAACCACCGTGCCGCTGCTGGCCGACATCCCGGGTATCTACAACCTGACCATGGATGCCGCCGGTCGCTGGTCCGACTACAGCAGCATCGGCAAGACCACCACCTGGAAGGTCGGCCTGGACTGGACCATCATCCCGTCGCTGCGTGCCCGCGGCACCCTGTCGCAGGCCGTGCGCGCACCGAGCATCGGTGAGCTGTACAACCCGCAGAGCGAGAACTTCGCCAGCGTCGCCGATCCCTGCAACTACCTGGTGACCAACACCAACCGTCCGTCCACCGCCAAGGACCCGGTGCTGCGCCAGGCCAACTGCTCGGCGCTGGGCATTCCGGTGGGTTGGGTCGACACCTACACCGCCACCCGCCCCGGCGTGAGCGGCGGCAACCCGAACCTGAAGCCCGAGCGCGCTCGCAGCTTCACCTACGGCCTGGTGTGGCAGCCGGAGTTCCTGGAAGGGTTCGGCATGTCGATCGACTACTGGAACATCAACCTGAAGGACGCCATCGGTGCGGTCACCGCACAGACCAACGCGACCCGCTGCGTCGATTCGCCGGGGGGCGTGGGCAACGCGTTCTGTGACCAGATCGTGCGTGCGCCGGCCGGTGGCTTCACCGACGCCCAGGGCCGTGTGTTCCCGGAATACTCGATCACCCGCTGGACCGCGCTGAACGAGAACCTGGCCCGCTCGCGCCGCATCGGTGTCGACCTGGAAATGGACTACCGCTTCAAGCTGGCCGGCGGCGATACCGTGGTGCGCTTCGTCGGTACCCGTCTGCTGCAGTCCCGCGAATGGGCCTTCCAGGACTTCCCGGATGAATACACCGAGTACGTCACCTACGTGACCGATCCGCGCTGGCGCGCCCAGTTGCAGACCAAGTACTCGCTGGGCCAGTGGCGTGCGTCGTGGGACATGACCTACGTGGACGGCAACCTGCGCGTGACCCCGGACAGCTATAACAGCAACCCCGGTTCGCAGAGCCCGATCCGCAACGGTTCCTACGTGTACAACAACTTCCAGTTCGGCTATCGCTTCCCGGGCGACAAGATCGACGTGTACCTGGGCATCGACAACGCCTTCGACAAGGATCCGCCGGTGAACTACTTCGGTTCGGACGTGGGTTCGGCGCTGTATGACAACGTGGGCCGCTACTTCTACATGGGCGCCTCGTACAAGTTCTGATAGCGCTTCAAGGCAGTACCCGGAAAGGGCGGCGAAAGCCGCCCTTTCCTTTTCCGTATCTGGCGGTCAGGCCAACGGCTGGGGGGTTTGCAATCGGCCATGACCTTCGACACCCTTGCAGGCAGGGCCGCAGGCGTATTGTTCGGCCCACGGCCGTCCATGCGGCCTTTCCCTGACTCACTCGGCCTGGAGGCCATTCAAGTGACCCGTACTCCCAAGATCGTGCTGCTGACCCTGGCCGTTTCGGCCGCGCTGGTCGGCTGCGGCAAGACTGATACCCCGGCAAAGGACGCCACCGCCTCCACGCCGGCCGCCACCGAAGCCGCCACCGCCTACAAGCTGGACGAAAGCAAGCTGCCGGCCTACAACGCCTTCCAGCCCGGCGACCTGGACGCCAGCAAGGACGCCTGCACCGCCTTCGGCGACTACGTGAACAGCAAGTGGCTGGCCGCCAACGAAATTCCGGGCGACCGCACCAGCTGGGGCGCCTTCACCATCCTGGACGAGCGTTCGGTGGCCGTGCAGCACCAGCTGGTCGAGCAGGTGGCGCAGGTGAAGAACCCGGACCACATTGAAAAGGTGGTCGGTGACCTGTGGGCCACCGGCATGGACGAGGCCAAGATCAACGCCCAGGGCATCGAGCCGCTGAAGGCCGACCTGGCCGCCATCGATGGCCTGCAGGACAAGGCCGCCATCGCCGATTACCTGCGCAGCAGCGCGGCCAAGGGCGAGAACGTGCTGTTCGGCTTCGGCGCCGAAGCCGACTTCAAGAACTCGGCCATGAACATGGCCTACGCCAGCCAGGGCGGCCTGGGCCTGCCCGATACCACCTACTACACCGACGCCAAGAACGCCGACAAGCTGAAGGCCTACCAGGCCCACGTGGCCAAGGTGCTGGAACTGTCCGGCGTGGCTGCGGCCGATGCCGCCAAGCAGGCCGAGGACGTGGTCAAGTTCGAAACCCGCCTGGCCAAGGCCTCCAAGTCGAGCGAAGAACTGTCGCGCGACGTGTCCCTGTTCTACCACCCGGTCACCCTGGCCGAGGCCGACGCGCTGACCCCGAACTTCAGCTGGACCGAGTTCTTCAAGTCGCAGAACGTCGCCGCGCCGGAGAAGTTCTCGCTGGCCATCCCGACCTTCCACCAGGAAGTGAGCAAGGCCCTGGCCGATACCGATCCGTCGATCTGGCGCGCCTACCTGCGCTTCCACACCGTTGATGGCGCTTCGCCGTACCTGTCCGAAGCCTTCGTGCAGGAAAGCTACAACTTCTACGGCAAGACCCTGAACGGCCAGAAGGAACAGAAGCCGCGCTGGAAGCGCGTGCTGGGCACCATTGAAAGCGACGCCGGCGAAGCCTTCGGCCAGCTGTACGTGAAGGTGGCCTTCTCGCCGGAAGCCAAGGCGAAGATGGAAGACCTGGTGAAGAACCTGGCCGCCTCGCTGAAGGACCGCATCCAGGGCCTGTCCTGGATGAGCGATGAAACCAAGGCCAAGGCCATCGCCAAGTGGGAAACCTTCACCCCGAAGATCGGCTACCCGGACAAGTGGCGCGACTGGTCGGGCCTGCAGACCAACCGTGACAGCTACCTGGGCAACGTGCGCGCGGCCACCGCGTTCAACTACCAGTACAACCTGTCCAAGATCGGCAAGCCGGTGGACAAGACCGAGTGGGGCATGACCCCGCAGACCGTCAACGCCTACTACAACCCGCTGCAGAACGAGATCGTGTTCCCGGCCGCCATCCTGCAGCCGCCGTTCTTCGACCCGAAGGCCGACGACGCCCTGAACTACGGCGGCATCGGCGCGGTCATCGGCCACGAAATGACCCACGGTTACGACGACCAGGGCAGCCGCTTCGGGCCGACCGGCAACTTCGAGAACTGGTGGACCGAAGGCGATTCGAAGAACTTCGCGGGCCTGACCGGCAAGCTGGTCAAGCAGTTCGACCAGTACAAGGTGGACGGCCAGGCGGTGAACGGCAAGCTGACCCTGGGCGAGAACATCGCCGACCTGGGCGGCCTGGCCACGGCCTACGACGCCCTGCAGAAGGCCAGCGCCGGCAAGGAAGACCCGAAGGTCGATGGCTTCAGCCGCGACCAGCGCTTCTTCTTCAACTGGGCCACCGTGTGGCGCACCAAGTACACCCCGGAAAACGCCAAGGTCCGCCTGGCCACCGACCCGCACGCCCCGGCGCAGTTCCGCGCCATGGGTGCGCCGTCGAACCTGCCGACCTTCGCTGCGGCGTTCCAGTGCAAGGCCGGTTCGCCGATGGCCCGCACCGGCGACCAGCAGGTGGTGATCTGGTAAGCCACGGCTGAGGCTGCAGTAGACCTGCAAAGGCCCGGGACGTCCCGGGCCTTTGTTTTTCCGGGGTCGGATCCCATGCAGGCAACGCCATCCACGCATGGCGTGGATCTACTGCCGCGGGCAAACGCAGCACCGCGTGACGCGTGCATGCCGCGCCCATGCACGGCTTGCTATAGTTCGCCCGCCCTCAATCCATCACGGATTCGTTCTACATGCCCAACTTCCGTCCGCTTGCCGTCGCCCTGGGCATCAGCCTGGCGACCCTGGTCCCGACCCACGATGCATTCGCCGCCAAGAAGAAGGCCGCGCGCGCGCCTGCCGTGAGCGCCCAGTGCAGCGATTTCTACGACGCCACCAACGCCGGCTGGCTGAAGGCCAACCCGGCCCCGCAGACCGGTGCTGCGACCGCGCTGGGCCAGCTGGTCGACCGCAGCCGCCAGCAGCAGCGTGAACTGCTGGACGCCTCGATGAAGGCGCCGCAGGGCAACGTGCAGAAGCTGCTGGGCGACTTCTGGGCCAGCGGCCTGGACGAAGCCGCCGTGGAAGCGGACGGTTCGAACCCGATCGCCCCGCTGCTGACCCGCATCAATGCCATCAAGAAGGCCAAGGATGTACCGGCCTCGATCGCCGCGCTGCACCAGGTCGGTATTCCGGTGGCCTTCAACTTCGGCCCGGACGTGGACCTGAAGGCGCTGGACCGCCACATCGGCTACTTCATGCAGGGCGGCATGGGCCTGCCCGATCCGGCGTTCTACACCCGCACCGACGCGGACACGGTCGCCCTGATGGGCCGCTACCGCAACTACGTGAAGCAGATCCTGGCCCTGACCGGCACCCCGGCCGCCAAGCTGGATGCCGAAGCGCAGTCGGTCATCGCGCTGGAATCCGAACTGGCGCGCAATGCGCAGTCGCTGGCCGGCATCAACAACCCGTTCAACAACTACGCGCCGATCTCCACCAAGGATCTGAACAGCCGCTACCGCAACCTGCAGCTGGATGCCTTCCTGAAGGCGCAGGGCGTGAACGACGACCTGGTCTCGCTGGCCGACCCGCAGCTGTTCAAGCAGCTCGACGGCATGGTCACCAAGCTCAAGCCGGACCAGTGGAAGGCGTACCTGCGCTGGCGCGTGGGTGATTCGATGGCGCCGTACCTGTCCAAGGCCTACCGCGATGCGGAATTCGAATTCCGCGGCCGCGTGCTGCGCGGTGAAACCCTGCCGCCGCAGCGCTGGGAAAGCGTGCTGGACGCCATCAACGTGGCCGCCGGCCCGATGGTCGGCCGCGAATATGCCGCGCGTTACCTGTCGGCCGAAGACCGCCGCCAGGCGGCGTGGATCGTCGACAAGGTGCGTGAAGTGCAGATCGACGCGGTGAAGAACAGCACCTGGATGAGCGCCGAGGCCAAGACCGAAGCGCAGGCCAAGCTGGCCGCGCTGAAGATCGAGATCGGCACCCCGCTGCGCGACCTGGACTACAGCGTGCAGCCGATGGGCCGTGGTTCGTTCGGCGGCAACATGCTGATCGCCTCCACCTGGCGCCACCGCGAAGAGATGAAGCGCATCGGCAAGGGCAACGCCGACCGCCGCTGGGACGTGCTGCCGCAGCAACCGTCGCTGGCCTACGATCTGGCCCAGAACCGCCTGATCGTCACCGCCGCCATCCTGCAGGGCCCGGTGTTCAACGCCAAGGCCGACGCCGCCGACAAGTTCGGCAGCTTCGGCGGCCTGGTCGGCCACGAACTGAACCGCGCCATCGATGCCAAGGGCGCCCTGGTGGATGCCAAGGGCGAGCTGCGCAGCTGGTGGACGCCCGCTGACAAGACCGCCTGGACCCTGCTGGGCAACCGCGTGGCCGCGCAGTACGGCGCCTACGAATTCCCCGGTGTGAAGGGTGCCAAGGTGAACGGCACGCTGACCCAGGAAGAGAACCTGGCCGACATCGCTGGCCTGGAACTGGCCTGGGCCGCCTACACGGCACAGGAACCCAAGGCAAAGCCGGCCCAGCAGCAGGGCTTCTTCCGCGCCTGGGCCGCACTGTGGCCGCAGCAGCTGTCGCCGAACGAAGCCGCGCGCCGCCTGACCGCCGACATCCGTGCACCGGGCCGCTGGCGCACCAACGGGCCGCTGTCGAACCTGCCGGCCTTCGGCGCGACCTTCAGCTGCAAGGCCGGCCAGCCGATGCAGCGCACCGACGCCGAGCAGATCAAGGTCTGGCGTTGAATGCAGCGGTGATGCAGTAACGGAAAAGGCGCCTTCCGGCGCCTTTTCCGCATGTACCTGGGTCGATCCACGCCACGCGTGGATACCCGTCAACCCGGCTGCAACGTGCCGCGGTAGTGCACGATGCGCCCCACCCCCGGCGCGCCAATCTCCACGTCGAACACGAAACGTCCATCCGCCTCGTACTCGAAGCTCTGGTCACCAGGCAGCAGTGCGCGCGGCAGCGGGATGCCCAGCACCGACCAGCTGCGCGGCACCAGTTGCAGCCGCCCGCCGTCCACCACCAGCGCCAAGGCGACCGCCACGGCACCGAAGCGCTCGACCAGCAGCGCCTCGTCACGCCCCTTGCCTTCGGTCTGCAGCGAAGAGAAGCGCTGCCCGTTGAAGGTGCGCGTCCAGCGCTCGCCGCCCGCTTCGGGGCTGAACTGCACTGTCACCGGCACGTTTGCAGCGGCGGCGGGGAAACCGAAGATCCTGCCCAGCACGCGCGACAACACGCCGCGCCCGCGCTCCACCTGCGCCTGCCCCACCCAGCGCTGCGCCGCACCCGGTGCATGCAGCGCCTGCACGGTGGCCGGCAATCGCGCATACGCATCGCCCAGCACGCGCTGGTACAGGCTGGCACCGGGCATGTCGCGGCGGAAACCGGTGTGGATGGTGCGGCCGACGAACAGCTGTTCGTAGTCGGACAGTTCCAACGCGTGGGTCGCCGCGCGCGCGCCCGGTGCCGGCCGCTCACCGGCCAGTTGCTTGCGGATCACCGCTTCGATCGCCATCGATGGAATGTAGGGACCGTCATCGGCCTCGGCCAGCAGGTGCCAGCTCTGTTCAACCGGCGCGCCGTTGCAGGTGCCCTGCGCGCGCACGATCATGCCGCCGCGGTGTTCGCCGAACTTCATCAGGTTCAGCACGGTGTAGAACAGGCGCGAACACGGCTCCAGCGACGGCAGCTTGAACCGCCAGCGCGCCTTGGCCAGCAGGTTCAGCACCCGGTGCAGCACTTCCGGCACCGGGCCGGCGCCCATCCAGATATCGGTCATGGTCGGGTGTTCGGGCGGCAGCACCTGCAGGTCCGGCACATCCACCAGCGAAAAATGCAGGTTGCGCAGCGGCAGGCGCCCCGGCACCGCGACGGTGAAACGGCGGCTCTCGGCCAGACCAACGCCGTGGCCATCGCGGCCGTGCCGGCGCAGTTTCACCGGCGAACCGGCATAGCCCACCACCGCGCGCATCACGTTCAGGCCGATGCCTGCGAACGGCGACGGCGCGATACCGCCTTCCACCCGCACAATGTCCATGCGCGTGGCCATCTGCCGCAGCACCGCAGCGGTCAGCACCGGGAAACTGCTGACCCCGGAAAGCACGTACACGCCAGCCGCGCGGGCCTGTGCATCGTAGGCGGACACGCCGAACACGAAGTCGGCGGCATCGGCGAAATCCAGGTAATCGATGCCGGCGGCGATGCACGCTTCCACCGCGCTGTAGCGGTGCTCGCCGTAATCCTGGAAGGGGCCGGAGGCATCGACCACCAGGTCGGGGCGCTCGGCCTGCAGTACCGGAGCCAGTTGCCGCCGGTCCACCTGCAGCGGGCGTACCCGCGGCTGGCCCTGATGGGCCGCGCAGAACGCCTGCGCCGCTGCCAGCGTGCGGCCGGCGATCAACAGCTCCAACTGCGCAAGATCGGCCAGCAACCGCACCAAGCGCCCACCGAACACACCGTACCCACCCAGAACCAGGATCTTCACGCGCCTTCCCTGTCGTGTCGTTGCGCCATGGTAGCGCGCCGCCTGGCGCTCCTGCAGCGCAGCACGATCCGGTGTTAACGGGTGCCGTGCTATCGCTGCGCCATCGACCGTTCCGGAGCCCGGCCATGGCCCACAAGAACACCATCTGCGTGTGGTACGACAAGGACGCCCTGGCGGCGGCCACCTTCTATGCCCAGACCTTTGCCGACAGTGCGGTGACCGCCGTGCATGCCGCGCCCAGTGACTACCCCGACGGCCGCGAGGGCGATGTGCTGATGGTGGAATTCACCGTGTACGGCATTCCCTGCGTGGGCCTCAATGGTGGCCCGGCGTTCAAGCACAGCGAAGCGTTCTCGTTCCAGATCCAGACCGAGGACCAGGCCGAAACCGACCGGCTGTGGGACGCCATCGTCGGCAACGGCGGCCAGGAAAGCGAATGTGGCTGGTGCAAGGACCGCTGGGGCGTGTCCTGGCAGATCAGCCCGCGCGTATTGATGGACGCGGTGACCAGCAGCGACAAGGCACTGGCGCGACGCGCGTTCAACGCCATGATGCCGATGAAGAAGATCGACATCGCCACCATCGAAGCCGCCATCGCGCAGGCATGAACCACTGGGACGCGATCATCGTCGGTGGCGGCCACAACGGTCTGGTGTGCGCGGCCTATCTGGCCCGCGCCGGGCACAAGGTGCTGGTGCTGGAACGACGCGCGGTGCTGGGCGGGGCCGCCGTCACCGAAGAATTCCACCCGGGCTTCCGTAACTCGGTGGCCTCGTACACGGTATCGCTGCTGCAGCCGAAGGTGATCGACGACCTGCAGCTGCACCAGCACGGGCTGCGCATCGTTGCGCGGCCGGTGAACAACTTCCTGCCGCTGGCCGATGGCCGCTACCTGCTGGCAGCACCGGGCCGCACCCAGGCCGAGGTGGTGAAGTTTTCCGCGCGCGATGCACAGGCCCTGCCCGCCTATGAAGCCCGCCTGGAAATCTTCGCCGACGTGCTACGCGCCTGGGCACTGCGCGCGCCGCCCGACCTGGGCGTGGACGCCGGCTGGCGTGCGCTTCCGGCGCTGTGGCAGATGGGCCGACTCGGCCGCGAGCTGGCGGCGCTGGACCCGGCGCTGCGGCAGGAACTGCTGGACCTGTTCACGCTGTCGGCCGCCGAGTACCTGGACCGCTGGTTCGAGAGCGAACCGATCAAGGCACTGTTCGGCTTCGACGGCATCGTCGGCAACTACGCCAGCCCGTATACGCCAGGCAGCGCCTACGTACTGCTGCACCATGTTTTCGGCCAGTGCAACGGGGTGAAGGGCGCCTGGGGCCATGCGATCGGTGGCATGGGCGCGATCAGCCAGGCCATTGCCGCGGCCGCACGCGAGGCCGGCGCCGAACTGCGGGTCGATGCCGCCGTGCGCCACCTGCAGGTCGAACACGGGCGCGTGGTCGGCGTGGTGCTGGCCGACGGCAGCAGCGAGCGCGCCCACGCGGTGGTGGCCAACGTCAATCCGAAACTGCTGTACGAACAGTTGCTGGAACCGCAGCAGGTACCGGCCCCCACCCGCGAGCGCATGGCGCAGTGGCGCTGTGGTTCGGGCACCTTCCGCATGAACGTGGCGCTGTCTGCCCTGCCCGACTTCCGTGCCCTGCCCGGCCCCGGCCCACACCTGAGCGCGGGCATCATCCTGGCCCCCAGCCTGGACTATATGGATCGCGCGTGGCTGGATGCACGCCGCGACGGCTGGTCGCGCGAACCGATCGTGGAGATGCTGATTCCCAGCACCCTGGATGATTCGCTGGCGCCGCCGGGGCAGCACGTGGCCAGCCTGTTCTGCCAGCACGTGGCGCCGGTGCTGCCAGGCGGCATGCACTGGGATGATCACCGTGACACCGTGGCCGATCTGATGATCGCCACCGTTGATCGCCATGCACCCGGGTTCGCGGCCAGCGTGCTGGGCCGGCAGGTGCTGTCGCCGCTGGATCTGGAGCGCACCTTCGGGCTGATCGGCGGCGACATCTTCCATGGCGCGCTCAGCGCCAACCAGCTGTTCTCAGCGCGGCCGATGGTGGGCCAGGCCGGGTATCGCGGCGCCCTGCCCGGTCTGTATCTGTGTGGGTCGGGCACCCATCCCGGTGGCGGCGTGACCGGGGCACCGGGGCACAATGCCGCCCAGGTGGTGCTGCAGGATCTGTGAGGTGGCCCGCATGGGTAGGTGCCAACCTGGGTTGGCACGCCTTTGCGTGTGCCAACCAAGGTTGGCACCTACCGGACGTTTCGTGCCGACCAACGGTCGGCACCTACCCGCGTGAAGCAAGGCGCGGCGCGCCTTACTTCACGCTGCGCAGGTGGTTCGGGCGCTTTGGCGGGCCGGGTGGGCGGCGCTTGTTGAACGGTGGTTGGCCGCGCCAGTAGCGGATCAGCAGCCAGCCGAACAGCATGCCGCCCAAGTGCGCGAAGTGGGCAACGCCCGGCTGCCAGCCGGTCATGCCCAGCACCAGTTCGCCCACGCCGAACAGGATCACGAAGGTGCGTGCCTTCATCGGAATGGGCGGGAACAGCAGCATCACCCGCTGGTTCGGGAACAGCATGCCGTAGGCCAGCAGCAGGCCGAACACACCGCCGGACGCGCCCAGCACTGGTGCCGGGTTCTCCAGCAGCGAGCCGACCAGCAACTGGCACAGGCCGGCGCCCACCACGCACACCAGGTAATAGATCAGGAACCGCTTCTCGCCCCAGGTCTGTTCCAGCGGCGCGCCGAACATGAAGACGGCCAGCATGTTGAAGAACAGGTGGCCGAAGCTGCCGTGCAGGAAACCATAGGTCAGCAGCTGCCAGGGCTGGAAGTTGCCGCCCGGCGAAAAGGCGTCGAAGCCCTGCTGCAGCGGCTGCAGCATGAACGGGGCAAAGGTCTGCATGCCGAGCAGGAACGGCTGCTGCAGCAGGAACAGGATCGCGTTGGCGATCAGCAGGGCCTTGGTAACGGTGGGCAGTCGCGGGAACATGTGATGACCGGCATGGAACGAACACCATCATAGCCGGTGCAGGGTGTGGGTTTGGCGACGGCGCTGGCGTGCCGGTTCAGCCGGCGGCGATGCTCAGGCCGGGCCCCACAGCGCCGCGTCCAGGGCGGCGGCCGGGTCGATCGCCGGCATGCGCACGCGGCCATTGGTGACCACCACGCCTTCCGCACGCAGCCGCTGCGCCTGCTCGCGCCAGCCCGCCGATCCTTCGGCCATGGCGATACGGCCGTCCGAACGCAGCACCCGGTGCCAGGGCAGGCTGGGATCGTCGTTCTGCCCCAGCACGCGGGCGGTCAGGCGGGCGCGACCGGGCAGACCGGCACGCATGGCGACCTGGCCGTAGCCCATCACCTGGCCCGGCGGAATGGCATGGATCACCTGCAGGATGCGCGCGCGCGCCTGTTCCGGGGTCAGCGCCGCAGGCGCGTCACCAGCAGCACGCCCAGCAGGACCAGCACGGTGCCGGCGATCTGCGCCGGCCCCATCGGTTCGTCGAGCAACCATAGGCTCATCACGATGGTGGAAACAGGGCCCAGCATACCCACCTGCGCGGCCAGCGACGAACCCACGCGCTGCACCGCCAGCATGATCGCCAGCACCGGCAGCACCGTGCACACCGTGGCATTGACCAGCGACAACCACTGCACCGGCGCCGGTGCCTGCCACAGCAGCGGCAGCGGGTGGGTCACCGCAAAGTGCAGCAGCACCAGCACGCTGGCCACGCAGCTGGCATAGGCGGTCAGCCGCACCGCGCCCACGCGCGCCACCACCTGCCCGCTGCCGAACAGGTACAGCGCATAGCTGAGCGCACTGCCCAGCACCAGCAGACTGCCGATGATGATCTGCCCGCCCTCGCGCTGCAGGTCATGGCCGAAGGCCAGCAGCACCCCCAGGTAGCTGAGCACCAGCGCGGCGATCTGCCAGCGCCCCGGCCGCTGCCGCGCCAGCAGCACGTTGATCAGCAGCACCAGGGTCGGGTTCAAGTACAGGATCAGCCGTTCCAGGGTCACGCTGATGTACTGCAGCCCCTGGAAATCGAGCAGGCTGGACAGGTAGTAGCCGGTGAAGCCGAGCCACAGCACGCGCGCACGGTCCGCCCAGGACAGCGGTTCGGCGCGGCGTGCGCTCCACAGCGCCATCAGTACGAACAGCGGCAACGCCATCAGCATGCGCAGGGCCAGCAGCGTGGTCGCATCCACGCCATGGCGCAGGCCCAGCTTGACGATGATCGCCTTGCCGGAGGCCGCAACGGCGCCGATCGCGGCCAGCCCGATGCCGCCCAGCGCGATGCGGGGCGAAGCGGTGGCGATGCGCGAAGACGGGCTGGACATGGGAACGACAACAGGCCGCGCGGGGCGGCCAGGGGCAATCGTGGGGCACCCATTGTCGCATGGGGCGGCGCAGGCCGTAGCGTCGAGCTTGCTCGACTGCGCGCGGTCCTTCAGTCGAGCAAGGTTGATCAGTCGAGCAAGCTCGACTCTACCCAGCCGGGTTACCGCATCAACACCACTTCTTCCGACGAGGTGGGATGGATCGCCACGGTGGCGTCGAACTGTGCCTTGGTCGCGCCCATCTTCACCGCCACCGCAAAGCCCTGCAGGATCTCATCGGCGGCCTCACCCAGCAGATGGATGCCGACCACGCGTTCTTCCGGGCCCGCGCATACCATCTTGAACAGGCTGCGCTGGGTGCCGTTGGCCAGCGCCTGCAGCATCGGCCGGAACCGGCTGTGATAGACCGTTACCTGATCGAAGCATTCGCGCGCCTGCTGTTCGCTCAGGCCAACCGCGCCCAGCGGCGGGTGCGAGAACACCACGCTGGGCACGGTTTCGTAATCCATCTTCGATTCCGGCTTGCCGCCGAACAGGCGGTCCATCAGGCGCCGCGCTGCGGCCACCGCCACCGGGGTCAGCCCGACCTTGCCGGCAATATCACCCACCGCGTGCACGCTCGGCACCGCCGTGGTCTGCCATTCATCGACCTGCACCTGGCGGTGCTCACCGATGCCGATGCCCAGCGCTTCCAGGCCCACATCCGCACTGTTGCCGCGGCGGCCGGTAGCGAAGAACACCGCATCGAACACGCAGTCCAGCGCCCCCTGCGCGCCCACCACGCGCACCTGCTGGCCGTCGCGCTGCAGTGCCTTCAGGTCGAATTCGAAGCAGATGCGCACGCCCTGCTGGCGCAGGTTTTCGGCCAGCTGCTCGGTCAGTTCGTGGTCGAACCGGTCCAGCAGGCGCTGTCCGCGCACCAGCAGGCTGACCCGACTGCCCAGTGCCTGCAGCAGGCCGGCCAGTTCCACGGCGATGTAGCCACCGCCGACGATCGCAACCTCGGCCGGCGCCGCGCGCAGATCGAAGAAATCATCCGATACCAGGCCCAGCTCGGCGCCGGGCACGTCGGGCCGCTGCGGGTGCGCGCCGGTAGCGATCAGGATGTGCTGGGCGCTGTAGCGCACGCCATCGGCGCAGGCCACGGTGTGCGCATCCAGCAGGTGGCCGCGCGCGGGAATGCGCACTACGCCAGTCTCGTCCAGGCGCGCGTGGTAGCTCTTGTGGATGTTGGTGATGTAGGCCTGGCGGTGGATCACCAGTTCCTTCCAGGACAGCGCAGGACGCGCCGGCACATCGAAACCCATCGCATGCGCCAGGCCGATGCGTTCGGCCAGGTCGGCCGCCAGCCACATCGCCTTCTTCGGCACGCAGCCGATGTTCACGCAGGTGCCGCCCAGCTCGCCCGGTTCCAGCAGTGCCACCCGCTTGCCGTACTGCGCGGCGCGGATGGCGCCGGCCAGGCCGGCAGAACCGCCGCCCAGCACGATCAGGTCATAGTCGAAGGGCGCCGTACTCATCGCAATCGCTCGCAGTCAGGGGAAACAACAACATCGTCGAGGTACGCCACGCGCACGCGGCAAGCATGCCACGGCAGGCTGGCAGCCCCGCGTGAGTGATACGGCACGTCAGTCGGCCGCGCGGGTAACGCGCATAGCCGGCCACTGCCGGTAGGTCATCGCCCGCCACAGCCATTCCACCGGCCCGAAGCGGAAACGACGCAGCCACACGTGGCTGATCGCCACCTGCGCCGCGAACAGCGCCAGCGCCAGCAGCAGCTGCCAGGCGCGCGGCACCTGCTCGAACGCCCCCAGCCCATAGTGGTAGAACAGCAGCGTGCACAACAGCGACTGCAGCAGGTAATGGGTCAGCGCCATGCGCCCCACCGCGGCCAGGCCGCGCAGGGCCACGCGCCAGCGCACGATCCACGCCAGGTAGCCCAGGCACATGGGCACTGCACCGATCGCCACAAGGGCCATGGCGGCGGTGGTGGGCAGATCGTAGGCGCCGGGCTGCAGATAGGGCTTCCAGTACGTGCCGGCCAGCGTCAGCAGCAGGCCCAGCGGCAGTGCGACCCAGCGCAGCAGCGCGTACAGGCGCGGGAAACGTTCCGGCGCGGACAGTGCACCGCTGCTGGCGAACCAGCTGCCGAGCAGGAACATGCCCAGTACCTGCGGCCCGGAAATGATCATGCCGCCCAGCGCCACGCCGAACTCGTGCAGGCGCTGGCCGTTGGCCTGCAGCCAGCTGCCCTGCCCATACACCAGGCGTTGCTGGTCGATGCTCTGCTGGGCGTCGGCCAGCATCTTCTGCACGTCCTGCGGCGTGGCCATCGACACGATGGCCCCCACCAGCAGCATCAGCAGCACCCCGCCCAGATAGACCGTGGCTCCCATCCAGGGCAGCCAGCTGCGCGGGGCTTCACGACAGGCCAGCAGCGGCAGCGACGCCAGCGCATACAGCACCAGGATGTCGCCGGACCAGACCAGCAGCGCATGGCACAGCCCGATCAGCAGCAGGCCGGCGCTGCGGCGCAGGTAGAACGGGGCGAAGTCACGGCCGGCCGCTTCGGCGCGCTGGGCCATGACCGCGAAGCCGGCACCGAACAGCAGCGAGAACAGGGTGAAGAATTTGCCCTGCACGAACACGTAGACGAAGGCATCGGCCCAGTAGTCGATGCCCTGCCAGTGCGTGTCGATGCCGGTGAAGGCCAGCTCCAGCGGGCCGGCGAAGGCCTCGATGTTCATCAGCAGGATGCCCAGCAGGGCCACCCCGCGCAGCACATCCAGCACGGCGATGCGTTCGCCGGAGGTGACCGGCTGCAGGGAAGGAAGTGCGGCGTTCACGGAACATCCGGTGGGCAGGTCCGTCATTATGCCGCTGCCGGGCGCACTGCGGGTCTGCCCGCGGCCTGGTCCGGAAACACAACGGCCCGCCGAAGCGGGCCGTTGCTGGCATCACGATCGTGCAGCGATCAGTGCTGGTGACCGCCGTCGCCGTGCACGTGGCCGTGTTCGATCTCTTCCTTGCCGGCTTCGCGCACTTCAACGATTTCCACGTCGAAGTGCAGGTCCTTGCCGGCCATCGGGTGGTTCAGGTCAACGTCAACCACGCTCATGCCGACCTTCTGCACGGTGACCGCGCGCGGGCCGAAGTTGGTCTGCAGCACCACCTGCTGGCCCGGGGCCAGCTTGGCGTTGCCGAAATGCTTCTTCGGCACGCGCTGGGACAGGCCTTCGCGGCGTTCGCCGTAGGCATCTGCAGCGGTCACGTCGACGCTGAAGGTCGCACCGGCTTCCTGGTCCATCATGGCGTTTTCCAGGCCCGGGATGATGTTGCCGTGGCCGATAAGGATCGCCAGCGGCTCGCCGCGGTCCTTGGACGACTCGATCGGCGCCTGGCCGACTTCGGAAACGGTGTAGTGGAAGCGGACAACGCGGTCTTTTTCGATCTTCATGCGCAACTCTGTCTGGATCTGCCGAAGGCAGGCGGGTTGGGGCGGGTTGTCGCCCGGCGGGGACGCCGCCATCATGACGGCCAATCCAAGGTGGCGCATTATCCGGAGATCATGCACATCACGCCAGTTTCGTCCGGCCCGCGCCGGCTCTTCGCGCCCGCTCTGCTGCTGGCCCTGCCCCTGTTGCTGTCCGCCTGCGGCGGCGGCAAGGCCACCCGCCCCGCCCCGCCGCCGCCCTCGGCGCACTGGCCGGCGACCACGCCGGACAACCCCGAGGCCGCCAATTCGGTGCTGATGCGCGCGATCAGCCTGGTCGGCACGCCCTACCGCTATGGCGGCAACACCCCCGATTCGGGCTTCGACTGCAGCGGCCTGGTCACCTACGTGTACCGGGAAATGGTCGACCTGAAGCTGCCGCGCACCTCGCGCGACCTGGCCGCGGTGCAGGGCCCGAGGATCGATCCGCAGCGCCTGGCCACCGGCGATCTGGTGTTCTTCGGCAGTCGCGGCAACGTGACCCACGTGGGCATCTACGTGGGCGAAGGCCGCTTCGTGCACGCGCCCAGCACCGGCGGCACGGTGCGCCTGGATTCGCTCAGTGGTCCCTACTGGAAAGACCACTACACAGGAGCGAAACGCGTCCTTCGCTAAACTGAACAGGCGATATGTTCAAAACTGTGACGCAAATCACGCTGTAAATAACGATTTTATAACGGAATTTTTAACTTATCGCGGCTTTTACAGGGCATGATGCCCCATCGTTTTTTTCCTGTGACCGACGCGTGACGACTGACGACCTGCAAGGCCAAGGCCAGACCGCCGTTCCTTCACATCGTGTCCGCCCGCTGCTGCTGGGCCTGGCACTCTGCCTCTCCAGCCTTCCGGCCTGGGCGCAGACCGCTCCGAACCGTTCCGACGCACCGGCACCGGCTTCCGTGGAAGCCACCGCCAAGCCGGCCGCCAAGGCCGAACCGGCCGCCCAGCGCAGCCGCGCCGACGCCGCCGCCAGCGCCACCCTGGCCGCCCTGCTGCCGCACTTGGCTGCCAACGACACCATTCCGCTGATGGACCGCTCGGCCATGGTCGCCGGCGATCTCAGCCGCCTGCTTGCCAACTACGACACCAGCAGCGCCGCCAACGGCAGCGTCGTGGTCGGCAGTGAAGCCGACAACGGCAAGGTGCAGTCGCTGCTGCGCCGCGCGATGACCCTGCTGGGCACCCCGTACCGCTGGGGCGGCAGCAACCCGGACAGCGGCTTCGACTGCAGCGGTCTGGTGGGCTACGTGTTCCGTTCGGCACTGGGCATCGAACTGCCGCGCGTCTCGCGCGAAATGGCCCACGACAACAACGCCCAGCTGATCAACGACCGCGCCTCGTTGGCCGCCGGTGATCTGGTGTTCTTCGGCCGCAAGGGTCGGGTCGACCATGTTGGCATCTACGTGGGCGAAGGTCGCTTCCTGCACGCCCCGAGCACCGGCAAGGACGTGCGCGTGGACACCCTGCTCAGCGGCTACTGGGGCAACAAGTTCATGCAGGCGCGCCGGGTCGATCTCTGACCGCCGCCCGCACCGTCACCGCCTGAACGACCGAGCCGCTGCCCTGCAGCGGCTTTTTCGTGGCCGCGCCGCTGGCCGCTGGCCGTCGCCCCGTGCGTTGGTGCTTGATGTCACGGTCCGTTGGGCCGCGGCCGGCCGCCAGCCCGCGGCCTGCGTAACCCGGCGTGGGGCGGCATGCCGGGATACCCAGCCAGACCCCGCCCGCGCTGTCTGCGTGCCGGGGGGAAAGGAATGGCAGCAAGCCTGGAAATTCCATCACGTTGCGTGATCTGGTTCGGACAGCCGCAGGCGTCCGAGCGTGGCGCGCTGGCCGCCGCCGGCTGGCAGCTGCGCTGCGTGGCGCCCGGGCCGGCGATGGCCGTCGGCCTGCGCGGTCGTGACCATCTGGTGGCAGTGATCGACCTGCGCCACCTCGATCTGGACGCGCTGCAGGCACTGCTGCCCTGGGTGCAGCAGCACCAGCACCTGCCTTGGCTGGCGGTGCTGCCGGCGGACGTGCACAGCCCTCCCCCTGCCTGGACCGACGTCCTGCTGGCCTGCCAGAACCAGTTCACCCTGCCGCTGGAACTGGGCGCGCTGGTGTCCACCATGCAGCGCCAGGCCGACGCTGACACCAGCGACCCGGCGCGCGCCTGCGATGGCGGTGGCCTGCCGGCCCTGATCGGTGACAGCCCGCGCGTGCTGGCCGTGCGCGCGGCCCTGCACAAATTCGCGCCGGTGGATCTGCCGGTGCTGGTCACCGGCGAAACCGGCACCGGCAAGGAACTGGCCGCGCAGGCCCTGCATGCGCTGTCTGGCCGGGCCGGCAAGCCCTTCCTGGCGGTGAACTGCGGCGCCAT
The DNA here is from genome assembly GCF_010894375.1 of Stenotrophomonas sp. B1-1. NCBI lineage: Bacteria > Pseudomonadati > Pseudomonadota > Gammaproteobacteria > Lysobacterales > Lysobacteraceae > Stenotrophomonas > Stenotrophomonas sp. B1-1. The sequence goes on along the minus strand of NZ_JAAIUZ010000029.1, from coordinate 11,572 downwards.
TCCCGCCAACCTGGTGCAGTCGGAGCTGTTCGGCCATGAGCGCGGCGCGTTCACCGGCGCCGCCCAGCGCCGCATCGGCCTGTTCGAATCGGCCCATGGCGGCACCGTGTTCCTGGACGAGGTGGGCGACCTGCCCGGCGATGCGCAGACCAGCCTGCTGCGCGTGCTGCAGGAAGGCACGCTCGAACGCGTGGGCAGCAACCAGCCGCTGCGGGTGGATGTGCGGGTGCTGGCCGCCACCCATGTCGAACTGGAACAGGCGGTGGCCCAGGGCCGCTTCCGGCGCGATCTGTATTACCGCCTGAACGTGCTGCGCCTGCCGATGCCCCCGCTGCGCGAGCGTGGCAGCGACGTGCTGCTGCTGGCCGATCATTTCCTGCGCGGCTTCCGCCAGCGCCATCCCGGCCGCGCGCGGGGTTTCGACACCGGTGCCCGACAAGCGATGCGTGGTTTCGGCTGGCCCGGCAATGTGCGCGAGCTGCTGAACCGCGTGCAGCGTGCGGCGATTGTGGCCGAGGGCGAACTGATCACCGCCGCCGACCTCGAACTTGCCGACGACGCACTGCCCGAACCCCGCGCACTGCTGCAGGATGCCCGTGGCCAGGTGGAACGCGATCTGCTGCTGCAGGCATTGCGCCAGCACGGCTACAACGTATCCGCCTGCGCCCGGCACATGCAGGTATCGCGCGTGACCGTCTACCGGCTGTGCCGCAAGCACCGCCTGGAACTGCCCCCGGAACGCTGATGCCCGGCTGCCGTTGACGTTGCCGTTGCCGTTGCCGTTGCCGTTGACGTTGATTTGGATCCGCCTTGAAGCGAGCCGAGCACCGCAGGTCCGGCGAGGGCGAAGAGGCGCCGGTGTCTGAGCGCAGCGAGTTCGGCGCCGTCCCTCGACGGGCCGAGGAGCGCAGGGTACCGGCGCGCAGCGCCGGCTCGCCGACGGCGGTGTGTTTCTTTGGTTACTTTCTTTGCACAAGCAAAGAAAGTGACACCCCGCCGCGGTCGCGGAAACGAAACGCCGGGCATGGCCCGGCGCTACCGAGATGCCCGGCTGCCGTTGACGTTGCCGTTGCCGTTGCCGTTGACGTTGATTTGGATCCGCCTTGAAGCGAGCCGAGCACCGCAGGTCCGGCGAGGGCGAAGAGGCGCCGGTGTCTGAGCGCAGCGAGTTCGGCGCCGTCCCTCGACGGGCCGAGGAGCGCAGGGTACCGGCGCGCAGCGCCGGCTCGCCGACGGCGGTGTGTTTCTTTGGTTACTTTCTTGATGGCGCACATCCATGTGCGCCACCCTACGGGCCGGCTGCGCCGTTCCGCGCTGCTCCTGCAGCACGGTGCACAAGCAAAGAAAGTGACACCCCTCCGCTGCCGCGGAAAACAGCAGCCGGGCGTGGCCCGGCTCTACCATGCGTGAGCGCCACCACAACAAGAAACGCCGGGCATGGCCCGGCGCTACCGATGCATGGCGTCAGCCCTTCGCTACAGCATGTACGGCACCTTGAACGCCAGGGTGAAGTCCGGCGCGTCCGGGGTCAGGCCGATGCCCAGCAGGGTGACCAGCGTGGTGTTCTGGTTCAGCGCATAGGTCACGCCCAGGTTCAGCGAGGCGGCATTGGCATCACTGCCGATCACCTTCACCCATTGCCCGCCCTTGAACCGCGTCGAGGCACGAGCGGTGATCTTGTCGCTGAAGGAGATGCTCAGGCTGGTGCGTTCGTTGAAGGCAAACGCCACGCCTGCGCCGAAGTACACCGATCCGCCCAGCTTCACATCCCCCGGGTTGGTGGTGTCCGGGTTGCTGTCGATATCGCGGAAACCCCGCGGGAACGAATGGATGTAACCGGCGTTGGCGAACAGGATCGCCGGGTCGGCGGTCTTGACCATCGACACACCCAGGTTGGCCTGCCACACGCCATTGCCGGTGGGCTGTTCGCGCGGAACCGCGAAACGGATGTAGTCGTCGTCATCACGCTCGATCACCTTCCAGTCCAGCCCGTAGGGGGCACGCCCGGTCGGTGCGGTCACTCCGCCGGTCAGCACGGTTTCCGGCCGCCAGCCACGTTCGCCGAACAGCCGGTAGTTCGCGCTGACGCTCACATCGCCCAGGCCATTGCCATTGGTTTCTTCCTGCGCGATCGCAGCCGCCGCACCACCGGCCCCCCCCTTCTGATAGACCGTGCGCCGTGCCAGGTAGGGCACGTCGGCGTTCAGGGTCAGGTTCGGGCTCACGCCCCAGCGCGCGGCCAGGTTGTAGGTGAGCGAATCGGATTCGACGTTCTCGATGGCGATGTTGCCCAGGAAGATCGCATCCAGCGCCAGGAAGCCATTGAGGGTCAACTGCTTCCTGTCGTAGCGGGCATAGGTCAGGCTGTTTTCCAGGGTGAACCTGCGTGAGAACAGCGCTGCCTGCTGCTGCTTCACGTCGTCCACGCTGCGTCGCGCTTCCTGCTTGGCCTGTTGTGCTTCGGCAGCGGTGCTGGCGTAGCCCTCGCTGCTGGGCGGTACCGCGGCCGCGGCCGCCGGGGCCAGTGGTGCCGCCGGTGTGGATGCCGCGCCGGCACGACCGTTCAGGCGGGCCTGCATGGCCTGCACCTGCATGTCCAGTTCGCGCAGGCGCCGTACCTCCTGCGCGTAGTTGGCTTTCAGTTGTTCCAGTTGGCCGATCAATGCCTGCACGTCGGCCGTTTCGTTGGCCGCCGGCTGCTGGGCGAAGGCGTTGGCCGCCAGCGCCGCCAGCGCCAGCGGGGTAAGCCGCAAATAGGTATGCATGTCAGTGACCTGCGTTGAACGTTCGTCCCCCTTGACCGGACCGGTTTACTGGCCCGGGCCCATGCCGCGGTTCAGCGCGATTGCCTGGGCCACGTTCTGGCTCAACGGCAGGTTGCCGGCCACGGAATTGCGTACCAGCTCCAGCTGCAGCCGGTTGCTGGCGTTCTGGCCGTCGCCGCTCAGGGCAATGCCCTGGCCGACGCTGCCATTGCGGATCCACTGCTGCACCATGCCCTGGCCATCGACCTGCAACAGCAGGCGCGCCTGGTTGCCGTCCAGCACCGCGCTGGCGCTGGCGCCACCCTGCTGCACCTGGGCAATGCGCGTGCCGTCGTCACTTCCGGCCACGGGCACGGCGCCATCACGGATGGTGAGCGAGGTGACGTTGCGCGCGGTGTTGCCATCGCCCGCCACCTGCACGCTCTGCACCAGACCACTGGCATTGGCCAGGCCGGTGCTGTCGATGCTGCGGCCACTGGTATCGGGTAGCGGTGCATCGGCGGCGGTGACCTGCACGCTGGGCTGGAAGGTCAGCTTGGGCGTACTGCCCTGGCGGAAATCCATGCCCAGGGTGAGCGCACCCTGCACCGCGCCGCCGTCATTGCCCTTCCACTGCGAAATCATGGTGACGCCGAACCAGGCCACGTTGTTGCCGCCCACGGTGTAGCGGCCACGCATCAGATTCAGCTCCGGATCGGGGATTTCCTTCAGGCCGCGCCCCGGCGCACCATCTACGGCCCACGCGGGCAACGCAGGAAGTACCAGCAGCGCAGCAATCAGTAAACGTTGGCAAAACATGATCGTGCCTCCTTCAGAACAGGTCGGCATGGCTGAAGCCGAAGTCGACCAGCTCGGCATCGGTGATCGGTCCCTGCCGCGCATACAGCGCGCGTGCACTGGGCCGTTCGCTCGGTTGCAGCAGGACCGTATTGCGATCGAAGTCGCTGCCGATGACGACGAAAACGGCGCGCGACGGCCAGGCTTCCAGGAACTCCGGTAGCGGCAGCGCACGGTTGCCCAGGATCGGGTCGGCCACTTCCACCACGCCGCCCCGCACCTGCTTGAGCACCACGAAATGGCGGAAGCCGCGCACATCCATCAGCACCAGCCCCGGCACCCGCAGGGTGCGCAGGCGCGTTTCATCAATGCGGTAGCCGCGGCCGCGCATGCCCAGCGATTCGACATAGCGCTTGATGTCCAGCAGCGAGAAACCGCGCTCCTTGACCAGTTGTGGATCGGAAACCCCCATCATTCCCTCGATCACCGTGGCTTCGGTGGTGTCCAGGTGGTAGGCGTAGCGCAGGATCGTGGCCAGCGCGGCGGCCCCACAGCTGTAGTCGGTGTGTTGCCGCACCAGGTTGCGGTAGCGCCGCTCCTGCATGCTTTCCACCTTCTGCTGCATCAGCGCACCGTTGGGCAGCACGCCGCTGAAGGCGACGTCCCCGGCCCAGGCACCGGCGCTGCCCAGCAACAGCAGGCAGGTCAGAACACGCAACCACCAACGGGAACCGGCCATGGTGCTCTCCACGGAAAGGAAGGAGCCCCTGCCCCAAGGGGGAGGAGGGACAGGGGCTCCCGGGGAACCCGGCCATTGGCGGACGGCCGGGCTTGTTGCGCTCAACGCAGGTCAGCTGCGAAAGCGGTCACGCGCGGTGTTACTCGCCGCCACCGGTGCCGCCGCCACCGCCGGTGCTGGGCTGGGCCACGGCCAGGGCCAAGCTGTTGGCCTGCAGGTTGCCGGTGCCAGACGCCACGTTCACGCCGATGTTGCCCGACGCCCCGGAGAAGGCACTGCCGGACAGCGCCGAGGTGTTGGTGGCGTTGACGTTCACCCAACGGGTGGTGGTGACGGTGCCGCTCAGGCTGGCGTACAGGTCGGCAATGCCCAGTTCGACGAACTGGCTGGTGCCGCTTTCACGCGTGTCGAAGCCCAGGCCACCCACGCCCTGACGGTACGGGTTCATCGTTGCGTTCTGGATCTCGTTGTCCAGATCGATGTGCCCGGTGCTGTTGCCGTCCGGATGCGGCAGGTCGCCGTCCCAGGTGTCGAGGTAGTAGTTCGCCATCTGGTAAGCGTTGCCACGGCCGCTGTAGGTGCCGGCGCCGTAGGCCAGGGTCAGGCCGCCCACGCCACCGCTCATACCCACTTCCACGGTGTCGGTGTAGGACTGCACGAAGCCAGCATTGGACACCGCGTTGCCGCTGGAGATCTGGTTGGAGCTGATGCTGGACTGGGCCATCGCACTGGTGGCCACCGAAGCAGCGAGCGCGTTCTTCTGCTCGTTGTTGTTGCCCGAGGCGATGTTCACGCCGATGTTGCCCGACGCGCCACCGAAGGCATTGCCACCGAGGCTGGCGGCGTTGGTGACGCCGGAGTTCATGGTGACGTTGCCCATACCGGCCTGGTTGACGAACACTTCGGCGTCGGCCATGCCGAAGCTGAAGGACGCGTCGGCGGCGGACAGCGAAGCGGCGTTGTCCTGCGCGTTGTTGTCACCGGCAACCACGTTGAAGCCGAGGTTGCCCGACGCACCGGCGCCGACATCGTCGGCAATGGAGGCGCTGTTGGTGACCAGGCTGTTGGAGCCTACGTTGTTGCTGATCGACTGGCGGTTGTCGATGACCGCGATGGCGGCCGAATCCAGATCGATCGAGCCGGTCACTTCCGGGTCACCCGAGAAGCTGATGTCCGAGCTCAGGCGCAGGTCCTTTTCCAGGTTCACGTCGACGCCGTGGTTGTTCTTTTCCTTGCGCTCGTCGGCCTGGATGTTGCTGTTCTTCTGTACCTGCTCGTTCACCGTGCGGTTGCGGGTGATGTTGGAGCTGTCGGTGTTGCTGCGTACCGTGGTGTTGGTACGGGTCCAGTTGCGGACCTCGTTGTCGGTGTGGTTGTGGGTGTCGTTGCGGGTTTCGGTCACGACATGGTTGTGGTTGATGTTGGCGTTGGCGTTCTGGTTGTCCCAGCCGTTGGCCGCAGCCGCAGTGGAGGCCGTGGCAATCGCCATCGCAAGCACGGTCCTTTTCAGGTTCGCGTTCATGGTGCCCTCTCTCTCATCAGGTGATACATCGGGTGGTTGTTGCTCACGGGTTGCCCTGCACGGCCATGGTCAGCACGTTGGCCGTGTCATTGCGCGCTCCCGCGATCTGATTGAGTTGCAGGACACCGTCGAAGCCCCGCAGTGCCGTCGAAGCGACGCCGACACTGCGGATACCCGCCGCAACACCGTCACCGGTGTCGCCCTGCCCCCCTGCTGACGCGATGTCCGCTGCGGCCAACGCCGCGTCATCGGATTCGCGTATCCCTTGCCGGGCCAGCGTCGCGCTGACGACGTTGAGCGTCGTGTTGGCGATGCCGCTGGCCTGGTTGATCGATGCGATACCACTGGCGCCGGCCAATGCTTCCCCGGCGATATGTGCGCTGGCCTGCAACGGTGCCGACAGCACCACGTTGCCGCCGCGCTGCTGGCGTGCGGCCACGGCCACGTTGGCCTGGTCGCCGCTGGCCATGCCCTGCAGATTGGCCTGGATGTTCAGATCGCCAGCGGCCTGGTTCACCGCGATGGCGCCGCTGGCCCCAGCCAGCGCGCGGCCGTCGATGCGGGCGATATCCAGGTAGGCCAGCATGCCGCTGTAGTCGTCGGCCAGCGCCGTGGCCGGCAGCAGCACCACCACCAGCAGCAGGCACCGCGTGCGCCGCATCATTTGCCACCGCCCGGCGCCGGTGCGCCCAGCGGGAACTGCGACAGCGCACCGCGCACCGTATCGCCGATGCCGCGGGTGGTGTTGCCCACCGCACCCAGCGGGCCGCTCATCGCCCCGCTCAGGTTGCTGCCGCTCATCATGCTGTCACCGGAACGGCCGAGCGTGCCCCCCAGCGCCTGGTGGGTCACCCGCTCCACCGTGGTTCCACCGGGCGCGGCCAACTGCTGGGTCTGCCCAGCGCCCAGCCCGGCGTAGTCATCGTCGCTGAGTTCGTCCATGCCACCATGCGCGCCGCTGCTGCCGAGTGCACCGGCGATCTCGCGCTGTGGCTTGGGGTCGGCGATCAACGCCACGCCGGGCGGGGCCATGCGGTAGGCCGGGCGCGTGGACACATCGCGCAGCAGCACGATTTCGCCAGGCTGCGCCTTGACGCCCTGGCGCGCACCGGATGCGGCGGCGGCCAGCGGGCAGGCCAGGGCCAGCAGCAGTGCCATCTGCCGAACCGGGCTACCAATGAGGATGCTGCTGCCGTCCATGCCGCTCTCCCGTTGCGTATGCGCAGGGAGGGAGCAGTTTCCGTGCCAACTTCCGCAGGCCTGTTGCACAAGGCCTGCGCGTGCGCTCACGCGCGCCGGTTGATGCCGCGGTGTTACAGCCGCGTTGGGATTTCGTTGGGCTTAACGCGCGCGAAACGCAGGATTCACGGGCTGCGCGGGGGATGTATCAGTCCTGTTACAGGGGCTGATACAACCCGTTGCAGCCCCGCTTCAGCTGCGCGGCGGGGTCGGGTCGGGATCGTCGATACCGACATTGGTGCTGGGGTTGTCGTACACGCTCTGGTCCAGCAGCCCGGTTTCCTTGGCCACCAGCACCGGCACCAGCATCTGCCCCGTCACATTCGTCATCGTGCGCATCATGTCCAGGATGCGATCGATGGCATACAGGTAGCCGATGGTTTCCAGCGGCAGGTTGGCCGCGCTCAGCACCACGGTGGCCATGATCACCGCGGTACCCGGAACGCCGGCGGTACCGAAGCTGCCCAGCACCGAAGCGATCAGCACGACCACGTACTGTTCCGGGGTGAGCGGCACGCCGCTGTACTGGGCAATGAACACCGCGCACAGCGCCGGGTAGATCGCACCGCAGCCATCCATCTTGATGCTGGCGCCCAGCGGCACGGCGAACGAACCGTAGTCCTTGTTCACCCCCAGGTTGTGGGTGATCGAGCGCAGCGCCACCGGCATCGCCGCGAAGCTGGACGAACTGACGAAGGCCACCTGCATGCCCGGTGCCGCGCCGCGGAAGAACTTCAGCGGGTTCAGGCCGTGCGACAGCAGCAGCGCGCTGTACACCACCACGATGTGCAGCGCGCAGGCCACGTACAGGGCCAGCACGAAATGGCCCAGCGGCAGCAGCTTCTCGAAGCCGTAGCTGCCGACCAGGCCGGCGATCAGGCCGAACGTACCGATCGGGGTGACTTCCAGCACGAAGCGGGTCACCTGGATCATGATGTCGCTCATCTGCCCGACCAGCTTGCGCGCCTCGGTCACCTTCTCGCCCAGCTTGACGATGGCAAAGCCCACCAGGCCGGCGAAGAAGATGACCGGCAGGATCGAACCGCGACCGGCCGCCAGCACCGTCTCGCCGGCAGCGTTGACCTTGGTGCCGATGCCCGACAGCGCGTAGAACACATTGGCCGGCACCACGTCCAGCAGCACCTGCACCACGCTGGGCACTTCGCGCGGCACGTAGTTGCTGGCCATCGACAGTTGCAGGCCGCCGGCACCGGGCTGCAGCACCGTGCCCACGCCCAGGCCCACGCAGACGGCCAGCGCCGCAGTGATCACGAACCACAGGAAGGTACGGCCACTGAGCGCGGCGACCGATTTCTGGCCATGCAGCGACGAGATCGCGTTGATGACCGCGAAGAACACCAGCGGCACCGCGATCATCTTGATCAGGGTGACATACAGTTCGCCGAGCGGGCCGAACCACGTTTCCGCGGCCGGGCCCAGCGCCCAGCCGGCCAGCGCGCCGAGCACGAAGCCACCGACCACGCGCTGCCAGAATGGAATCCGCAGCCAGGCAGAGACCAGCTTCATAGGCAATCCAGAGGGGAAGGAAGGGATGGTTCCACGATAGCCCAAGCCTGTCCCGGGAACGACCGCCGCACCGGCAAATCAGTGTGTCATCGGCGTGCCTTGCTGGGCCGGGCATAATGAACGTCCCGTTACAGTTTGTGAGATCCCAGCGTCCATGCGTCGTTCCGTCTCTCTGTTGGCCGCCTGCGCCACCACCCTGCTGCTGGGCGCCTGCGCCAGCACCGCCCCCGCCACTGCCCCGGCCGGCCTGACGGTCGCCGTCGATCCGGTTGCCCATCCGGCCGGCGAAACCCCGCAGTGGTGGTACCGCAGTGGCGCCGCACAGGCCGCAGCCAACGGCGCGATGGCCGGCAAGGCCAAGAACGTCATCCTGTTCCTGGGCGATGGCATGAGCCTGACCACCGTGGCCGCCGCGCGCATCTATGAAGGCCAGCGCAAGGGCAGCGCCGGCGAAGAAAACCTGCTGTCGTGGGAGCGCTTCCCGGCCACCGCGTTCAGCAAGACCTACAACACCGATTCGCAGACGCCGGATTCGGCCGGCACCATGACCGCCATCACCACCGGCGTGAAGACCCACATGGGCGCCATCGGCGTCAGCGCCGGCAGCCGCACCGACTGCGCCGACAGCCTGTCCAAGGGCCTGCTGACCTGGCTGCAGCTGGCCGACAGCGCCGGCCTGGCCACCGGCATCGTCTCCACCGCACGCCTGACCCACGCCACCCCGGCCGCCACCTACGCCCATTCGCCCGAGCGCAACTGGGAAAACGACACCGACCTGACCGAGGAAGCCAAGGCCGCCGGCTGCCAGGACATCGCCCAGCAGTTGCTGTCCACCTCGCGCTATGGACGTGGCCCGCTGGTCGCCCTGGGCGGCGGTCGTGGTGAGTTCACCACCGTGGAAGAGCGCGACCCCGAATATGACGACAAGGTCGGCCAGCGCCTGGACGGCCGCAGCCTGGTGCAGGAATGGCAGCAGGCGCATCCGCAGGGTGCGTACGTATGGAACAGCAAGCAGCTGGCCGCCGCCGCCAACGCCCCGGCCCTGCTCGGCCTGTTCGAGCCGGACCACATGCGTTACGAATACGAGCGCCCGCAGGATCCGTCCGGCGAGCCGAGCCTGGCCGAACTGACCGCCGCGGCGATCAAGAACCTGGCCCAGCACAAGGAAGGCTACGTGCTGATGATCGAAGGCGCGCGCATCGACCATGCCAACCACAGTGGCAACGCCTACCGCGCGCTGACCGAAACCGTGGCGTTGTCCGATGCCGTGCGCGTGGCCAACGAACTGACCTCGGCCGATGACACCCTGATCATCGTCACCGCCGACCACTCGCACACCCTCAACTTCGTCGGCTACCCGGCGCGTGGCAACCCGATCCTGGGCAAGGTGAAGGACAAGGGTGGCGAAGACGGTGCCGGCAAGCTGGACAACGCCCTGGACGGCAACGGCCAGCCCTACACCACGCTGAGCTACGCCAACGGCCCCGGCCACACCGGCGCCACCAACCAGCAGCCGGCCGGACCGAAGCGCTACCCGCACAACCCCAGCACGTTCGAGCAGGCCAAGGGACGCCCCGACCTGCACGCGGTGGACACCGAGCACCCCGATTACATGCAGGAAGCGCTGGTGCCGATGAAGTCCGAATCGCACGGCGGCGAAGACGTGGGCATCTGGGCCCGTGGCCCGGGCAGCCAGGCGATCCGCGGCACGCTGGAACAGAATGCGATCTACCACATGATCGTGCAGGCGGCCCCGGCCCTGCGCGCACGCCTGTGCCAGGCCGGCACCTGCGATGCGCAGGGCGTGCCGGTGCAGCTGCCGGCGCCGAACGCCTTCGAGCGCAAGGCCGAGGCCAAGTGAGGCCGCAGCCAGCCCCTGCCGTTTGGGCCGGTCGCCGCGTTGCGCGGTGGCTGGCCCTGCTGGGCGTGCTGGCCAGTGCCGGTGCACAGGCACAAGCGCCTGCGTGCCAGCTGCTGACTGAAAGCGAAGGGCTGGTGGCGTTGCCGGGCTGCACCGTGGCCGAAGGTCAGCCGCGGCTGGACGCCACGGCGCTGGCCGCCCTGCCCTACGACGCGCAGGGGCTGGCGGTGGTTCATGCCGGCGGCAGTTTCCATTACGTGGACCGCACTGGCCGCAGCCTGGCGGTCATCACCTGGGACAACGGCCCGGACACGCCGCAGGAAGGTCTGCTGCGTGGCCGCGTGGGCGAGCGCATCGGTTACTTCGACGTGGCGTTGCGGCAAGTGATCGAACCGACCTTCGATTTCGCCTGGCCGTTCCACGACGGTGTGGCCGAAGTGTGCAACGGCTGCCGGCGCGGCACGCCCGATGCTGACGGGCACACGCCGATGGAAGGCGGCGACTGGTTCCGCATCGACCGCAGCGGCCGTCGGCTGAAGTAGGGTTTTCGGCAGGGCTGCGCCCTGCACCCCTGTAGAGTCGAGCCATGCTCGACTGAAGCAACGGCAACGGCAACGTCAAAAGCGGGCATTGCGTGGGATGGCGGGGCGGTGTCGGATTGCGGGGACGCCGCAAGTACGTCCGTGTAGGCTTGGCAGCCGCATCCATGCGGCTGACACCCCGCAATCCGACAGCGCCCCACCTCTGACAGATTCCCGCGATCGGCGGGGGGATCCACGCCATGCGTGGATGGATCTCTGTGGGAATCGAAAATTTCGAATTGAATTCGGAACGGATCCACGCATGGCGTGGATCTACTGGCCATCGCGACATGCGCGGCTGTTGGTAGGTGTCGACCTTGGTCGACACATCTGTCAGGTATCGAATGAATTCATTCGTGTCGACCAAGGTCGACACCCACCAGAGCAGAACGCCGTTCCGGCAGATCGCATGGCATGGGGTCGGATCCCGTTGCTTCGCAACGGGCTCTGACCCCAAATTCTTCGATATCTGACAATTTCATCCACGCATGGCGTGGATCTTATCTCTTGCCGATCTGGCACCTTGGGTGCCGAGAGCCCGGCGTGGGCGACCGTGTGGAT